>DATDLS010000014.1:0-88210 GCA_036519195.1 Occallatibacter sp. | reverse complement strand
GGGTGTTGAGGTTCAACGACACCAAGACACTCACCCGACTCAACAAGGTTTTCGTAACCGCTGAACCGAAGGGCGGAAGCGCCGAGCCAACAGGCAAGCAGATTTTGATGACCTACCTACAGGTGCAGTCAAACCATCCGTGATCGCTTCACTGGGTTGATACAACTTTCAGCGGTCAGCCGTAGATGAGAGGAGCCTAGGTTGTCCTCAATCTTTCGGAACGCCGTTGCATGAAACAATTGCCGCCGTCGAGTCGGTAGTGGCGTCGTTCCTGTGGATCTGGACAGTGCTGGCTAGAACACCGACACATCCCTGACGACACTTCACTTTCCGTGAAAGGCGACAATATGGCTGTAATTAAAGATACCCGCCGGGCAACTCCGGATACAAACCCTGTCTTTCGAAAGCTTTTCCGCAATAGCCAAGTTTCGGACAAGCGCCAACAGGAATGGCGAGACGCCGTGCGTCACGCAGGAACGGGAACACCGCCACTGCGGTTTCCGGTCTATGAGCATCTCTACCAGTTCAATCTGTGCGCGCAGAAGATGGTCGAGCTACTCGAAGAGCTAAGTAACAAGTTTGCCATCGACCCGGAAGCCCTTCTCTACAACCAGTCTCTGATTCAGTCTGTTCGGGCCGTAATCAGCCTGGATATCGTGGAGTCGATGACTGGCGTCGAGCATACCGAAGCCTGGCTCTTTCAAAGCCAACAGCGCAGCGAAGAGGAGACGCTGCGTGACCCGGACGACGTCTACATCACCGTCCATCAGCGAGAAGCCGAGCGGATCAAGATGGGCCTCCCCCCGCGCATCCAGTTTCTGGATGAACCCCGTTCCGGAAAGAAGTCCACGGGGAAAAAGACTCGAGCCACGCGAGCAACCTGAGTCAGCCGGCTCTTCTCGAAGGTATAGTCCCGGTTTCAACTGTGCAGCGACGAGCCCGCCCATGTGAAGAGTTGCGGGCAGGTACTCACCCCCAGCACATGAGCTGGCCGCATTTCGATATTGCGGATCCTTTTCCGTGATCTCCAGGAGTGGGATCTGATCCCGCGCAAGTTCGACCCGGTCCTGGGCATGGTGATGCCCAAGAGCCTGATCGCACTCATCGGGCCGAACCCTCGGGCCATTGCCGACGACATCTGGGCCAAGCTGGTTTGGGCAGGATTGAACCTAACTGCCGATGACCTACCCAGACGCGGTCCCGGAAGACGTGGTCGCAGCCGTCCGCAGGCATATCCGATCGAAATGTGCCGAGCGCTCGCTATTGTGTGGCTCTTTGCTGGACTTCGCAAAAAAATGAGATTTCTCGTTTGCGCCTTGGCTGTATACGCTAGCAGAAGAACGATGTCACCGTACAGGATACGGGCGAGACGCTGGCTGCTGATGCTGTTTGCTTGCTCGAGGTTCCTTCGTCGATCAGGACCTGGTGCAAAGCGGACGTTCAGCGAGCGAGCCGTGGAAGTTTAATGATCTGGGTCACGGCTGCTGCACTTACGATTTCTTTGACCAGTGTCAGCATCCCATGGCTCGTGTCAAGTGCGATTTTTACTTGCGAAACCGCCCACTGCTTCTTTGCCGCTGGAGGGCAAGACGCATCTGTTGTGATTGCTGCAGGAGGTTCCGCTCGGCGAGGCAGAGCAGGCAGCTGTTGAAGATGCTGTCGCCGCCTGCGAAGATCTCCTGGCGAAATTAGCAAATGTGCTCCGACCTGCAGGCACGACACCGCGTCAGATGGGAGCTGAGCTGGTGCAAATCACTTCTCTGAGGCCAGTACTGCCGGCGTCAGACTGCGACGATGGTCGCAATATGGATCAGACATAATACTTCTTAGATCTGTACACGCGGCCATTGCCGGAGGAGTGCAAATGACAAGCCGAGGCGGCGAGGTTCACGGGATAATGTCGTTCGCAATCGAATTCATCAACGAAGAAGGCCGTGCAGCCCTTCAACGGCAGCTGAACACACTCATTCAGGCTTATCCGACATTCAAGATTAAAGTAAACGCCTACGGAAACGGCCTGCTTGTCAGTGGTGAGGATGAGCTGGAGCTGATGGAGTTCCGCGAGAAAATCACTCCCCAGTACGAAGCGAACATCGGTAAGCTGAAGGTCAGCTACAAAGAGTCGATTCGCCGACAGGCTGAGGCCGAGGGCAAATACATCCGGCAAGCGGGCGGCTCGGGCAACTACGGGCATTGCAAGCTCCGCGTCGAACCGGGTGCGGGCTACGAGTTCATCAACGACATCAAGGGCGGCGTGGTGCCCGAGGAATACGTCAAGCACATCGATCAGGGTGTGCAGGCTGCGCTGGAATTGGGTATCCTGGCCGGCTACCGCGTCGTGGACGTCAAGGTGACGCTGTTTGACGGCAGCTACCACGAAGTGGACTCGAACGAGATGGCCTTCAAGATCGCCGGCTCGATCGCCTTGAAGGAAGCGGCCAGGAAGGCTTTGCCAGTTCTGCTGGAGCCGGTGATGGCCGTGGAGGTGACTGTCCCCGAGGAGTTCATGGGAATGATCATTGGCGACATCAACTCACGGCGCGGCCGGATCGAAGGCATGGAACACACGACCGGGACACAAGTAATCAGAGCGACCATTCCTCTCGCTGAAATGCTTAGTTCCAGCGAGCATGGGAGACCGAGATATCCCATGCACTTCGCCGGATATCAACCCGCTCCACCACCACACGGGCAATTCGGCGATGACGCAGGAGCACACGTGAGAAAACCAACGAGTCCAAAGACCGGAGCAGGCTCGGCGGCAGCCGATCTCGATGATTGACTCTTTTGCACACCTCATCCTGCTCAACGTCCATCGATTGCTGAACGGCTCCTTCAAAGAGATTGAAGATTTCGCCTCACCTCAGTGGGGCGTCGGCGAGTAGCCAGCAGGAAAGACCTGCAATTTGCTCAGATTCCACAGAATGCACCGATCCCGGCTGCTATCAATCCGAAGTCAGCTCAAACGTCGCCCAGGCCATCGCCGCGAAGCCACAGCTTGTGAAGATCAGCGCGGCGTATGGAATGCATGATGGTTTTGGTGTTCAGTTTGGTGTCCAAAAAAGGCCCGAAATTGAGTCCAAAGCAGCGAAGTTGTACAACAGGGCGAAAATAGCGAAATCTGCTAACTATCTTATTCTATGTGACATATATCAAAGATGCTGAAACAAATCTTGGGGACGTAGTTCAGTCGCTCAGGTCGCTGTCGTGTCGCCGGCCCCCCTGACGTTATCTTTCATAATTGACGGGTTGGCGTCACTCCCGGAACCGAAAAAAGCCATTCTAGTTGTCGAGCTTTGGAGGACCTGAGCGTGGCATGTGCCGGGAAGAAGGTTTTGAATGGATCCTGGGCGGTAGTCTAGCCGCCCCGGGCTTCGGCCGCGTCTTTGTGTGGTTTTCATTCCCAGACTGGAGCAAAAAGCAGGCTCATCATCGGCCTTTGCTTGTCTGGACCCCTGGTCTTTGCTTTTCCAGGTTCTGCCTGTGACTGCAGGAGTCACCCTCGCTGTGAGAGCATGGCGACACGTATAGGGGTACCTGTGCTACGCTTCGGCCATCTGTGGCCAATTTCGAAAAAGCGCCGGTAGAAGTCCAGGAGATCCTCTCCAAGCCGATTCAGCAGCTCGGCTTGAAGCTGGAAGGCTCTCCCCTCGAACGCTTCGTCCAGCAACTCTACAGTGAATTGGACGCCAAGGGGCTCACCAGGTTCCGCCCCAAGTGCTACCTCACCGATGAGTGGGGTTGCCCGAACATGGAGCCGGTCATCGGAATCCCGTTCTACCTGGCCGATCCGCAGTTGCAGCGCCTTGAATCGGAGATGAACGACATTGAAGACGTCCGGCAGATCATGATGTACATGCGCCACGAAGCTGGCCACGCCTTCAATTACGCCTATGCGCTCTATAAGACGGAAAAGTGGCACGACCTCTTCGGACCGTTCCGGCGACCTTACCGAGACAGCTACAAACCGGTTCCATTCTCGCGCCAGTTCGTGCGGCACATGGAAGGCTGGTACGCGCAAAAGCATCCCGACGAAGACTTCGCCGAGACGTTCGCAGTATGGCTGACACCTCGCTCCAACTGGCGGAAGCGGTACAAAGGCTGGGGCGCGATAAAGAAGCTGCTCTACATGGATCGTATTGGCCGCAAGCTCGGCGATGCCGACCCTGTGGTGGCACACGGCGATACCGATATTACCGTCGATGAAATGGATGTGACGGTCGGCGAGTTCTATCGGCGTGCGCTCGAACAGCAGCTTGCTCCAGGCGAGCTGCCCCTCGAGCCAGATCTGCGCGATATCTTCAATGTATCGAAGCGCCGCAGGAAGAATGTTCGCCCAGCGGTCGACCTTCTTCGCGAGAACCGCAAGGTGCTCGTCGACAAGGTGAATTACTGGTCGGGCGTTCAGCGTCCGCTGGTTAAGAAGTTGGTGGAGACCATCGAAGCAAGGGTCAGTGACCTCGGTCTGCGTGCCGACATACAATGTGAAAGAGAGTCTCTCATCGAAGTCACCGTGTACGTGACTGCGCTGGCGATGAACTACATCACTCGAGGCAAGTTCATTTCGCCCTGATTGGTGATCATATATGCAATGGTCGGCGATTGTGGGTCACACCAAAAAGGTGTAAAGGCATCATGGCAAACTTAAAAGTATCGATCTTGCACGACGTCTGGGAAGAAGGGCCGCCGGAACCAGAGCCAGAGCCGGTAAAAGCACCGCGCGGCAAGAGCGGCCAACGTCGGAAAAGGAAAGATCCGCTGTACGACCGCGAAGAGATCTTCGAGGCGTTGACAAAGCTCGGGCACGAACCTTCCTATCACGTTCTCGACGGCCGGAACCAATCGCTGATTGCGCTCGCAAAGTGCGGTGCAGACCTGGTCTTCAACCTCACTGAGTCTTACGCCGGCCACGACACGATGGACAAGAACATCGCCGCATATTTGGAACTGCTCCATATTCCGTATACCGGCGGCGGCCCGGAGGCTCTCTATCTTGCCCAGGACAAGTCGATTGCAAAAAAGATTTTCGACTTTCACAAGATAAAGACCCCGGACTTCGCAACCTCCTATAAAGGCCTTACCGACCACTCGCACGATATCGAGTTTCCGCTGATCGTCAAGCCTGTCTCCGAAGACGGATCCGTCGGCATCGACAATGACTCCGTCGTCGGTAGCGTGAAAGAGCTGATGGAGCGCATTCACTATATCCAGGAGGAATTCGACAGCCCAGCACTCATTGAGGAGTACATCGAAGGCCGCGAAATCTACGCCGCCATTCTCGGAAACGATAACGCCGAGGTGCTCCCGCTTATTGAACTCGACTTCTCCAAGCTCCCCAAGGGAACCCCGTGGATCGCCGGCCAGGACGTGAAGTTCGATCACGAGACCGAAGCCTACAGGATGACAAAGTCCGCACCGGTCGAAGACCTCGACGAGGAGACGACGAAAAAACTTCAGGACACCGCACTCGCTGCATATCGCGCTCTCAAGCTGCGTGACTACGGCCGCATAGATTTACGACTAAACAAGAAAGGCGAGGCGTACGTCATCGAAGCGAACCCAAACCCTTGGCTCGCCAGCGGGGCTGAAATGGCTATGGCGGCCAAGAAGGCCGGCTACTCGTACATGGACATGATCAATAGGATCGTGGAACTGGCCCGCGCCCGCTCAATGTAGTTCAAAAAAAAGCTATCCGACGCAGCGCGGACTTGAACCGAGCCGACTGCACGATCGCTGTCCTTTAGGGGCCCAAATGCCGTTCGAAGGCAATGAAGCTCTCGAGCGGGTGCAATCGGCGGGTAGACTTTTCGGCCTCCATCGTTGGTTCGACAAACCTTATCCACATAGGCCGTCCCACGTTGGATATGAAGTGCGCAGGGAAAAACGGGGTGCACGTGAGGCGGCGCCAAGCCGACTGGATGAATATATGCGCCTGCCACCAAAGAGCATTGTCTTGATCGATTCCCAAATTGGTTCGAAGGGTGTCTAAGATATATAACCATCCGTTCCGCGACAATCAGGACGGAATCCCGGCACCGTTGCCGCATCGGTGTCCAACAGTACTTGAAATCAGAGGAATGAAGAGGATCAATGGCGAGATTTGGAGCATTTTGTTATCCGGGAACCGGTCATCTCAATCCAATGTCTGCGCTGGCGCGTTCCTTGCAACAGAGAGGCCATCAGGTAGTCATCTTCGGAATTGCAGACGCCGAGGCGCGTGTGCGTGCCGCGGGCGTCGAGTTCCATCGGATCGGCGCCGAAGACTATCCGTCCGGCACCGTCCAGAAGCTGGACGAGCATATGGCCCGATTAACCGGGCTCGCGTCCCTTCGATTTACGTTGGAACGAGTGAGAAAATCGGCGCGAATGGTCCTTCGTGAGGGGCCGGAAGCGGTACGAACGGCCAACGTAGAAGCCGTGCTGGTCGACCAGGCCGAGTTTGCTGGAAGCGTAGCAGACTATTTGGGACTGCCTCGGATCTCCATTGCCTTGATTCCTCCCATGGTTCAGGACGACCGGTTTCCACCCTTTTGGTTCGGCTGGGCGGCCGGGCAGGATCGGCTTAGCCGTTTGCGGAACCGACTCGGAATTCTGTCGCTGTCGCGGATAGCAGCTCCCATCTTCAAGGAAGTGAACCAACAGCGTAGCGCATGGGGACTGAAGCCCTTCAGGCATCCCGAGGAAGCGCTATCGCCACTGGCACAAATTACCCAGTTGCCCGAGGCACTAGAGTTCGAAGTCGAAGGCAAAAAGCCAGCAGGGCTTCACTATACCGGGCCGTTCGTACACGCTCAACAGCGGCCGGCGGTCGAGTTTCCCTGGGAGCGCCTCGATGGACGCCCGCTCATTTACGCATCTCTGGGCACTCTTCAGAACGGTTCGGAAGCCATCTTCAGAACGATTGCTGATGCCTGTGCCGGACTCGACTCACAATTGTTGATCTCCCTCGGTGGCGGGCTCGATCCGGCAGTGCTGGGGAAGCTGGCCGGCAATCCGCTGGTGGTGCGCTTTGCTCCCCAACTGGAGATTCTGAAGCGGGCCGCGCTGGTGATCACGCATGCCGGCCTCAACACAGTCCTTGAGTCGCTGTCCGAGGGAGTGCCCCTGGTGGCTGTGCCTCTCGGCAACGACCAACCCGGGGTGGCTGCGCGCGTCAAAGCCCGCGGAGCAGCCGTGGTCGTTCCACGGCGCAGGCTAAATCGGGCCAGGCTTCGCGCAGCGGTCATGCAGGTGCTTCAAGAAGCCAGATACCGCGAGGCGGCCCAGGTCCTGCAGAGAGCCATTCAGCAATTGGATGGGCCAGGCCGCGCAGCAGATCTGATCGAAAAGGTGCTGAAACTCCGCTCGGCTCAGCACCTGGCTTCATCCGCCCCGTAAATCCGGAAAGCTGGCCCGAGATCTTTGCTCTTTGCTTTTCCCTCACTTCGCATTCTCACTGCATGCAAAAGTCTCCTTGCCCGCCACGTTGGTTGAACGAACGACGGCGCAAAGAAGGCCAGCGCAGGGACGCGTACCAATTGCGAGCTCTGTCCGGGGATTGCCGGCGAATAACCGCATGATCGCTTGCGTGCTGATCGTCTGTGCTTGATGCTGCAGGTTGAGTAGCATCTCAAGCAATATTGATGCGCCTAGATCATCTGCGTGCCCGCCACATGGCAATCCAGAGCACCTTCTAGATTTTGCGCATTGAACCAGAGTCTACTTTTGGCTGAATTTCAATTGTGCCCGCGCAGACTGGGATTCCCCTATTTGCCTGCCGGGGTCAGTTTCAGCGCGTAAGCATACTTGCATGCGGCTTGGGTTGGAAGCGTTACTTCAAGTGCGTCAGCGCCCTGCGTCCAGTTCACCTTCTCGATCGAACCGAGGAGTTCAACCTGTGCGATCGCAATCGCGCTCCCTTCATGCGCCCACCCCAGAGAATGAATGATAGCTTTTCCATTCGCCGGGCAAGCCATGCCGATGGCATATACCGTGGTTCCTTTGGCCGTGAAGCGGAAATCCTCAGCCGTGTACGGTTTGGTGTCGGTATCGTGAAAGGCGCCGGCCATCACCTGCGTCGGTCCTTCTCCGAAAGTCTTCCAAGGCGTCGTCGCATAGATGGCATCGCCATTGATCTTGAGCCATGCGCCCATCTCGCGCAGGGTAATCTGCACCTGGTCGGGAATGGTCCCGTCGGAGCGCGGACCGAAGTTCAACAGCAGGTTGCCGTTCTTGCTCACAATGTCAACCAGTTGCCGTACCAGGAACTCAGGCGACTTGAAAGTGTCGTGCTCGATGTAGCCCCAACTAGCGTTGCTTATCGAGGTATCAGTTTGCCAGTGGTCGGCCACAATGTGGTCCTGCTGGCCGCGTTCAAAGTCCCGTACCCCGGCCTTCCAATTCAGCGAATAGTCCTTAAAGTCGATGACGCCGGTATACCCATGGGCCGCGGCGTAGTTGTAATAGAAGGCGGCAAACTGGGCAACCGCGCCGCGGAACCTCGGATGGCCGATCCACCAGTCGAAGTAGACCACCTCCGGCTTGTATTTTTCCACCAGTTCCGTATCGCGAGCCAACCAATCCTGGGTCCAAGCGTCGCTTACCCAGGTCCAATCGTTCGCCAGGCCGTGGTCGTCGCCGCCAGCCTCGAACCAATGATGGGCCGGTCCATATAGGGAAGCGTATTTGGGGTCATTCACGTCGGAGCGGATGGCGCGGCCGCCACTGAAAAAGAAGTTGTGTTCTGCGCGATGGGAACTGAGCCCGAAATGCAGCCCCTCAGCGCGAATGGCGCCGGCCAATTCGCCCAGGGTGTCGCGCTTGGGCCCCATCTTCACCACCGTCCAGTCCGACAGGCCCGAGTCGTACATCGAAAAGCCATCATGGTGTTCCGCCACCGGAACCACATATTGCGCGCCGGACTCCTTGAAGAGTCTGGCCCACGCCACCGCATCGAACTTCTCGGCTCGAAACGAGGGGATGAGATCCTTGTATCCCTTGGCGTCCTTTTCGGCCGGGTCCTTGGAGGCGAAGTGCTCCTGGAAGTTCTTGTAGGCTCCCTCGGTTGGCCGGTACATATTCCGCGGGTACCACTCATTCTCCGCCGCCGGAACCGAATAGACCCCCCAGTGGATGAAGATGCCGAATTTGGCGTCCTTGTACCACTGCGGCTGCTGGTACTTCATCAGCGTTGCCCAGTCGGCACGATAGGGCCCATCGTTCTCCTGCTGCTCCTCAATGCTCAACAACCGCTTGCGCTCCCCATCGTATTTGGCCACCGATTCTTGCCATTCGCGATCGATGGCCGCAGCGGACTTCGCGTCCTGTGTGGGCGCCAGGGGGTCAGGACTTGAGACTGGGGATTGGGCAAACAAAAGCTGCGTAGCCAAAAGAAAAACACAGAAAAGAAGATTGCCATGATTCTTCATAGGTACGAATCGTAAACGGCCTTGATGGGGAGTGCAAACGTTTCCTTTCTGGCGCCGGCGATGGTCGGAATCTCAGTTAGCAGATTCAGCCCGGCACCTGGACCGAACTTTCCGACTGTCGACAACACGAGAGGTTCGTCTCGAGTTCCGTATTGAAGTGTTGAGTAATATGATCGGAATCGTGTCTGCCACACTGATCACGGCTCAAACTGCTATGCACGCCTGCAAAAACCGCGTATTCAAGAGAGATGAGGCATCTCGTTGGTCGACGTTTTGAACTGCCTGCGAACCGGAGAACTCGACGACCATTTTGGAATGGGTATCCGGAGACAAGGGGCGATCAATCCATACGGAAAAGCGGACTGGGATCGGACAGGCGTTGAACCAGATGCGAAGGACGGTTCTGCAATTGCGCCGGAGAGAGCCGAGAAGCTCGCGCAGACCAAGACACTTCAATAAAGAGGAAATTCATTGCTTGACTTCCCTCTTTACGAAAACAAAGTGTTGGCCCAACCGTCAGTCTGTCTCAACCTACGGCAAATCCGCCAAGACACTCGCCAGCCGCTTTCTCCCCGTCATGGTCTTCTCTCTCAAATTTCGTGGCTTCCGTGACATCCGGTCGCTCGAGACGATCAAGCAACTGTTGGCGGGTTTTATTGCACCTGCAATAGTGCAAAATTGCGACAAAAACCTTCCAATGCTTGAGTTCGAGAAGCAGACACTGAGAAGCGCGGCGTTCGCCAACAACCGCCAATTCTCCCCGGGTTCATCTCTCAGGTTGCCCACTTCGTACCCATCGTCGGGGTCGGTCGGCCGGCACTCGCCAGCACTGGAGCGGTTGGGGGGTGGTGTCAATTGCCCTCAGTCAGAGGGAGGAGGTCTTGCGCGGCAACGGCGATGTACAGTCCTGAGGCGAGGATGAGCGAGCCGCCTACGAGGACCAAGAATCCCGGCTTGTCGTGCCACACCAGGAAGGAGATCAGCATGCCGGTAAGCAGCTGTGTGTAGTGATACTGCGAGACATTCGCGGCCGAGGTGTGCTTGACGGCGATGTAGAAGCAGAGTGTTCCGGCCGCGCAGAATAGGCCCATGGCAAACAGTCCAGCAGTGAGGCGCGCCGTCAATGGCGCGGCATGGAAGAGCATGAGAACAAAACCAACTGCCGCCGTCACAAGGCCTGAGAAGAAGGCCAGGCTCTCCGGCGACTCGGTGCGTGTGAGCACGCGCGACCAGACCATATTCACAGAGAAGCAGGCAACACAGATCATGCATGCGGCGAACCCGATCAAGTCTCCCTGGCGCGCACTGCCCCAGGGATCCACGGCGATGACCACGCCGGCAAATCCGACGACGATAGCCGTCCCCTTTCGCCATGACAAGCCCTCTTTGAGAAACACGGCCGACAGCAGAACGATGACCATGGGAGCGGTAAAGACGAGGATATAAAACATGGTGAGCGTCAGATGGCGCAGCGCAATGACCACGCATACATTGTTTGCCATATCCAGGCAAGCGCGCGTTAGCTGGCGCCCAAGGCGGTGTGGCCGCACGGCCTGCGTATTTCCACGCATCAGGGTATACGCGCCGAGGAACATGGCCATGAAGAGGCCCAGGAACGCCACCATCTCATACGGCGGCAGGCCCGACTGACCGACCAGTTTGATAGAACTATCGGCGAGCACCCAGAAGGTGAACCCCGCGAGCGCGAACCCGATGGCTCCAAGGTCAGAAACAGATGGCTTCATCTCGCTCCTTTCGGCGAAGGGTTGAAATACTAGCGCAGGAGATCTGCGTCGTCAGGTTCCTCAGAAAGTATGCTTGACGCGCTGATCGGGCCGGCCCGGCATGGCGTACGACTCGAGATCCTGTTTGTCCTCATACAGCGGGTGACAATGTTCAGCAGCTTCTCTAACGGCTGGAAGTCCTGTTGCTCGGCTGCGGACTTGAGCGCCCCCTCTCCACGATGGTTCCGCGGAATAAATGCCGGATTTGCCGTTCGCATCCTTCGAACTCGCGCATCTGCGGAAACGGATTCTTCCTGCAGCCGGCAGCGCAATGACACCCCCGCTCCGGACCCGCCCGCTTTTGGTGAAGTGCAAGATCCCCACAGCCTTCGTGACTTCTTGCGGGTTGTTAGAGAGTCGACTGGAAAAATGGAGACGGCAGGGAGATGGCCTCGTCCCGGGATTTCGGAATGTCGTAGAGGCTCATGTGGCTGGCACCCTCCATGACGTGGAAGTTCTTTTCCTTGCTGGCTGCGCGCTTATACAGGTCATCGCTCATCCCCTTGCTGCCCGCCATGCTACCTGCGACGATCTGCAGCGGCTGCCCAAGGAACGCCTCGGCTTTGCTGTAGGCGTCATAGGTGATGATCTGGTTCAGGCTGCGGGCCGTCGCAAAGCCGGGAGCTATAGGATACTGCGCCCACCGCGTGTGGTAGTACTGCCACGCTTGTTCCAGTTCCCTGTTGGGTGCGTCTTCCTTGCGCAACGGGACGCGCGGCATGGTCACGAAAACTGCACCGCCAGCCTCGGCTGTACGCGCCTTCGATCCGTTTTCCAGCGCAGGAGTAGCGTCGGCATCCTTGATGTTGCTGTCCCATCCTTTACGGAACATCGAGCCGGTATTCACTTCGCTGACCGAGCCCATGGCTTTGATGCGACGGTCGATGATCGTTGCGTTGGCGGTATCGCCCGCACCGGCACAGATGCCCATCTCACCGATGCGCTCCCGATCCACGTCAGTCAGCGTCGTCATGGAGTCGATCGCTCCGCAGACATCTTCGGTGCGAATGTAGGGGTTTTCGAGCTGACCTGGTTCACCTTTGCTCTCGCCCTGGGACAAAGCCTCGTAGGCAATGGTGACGAAGCCCTTCTCCGCCAGCTTCTTCGCATACCTTCCGGCTGTCTGCTCCTTCACACCGCCGCCGGGATGCGAAACCACAACTGCTGGGCATCTCGTGCTTTCATCGAATCCCTGGGGGGAGTTGAGGGTTGCGGAGATGATGATGTTTTGTCCGTTTCGGCTAGGAAAACTCGCTTTTTTCATCGGAAACCTCCTTGCGCCAATCCGGCTGCGGCTGGCCCCAGAACGAATTCTAGGGGCCGAGTTTCCGTTTCGCCAACTCGGCTTTCACGTACCCACCCGCAGCCGCATGGCAACTCGAGATTCTGAGGAGAGATTCGAGCACAACGTATTTCCAGATCAGCGCCTCGGCTAGTAGCGCTCCTTCTTGCCAGCGTCGTCCGGATCGTTCTGGAAGTTCTTGCGATTCAATAAGCTTCAATCGGTTTTTGTCAGGCCGGTTTTTGTCAGGCCGCCCAGGCATGTAAAATAGCTAGTACCGCCGGATGCGCGTGTTGGTCAGTGAAGACGATTGGGATTCGAAGCGAGAGTGAAAATCGCCTGATTCGGCAGCTGCCGCGCATTCTATCTTTTGTGGATGTTGTATGTCATGATCGGTCACCGCCCTATGGCTATTCCACCGTTGCCCACCACAACTGTTCAACTCCTTCAAACAACAAGCGCTGGCGAAATGACCCATCCTCAACTGAGCGCAGCCGGAAGCAAAATGGGCAGAACTTCATAAAGTTGGAGACCTAGGAAGAATCCGCTCAGCTGCCTATGAACAGAGGTCATGGTGCATAGTTCGAAAGATTTTCCGCGCTAAACGTGCAGAATTTCAGATGGATAGGTGCTAATGGATTTTCTGCGCTCGATCTAGCGACATCTGTGGTGTCTTTCCATGTGGGAGGGACACGCTCGTCAGGCGGCTACACTCACAAGAGTCCTTCAGCGGTCTCGCCACCGGCAGAGAAGCGTTTAAAGCTCCACTAAAACACTGCACGGCGACGACCTCATCGCTTCTGTTGATTGCTGAGATCCTTTTGCCAAGGTAATTGAAGAGTACCCCAAATCCATTCACAGCGGGCTAAGCCATTGGCTATACCGGTGACGTGGCGTCGGTCAACTGTGTTCCCAGGCAACTCCAGGGTGTCAACCGGCATAATTTAGTTGGAGGGAGTGATCAATGACGGCTAGCATTTTCGTGGGACTATCGACGATCGATGTTGTCTATGAGGTTGACGAGTTTCCTTCGGCAAACACAAAGGTCGTGGCGCAGAGCCAGAATGTATGCGTCGGCGGTCCTGCAACAAACGCATCCATAACATTTGCTCTGCTTGGCGGGTCCCCCACACTTGTGACAACCATCGGCCGCCATGCGATGGCCTCCGTCGTGCGGACCGAGCTTCAGAGGCACTCGGTCCAGGCAATCGACCTCAATCCCGAATTTAATGAGGCGCCAGCGATCTCGTCGGTATCTGTCGATGGCAACGGCAACCGCAACGTTGTTTCCGCCAATACAACTCGCGTGACCGCTCTGCACGCCGAGGTCGATCCGAAGGTCTGCGAACAAGCCAGTGTCCTTTTAGTCGATGGCCACCATATGCAGGCATGCCAAGCGTGGGCCAAGGCTGCCAAGACTCGGGGTACACAAGTTGTGCTGGACGCTGGAAGTTGGAAAGAGGGGACTGAAGAACTCCTCAAGAACGTAGATACAGCGATCTGTTCGGCTGATTTCCTGCCTCCCAAGTGCGCAACCGGTGACGACGTCAACAACTACTTGAAAAATGCAGGCGTAAAGAGTATCGCGATCACCAAGGGAGCTGCACCGATCCGCTTTGTCTCCGGCCTTATCGAAGGAACGATGCAGGTTCCGCAGGTGCAAGTTGTGGACACGACCGGGGCGGGGGATGTATTTCATGGAGCATTCTGCTATTTCGCTGCGTCCGGAAGCGGATTCGTGGAGGCTCTCGCCGAGTCAGCGAAAGTCGCGGCGGAGTCCTGCCGATACCGCGGGACCACAGAATGGGCAAAGGCCCTTACGGGCAACGGAGGCTGATGACAGGCAGGACTGGCGACCGGTGCAACCAGGCGCTGCAAGGAGCATCATCCCGCCTCCGACGGCACATGCAAAGGGCATGCCGAAGCTCTTCCGCGCAAAAGCGTTGGGAGTGACGGAGCTGAAGGGGACCAATGGATGGGCACTTCCGGTTAACGGTCCGGTTGGCGGCTCATCCGCTCGCAGCCCAAATTCCGCTTGCGCGGTGTCGGTGAGCAAATTGGCTAAAAGTGTAATGTAGTCTGCAGTTCTCATCTCCGGAATCTCTTTTATGCGCCTGCGACGTCATCGTTCTTCTCCGGGATAAGCCAAGAAACATCGATATGAGGATTGCGCGTTCAGAAATGCCTGGCGACCCACCTGTTGTTTTCCTAAAGGAACTGTGGCATGATTCCCTTTGGAAACCAAGATGTCGGTACCCATGAAACAAAAGACAGATGTCCTGCAGGGGACTCTCGCGCTGATGGTTCTCAAAACTCTCGAGGTTCTCGGGCCGCTACACGGCTACGGGATCGCCCGGCGCATTGAGCAGATCAGCGGCGATCTGCTGGCCGTGAATCAAGGCACCCTGTATCCCGTGCTGCTGAAATTAGAGCAGGAAGGCGCGATTGCGTCCGTATGGGGAGCTTCGGAGAACAATCGCCGGGCGCGGTTCTATTCCCTGACACGAGCCGGACAGAAGCTGCTTCAAACCGAGACTCGTGGCTGGGAGCAAACGGCGACGATTATCGCCAGGTTCTTCGCGGTCAAGGCGGAGGATCTGTCATGAGATTCCTCAGGCGGTTTTTCGTGCGTCTGGCAAGTTTAATCGGCGCGCGCCGGGAAGATCAAAGGTTGCGGGAAGAGATCGAAGAGCACATCGCACTGCAGACGCTAGAGAATCTGCGCGCCGGTCTGCCGCAGAGCGAGGCCCGGCGACAGGCGGTGCTTAAGTTTGGCGCGGCCCGGTTCGTGCGCTGAGAAGCGAATGAGGCTGCCACACGATCGTCCGAGTTCCTGAACGATCGGGACAAAGACATGAGGTGAATTTCTCCCCAAGTCACTCTAGAGGGATGGTTCTGCCAGTGCTCGCTGTTTCTCTGCCGCGTCTGAGTATCGTCCGCGATTGGTTGCAGGTCTGGCGCCCGGAAGCGCTCAGCCCCCAAATCACCCGCTTCAGGATCATGCGCGCCAGGCTGACGCCGTCCGATACCTGCGGTCTAGAGCCTTGGTGTCGGCGAACTGATGTCGTCGCGAATTAGACGAACGGCCGCGATGGCGGCTGCAGCAACTAGGAGTTTGCCGGCAAACCGGCCCCGGTTCGTGCGTTCCTGCTCTTCGCGGGCGATGGCCCGCTTCGTTTCTTGTTTCGGGTGCGCCGAGATCTGCCAGAAGTTCATGCAAGAGACGCTCCTGGAATATGTCCGCTGGCAGATACCGCCGTCGCTGCCCGCAAAGCGGGCATTCCCCGCTAATCCAGGAACCAGGCATTGTCTCGACGTGCGCAGGGAATTTTCTGATGGCATGCTTTGCACGCCCGGACGGACATGTAACAGTCAGATGTCTCGGACGTCGGAGCATGGAACCGAGGGCCAATACAGGAGACCATATGACGAATACCGCCCGTGCCGAAAATACCCTAAGTCCACAATACTAGTTTTAAACTAATATTTTTGATGTATCATGATTGCATGGTAAAAAAATCCGAATACCGCGACCTCTTCCCTGGCGCCCTGGAACTGATGATTCTCAAGAGCCTGAGTTGGAGGCCGATGCACGGCTATGCGCTCGCTCAACGGCTCAAGGATATTTCCGAGGACTATCTCCAGATCGAGGAAGGCTCTCTCTA
This sequence comes from Occallatibacter sp., assembly GCA_036519195.1. Classification (GTDB taxonomy): domain Bacteria; phylum Acidobacteriota; class Terriglobia; order Terriglobales; family Acidobacteriaceae; genus Telmatobacter. The sequence goes on along the minus strand of DATDLS010000014.1, from coordinate 72,072 downwards.
TCCTGCCCTGCAGCGGATGCTGAAGGCCGGTTGGCTCGAAACCGAGATGGGCCTGTCAGCCAGAAACCGTCCAGTGCGGATCTTCAGAGTGACCGAAGCAGGCAAGAAACACCTGGAACAGGAGCTTGCAAGTGTCGAGAAGATGTTCGCAGGCGTCACTCGCGTACTCGCATTGGCGGGACAGTAGGGGGCTCTATGGGCTGGTTCCAACAGTTGTTCACTCGCCATCGTCATTATGAGGAACTCTCGGAATCGATCCGTGAGCATCTCGACGAAAAGATCGCCGATTTGATGGACCGCGGCATGACCAAGGGGCAGGCGGAACAAATTGCCCGCCGTGAGTTTGGCAACGTGACGCGAATTGAGGAGCGCAGCCGCGAAGTGTGGCAATGGCCAACTTTCGAATCCATTCTGAGCGACCTGAAATATGCATTCCGGCAAATCGGAAAGGCGCCCGGATTCAGTGCCATGGTAATCGTCATCCTTGCACTTGGCATCGGTGCAAACACAACCGTTTTCAGCATCGTCGATGCAGTGATGCTGCGCCCGCTGCCGTATGTCAAGCCGCAACAACTCGTGGAAGTCAAAGGAAGCGAGCAACAGCACTTCGAGTCCAGCGATGTCAGTTACCCTGACTTCTTTGACTGGCGCGCGCAGAATCGCAGCTTCGTACATCTGGTTTCTTATCATGACACCTCGTATACCCTGACCGGCGTGGCTCGAGTTCTGCGGCTGAACGGGCAGGCCGTCTCGTGGGACCTACTGCCGATGCTCGGCGTTTCGCCGGAACTGGGTCGAGGATTTACGCCGGAAGAAGAAAGGCGAGGTTCACGTGTCCTGCTGATCAGCCATTCACTGTGGGAGTCGCAGTTTGCCGGTGATAGGTCCGTGCTCGGCCGTACGATCAGCCTTAGCGGGACTACCTTTAACGTGATAGGCGTAATGCCGCAGGCATTTCGCTTTCCGGTCAATCAGCCAAAAAACAGCTTCTGGACGACCTTTGCGTCCGATGACGACCCCTCCAATCCTCATCCCTTGCTGACCAATCGCGGCGTGCACTTTCTTACTGTGGTGGGCAGATTAAGACCCGGTATTACGGTGGAACAGGCCGATCAGGATATGAAGGCAATTGCTGCGCGGCTGGCGCAGCAATATCCCAAGACGAATACGAAACATAGCTCCGCTGAGGTCGAGTCCATACTGAAATCGCTGCTTGGCGACACAAGCACTTTGCTGATGGTCGTGTTGGGCGCAGTGGCGCTGGTGCTGCTGATTGCGTGTGGGAACATTGCCAACCTGCTGCTGGCGCGCATGCGTGATCGGCAGCGGGAGATCGCGGTGCGCTCTGCTCTGGGTGCGGGCAGAAGCAGAATTGTGAGGCAGTTGTTGGCCGAGAGTCTGCTGCTAGGCATAGCTGGGGGTTTGGCAGGATGTGCCCTGGCATTCATTTGCACACCGGCTTTGCTTCGGCTGATTGGGGACAGTGTGCCTCGCGCGGCGGATGCCGGGGTGAATCTGCCGGTTCTCGGCTTTGCGCTTGTCATATCCCTGCTCTCGGGCGCTCTGTTCGGGATCATCCCCGCCGTGACGGCATCAAAGGCCGATTTGATTTCGACGTTGAAGGAAGGCGGGCGCTCCAACATTACAGGCCATGACTGGTTGCGCTCAGCCTTGGTTATAGGACAGGTGACACTGGGAATCATGCTGACTGCCGGGGCCGGACTCCTGGTTACCTCCTTCGTGAAGCTGACGCATATGGACGAGGGCTTCCGCCCAGATCACATTCTGACTTTTACTTTCGAGACTCCCGACTCTCGCTACAAAGACACTCGCCCGCAGTTCTATCAGAAATATTTCGAGTCGCTGCGCGCTCTGCCCGGAGTGCAGTCGGCAGGCGGGTCGGTCTTTCTGCCTATGGTGGATGACCTTGCCGTTGTCAGTTTCGAGAACCCGGAGGTTCTCGTTCCAGAGGGACAGCGGCCGGGCGCCGAACTTTCCCTCACCTCACCCGGCTTCTTCCAAACCATGCAGGTTCCGCTGCTCGAAGGCCGCGATTTCACCGACGCAGATGATGTGAAGGCGCCTCCGGTGATGCTGGTGAATCAGGCTTTTGCGCAGCAGTATTTTTCCGGAGAGAATGCGGTGGGAAAGAAGCTGAAGCCGGGTGTAGTCAACCAGGCTGCGGGCGGTCCGCAATTACGCACCATTGTCGGCGTTGTGGGCAATATCCGGCATTCGGCTACGCAGCTGGAGATGTCCCCGGCGATGTATCTGCCTGCCAGCCAGGTCCCGAATTGGTGTTGCCTGTATTCAGCCGTGCGTACATCCGTTGATCCGGCGAGTCTTGAGTCCGAGGTGAGGCGGTTGGTCTCTTCCCTGGACCGCGATATCCCGGTAACTGACGTGCATACCATGCCGGAGTTGCTCTCCTTGCAGCTGAGCCAACCGCGATTCGCCATGATCCTACTCGGCACGTTTGCAGGCTTGGCGCTCACTCTGACAGTGGTTGGGCTCTACGGTGTGATGGCCTACTCAGTGTCGCGCCGGACAAGGGAGATCGGCGTGCGACTCGCTCTGGGGGCCCCGCGAAGTACCGTGATGAGGATGATTCTGCGCGATGCAGCAGTTTTGTTGCTTACCGGAGTTCTCCTTGGCGTTGGAGCATCGCTTCTGTCTGCTTCCGTGCTCAAAACAGTGCTATATGGCGTCGAGCCTCGTGATCCGCTCGTGCTCTCGGTCGTTTGCATATCCATCGCCCTGACTGGCTTTTTGGCAGCGTGCATTCCATCGATCCGAGCTGCATCCATCGATCCCATGCATGCTCTGCGTAACGACTCCTGACGGGAACTCAAGTCCCGGTTGGTCTTGTCTAGCCAGTCCTGCTTCCAGCGAATCCGTGCCGGCGTACTGGAACACACCATCGTGCAAATGGTGCGGGACGCGGACCGGGTGAACGCCTCGCCCGCGAGGGGCTTCGCCACAGTGGTATCGAGCTAGGCTTGCATGGGGTGCGGCATCGCGTCGCCATTGGAGTACTCGCGGGCAAGTGTGTCACAGTCTATGGCCAGCACGAATTGGTGAAGGATCTCATCGCCCGCCAGGGCTGGTAAACTCGGGCTAGAGGCCAACTAGCGCCCTTTTCTCTGTTTGTATCCAGCCCCTTAGCGCATGATTACGCTAAGGAGATTTTCCGCCCCGGCGACCTGAGTCTCCTCGCAACCTTCGCCGGTCTGCCGCCCCTTACACCAGCCTTCGCACGGTACATGCTGAATTGGTTACCAGAGTGCCGATCCATCGCCCATCCGTACCGCTTGGCATTCGTCTTTATATCCGATATTGCCCGATTGCGATCCTATGATAAGTATTCTCCTACTCTTCAACCCACCGACCAGGGTCCCCGAAGGCAGACAGTATGTCCATTGAGTGTAAGCAACATCGGATTTTCGTGGTCGATGACGAGGAAATCATCGCGACTTCCCTCGCAATGATTTTGCAGAAATCTGGATTCGAAGCCACTTCATTCACCCACCCGCTGAAAGCCTTGGAAGCAAGCGGGTCTGAGTCTCCTGACTTGCTCATCTCAGATGTGATGATGCCAGAGCTTAACGGCATCGACCTGGCCATTCGGATGAAAGAAATCTGTCCCGAATGCAAGGTTCTATTGTTCTCCGGACAAGCCAACACTCAAAGCCTGTTGGAAATTGCACGCGCCAACGGAAACCAATTCGAGCTTATCGGCAAGCCGGTACATCCGACTGATCTGCTCCGAAAGATCCACCACGACTTCGGACTTGCTCAAGCATCGTAGCCACACTACTTCACCATGGAGCTGGCGGCGGTCTGGTCGGAATAGCTCGGTTTTCTCTTTTTGAGTCGTCTTCCAACGCGGCGCCTGTTCCATGGTGGCCCGCTGTTGCGTCGCTAGCACATAAAAAGACGGCGAACCCGAAGGCTGCCCGAGTTGAGCTAGACCGCTCAATCTATTGCCGCGTTCTGGCGCCATGCTATCCATTGGCGCACGGATTGATCTGACTTTCAAGGGCAGTCAAGCCATCCGCCGCATTGAAGGGCAGCGCACGCCATCTCGACACGTGTCCATCTTCGCCGCTGTTTTGTTGCTCGTGTCTGCGGTGATGAGTGCAGTCAACACTAGGGCGTTCTTGTAAATCGGTTCCCGCATTCTTCCGATCCTCCAGGGTTTTAGAGATGCCCTCTGTCATTGACACTGACATACCTTGCTCCCCATTCTGCGCCTCTTGAGCAGCGGCCTTCATTTGCGCCCGGAGCGGAATCGTCTCAAGGGCCATCCGATTGAAGACAGAATTGAACGTTTCAATGGCAGTTTTGTCGTTACTACCAGCCCCTCCAGTCTTGATTCTGCCCGTGAGAAATGATGCGCAGAGATAACGGTTCAAGGCCCTACATAGCTGCACGTTGGTGTGTAGTAGTAGAGCAGTTCCAACGCTGTCCGATGATGATGGTGGCTTAAGGGAGGTCATCAATTGCGCAGAGACATCATGCCCCAGTTCCATCGACATCACAAGCCGTTTAAGCCTCACGTAGGATTCTGGGCCCGACGTTTGCTCAGAGGCAACAATCAGCGAAGCGGGACAGTCGGCGAGAGCCACGGCGGAAGGTTCATCAGGTATTGAAGGCAAGACGCTAAGCTCGTCGGCTTTTTGCGCACAGACGACGAGAGCACAGAAGGCAGACTGGTACAAGCAAATACAGTCTCATACGGCACAATCCTGACGGAAAATTGGCCCTCATTGTACAGCTATCCTGATGGTGCTTTCAGGTCCTGATACAGAATCAAGCCGCATTTTTGCGACTCGCACGGCAAGCCGATGGGGTTCAGCTCCTGGCTGCAACGCAACGGCCTGTTGTAAGTTGGTTGGGAATCAGGAAGTGTGCGGAAGGCCGACATAAAGCCAATGGGTTTCAAGCCCCTGATCGTCGGCCTTCCATTATGCGACTCTGGTAAGAGAGGCTGTGATTGACTGTATCCCTGAAGCTACCAGGGCGCCATATCACGAACGGGGCACTTCAAAGTGACCTCTCGGTGACTCGCGCCGAGGTTACCCGTTGACTTGCTGCCTCCGTATCCAGACGACGACGGTCAGGGCAACCTTCTAAGTCGCTAAAGAGCACTCCCCCATCAGTAACAGGCAGATATTACTTGATGAAAGCCAAGTGGCATATATTCCTCCCGAATAGATCTATCAGCGTGCTAAGGTCGTAATTGACCTCGCAGAACGATGCCGAGGCAGTCCAAATATCTACTATTCTTAAGACCCCGCCGGAGACGATACCCGGTGGGTTTTTTTATTGTCTGCCGAGCAGAGTTTTTGGGCGGCTTAATTAATTTGGCACAATAATCTGTTCTTCGTCAGACTCAGCGTGAATACTGTCCCCTTTGAATTCGATTCCTCGAGGCAGACGCTACCACCGTGCTCTTCAGCTATTCGACGAGCCAGGGTGAGCCCCAGGCCAGTTCCGTTGGGTTTTCCTGCAGTCACGAACGGATCGAACAACGTCTCCCGAACACAGGCAGGTATGCCGGGACCATTGTCCAGGATCGTGACATAGATCCGTTCATCGACTTCGGTAAGATGGGCCTCTACTTCGGGCACGCGAGTTGAGTGTGACGCAGCTTGGCAGGCATTAAGCAGCAAGTTAAAGATGGCGCTTTCAAGATTTATCGCGTCGATGTTTGCTTTCGCCGGAGCTAACTTGCCGACTTTGATGGACACGTTGCGCCCGTCAGGATGAAACTTCGCTGCCGCAACAGCTTTCTCAACCACCAAGGAAACACGCTCATGGACAACCGGGTTTTTTCGTCCACTGCTACCGAATTGCACCAGTGAATCAAGGCGTTCGATCAACGCGAGCACTGCTTCTTGAATATCGACCACTAGCTCATCCTTCTCACTCGCAGATAAATCGTGGCGCTCGAGGAACTCGGCGTTCGCATAGATCGCCGAGAGCGAGTGACGCATATCGTGGGATTTCGTGCATGCCATCCTGCCGATTGCCGACATCCTCTCCGCCACTGTCAGTTGGCTTTGTGCACGACCCTGCGGTTCGTTTCGCAGATCAAGGCGAACTCCTTTATCGAACATGAGGATATTGCCGCGGCCTGACATTTCTGCTTCCCTACGGTGTGCTCTCACTGTTCCTCCCTGTGTGTAGCCGTGGCTTTGGGAATTGTCTGTCGTAGATCTTGTCGATATCTGGCACTGGATTTATGCAAGTCATCGACGGCTCAGCGGAATCGCTATGCAGTTCAGATTTACGAAGGTTCGATCTCGGCGTTTGCTGCAAAAAAGAATGGCGCTCCGACCACTTTCTTGTCTCTTTCTGTTTGGCCATCGACGAGAACCGTGGACTCGGCATACGCCACAGTTCGAACGAGGTTCAGCATTTCCATCAGAATCCGTGCTGCCACTGAACATTCCTTCAAATTCCGGCTGCCTGGAGAGGTCTGGGTTGGCAAAGCCCATGCTTGAGAAGCTTTGTGCGTCCGGAAAGGCAATATTTGACCGTCCTCGACTCGCCGCCTATGCCGTCGCTGCGGTCCGCTCTCACGACATCCCCAAAATCAGTGGAACTCTGTGCCCCCCTTAGCTGGAGTGTGGAACAGACTTCGCCATGCGAACAACCCCAGATGGTCGGTTCTTTAGCCAGATGGATGGTCGGAAGCGGTGCCAGTACTTTCGGGGAGGCCCGATCCCCATACTTTTGGGTTGCCGGAGCGTGCTTAGTATTTCGGAGGCTCGATGTGCTTCCTCCCGAATAGCCGTGCATCAACGGACCAGGCACCAGGTCCGATCATTGCCAAACTGGCACCGAGAATGGCCAGCATCAGTGGAACCAGTGGATCGCCGACGCGTGACAAAACAACCCACAGCTCAACAATGGTAACGAGTAGGCCCCCGGCTGGGGTCCACAAACCGACGAGGAGAAGTATCCCGGCGCCAGCTCCGATCAGGTGCGGAGTGAATAACACCAACTGAGATGCTTTCCCCAGGTGCGTGAAACCGCAATCAAGAAGGACAGTGCCGGTCAGTAGCGGCTGGAGCAGAAGTCCTCCACCAGGCCAGCCGTCAGCGAACGTTGAAAATAAGCGTTGCAGAGCGCCCCCCGTTGCATCCTAGGATATTTGCAGCGGGACACGAAAGGGTTGAACGCTGAGGTCTGAAACCCTACTTTTTGGGGGTATGCAGCTCAATAATTCCCCGCCTTAGGCCAATCGTAACGGCATGGGTCCGATCGTTAGCGGCGAGCTTGGAGAGTATGTTTGTAATGTGGCCCTTGACGGTCGCTTCGCCGATCGAGAGCTGGTCGGCGATCTGCTTATTGGCGTTGCCGGCGGCAATTAAACGTAGGACATCGACTTCACGTGGGCTCAACTCATCGTCTGCAGCGTGGTCAGCCAACTCTACTGCAATCTCCGGAGGTATCCGCTTTTGTCCGGCATGGACAGCACGGATTGCGTCCAGTAGCTCTCGGTGCACGTGCCCCTTCAATATGTAACCCCGGGCACCGGCTTTAAGCGCTCGCAGAACTTGAACGTCGCCGGTGTAGGTCGTCAGGACAATGATCCGCGCGTTAGGGAATTCGCTCTGGATGCGGCTGATTGCCTCGATGCCATTCAAACCCGGCATCTGGAGATCCATCAAGGTTACGTCGGGACGGTGTGAGCGAAATTTTTCAATCGCTTCTTCTCCGTTGGACGCCTCCGCGACTAACTTCATGTCAGGTTCGGTGTTCACCAGCGCGGCGATCCCCTCGCGCAGGAGCGCGTGGTCATCGACGGTGAGGATTCGAATCAGACTAGGGTTGATGCTCATGAATTCTCGCCTTTCGGAACAGCCTGAATCTAACGCGATCATACGATTTTTCATAGGCAACGGCGGCCGGAACCGTCAACTGAACCTCCGTGCCCGCTCCAATTTCACTCCAAAAGTCCAATCGTACTCTGAGTTTCTGTGCACGCTCACGAAGACCGGTTAATCCCCAGTGTCCGGGACGTCCACCAGCTTCGAGCACATTGGGGTCCATTCCTTTTCCATCGTCGCGTACGCGCATTCGAAACAGGTGATCCTCATATCGAATCTCGGCTTCGATCCGGTGTGCATGGGCATGCTGGAAAGCATTTCGCAGTAGTTCGCGTGCGATCCAGTAGACTTCCTCCTGGAGGATCGAAGACAATCTTCGTCGCTCGCCCTCTACGATCACGCGGAACAGTGGACCATTGCCGGTCGCATCCTCAAAGGCCGCCAGTTCCGGACCCATTGTCGTCAGCAATTCTGCCAGATCGCTCTGAGCAACCGGTTCGGAACGTAAGTCCCCAATAGCGCCCCGGCTCTCGGTGATTGCCTGCTCCGTTCTCGCGATCGCGCCATCGAGAGCTTGCATTGCTTGCTCCGGTCGCCCGGGGAGCATGTTGCGAGCCGCCTGAAATCGAAACATGAGTCCGTGAAAACTTTGCAGCAAGGTATCGTGCAAGTCCCGCGCGATACGGCTCCGCTCCGCGAGGCGAGCTTCCAACATCATGCCGAACTGCTGCTGCAGCTGTTGAAGACGAAATTGATAGAGCGCCCACAGCAATAGAACAAAACCTACCAGGCACGAGGCGCTGAACCAGATCGTCTGGTACCAGGCTGGCGCGACGACGAAGCCCAGAGTTGCTCCTTGTTCGCTCCAGACGCCGTCGCCATTGCAGGCGATCACGCGAAACTTGTATTTTCCTGGGCGAAGATCGTTATAAAATGCCTGTCGCCGCGTCCCCGGTTCCTGCCACTCCGTATCATGTCCTTCAAGCTCATATCGAAAGAGCACACGTTCCGGGATCGACAAACTAAGAGCCGTATAGTCGATCTCGATATTTTTTGCATTGTGATTCAGTACGAACCCGTCGAGTGGAGCTACCACCTTGTTGCCGACTTTTACTGTTTCGATATCCACAGGTGAGGCAGATCGTTCTTCCTGATGCGCCGCTGATTCACATAGGCGATCCCGTTTGCGGTGTCAAACCAGATGCGTCCATCCTTGGTCCGGGCAATCAGCGGCATCAGGAACGAGTAGCGCGGATTTCCAGACAGGTTGCCAAACATGTTGAAGGATTCATAACGAATGCGATAGGTGGAGTTCGCGACGGCGCGATCAAGTTCGCCGGCTGGAATTCGCAGGACTCCAACATCGGTGACAATCCACCAGTAGCCGTCATCGTCTTCGACCATGCCGAAGAAGGACTGCGCCGGAAGTCCATTGGACCTGGAGAGCGGCAGGAAACGGCCATTCTCAAATTTGCTCAGACCGCCCCATCCGCATGCCCAGACGATCCCTGCGCGATCATGATAGATCGCGTAAACCGGCCCCTGTGGAACCCCGTCGCTGGTTCCAAAAGAATGGGACTTTCCGTTCTCGTAGAGCGCCACATGACTATATTGGGTAACCCAGATCCGGCCGTTTCGATCTGCATACAAATACTCCCAGGGGTAGACCGACTCCGATTGATTGGCGATTTTGGTGAGTACGCCATCGGCCAGACGGAAAAGACCTTGATCCAGATCGAACAACCAAATGCCGCCCTCCCCATCACGGGTAATCCCAAAGACACGCCTCAGGACTCCCCCCCTGGCAAGGGATGTTCGGAACGGATGGCATGAAAGAACCGTGTTGGGATCCCCGGCAGGGGAGGCTCAGGGCCGACGACACTAACGAACCGTCCTTGTTGGAACCGGGAAACGTTTATCGGTTCTTGATCGGCGAGCCACAGAACACCACTCTCGTCTTCGAACATCGAGGTTGCCCCATACCGGGACATTACCTCTTGATCGCCGCGAGGACTAATGCGCGCGATCTTTTCGTTCCAAGCGAAGGTCCAGAGGCTGCCATCGCTTGTGCCCAGGATGCCCCTGGGCATACCCGGTTGGAGAATGGGGATAGAAGTAAATGGGCGTTCCCGAAAGCGGTCGAGTCCATGGCTGGTTCCCGACCAAATGTTGCCTTCCCGATCTTCGAACAGGGCATAGACATAATCTCCCGAGAACCCATTGTTCGTCGTAAATTGTTCGGCTTCCGGGCCAAATTGAGCAATCTGATGGCCTCGGATCCGGTCCGGGTGGGCAATACGGCGCAGGCCATCGTCGGGCGACCCCACCCAAAGACCACCATCCCGATCGAAGAGCACCCAACTGGCGCCGCCGCGAACTTCGGTCATCGGACTGTGATCCTCCGATCGCCGCACGGTGTGGGCAGATCGCCTGCCTTCGGAAATCCAAATCGCGCCATCGGGAGCTTCTACAAAATTGGACGCGGTCCCTGTCACGTCGAGCAGATCGGCCGGATCGATGAACTGCTTCTGTCCGAAGGGAAAGTAGAAGATGACTCTGGTTTCCGTCACAACCCAAAGCGTACCCGCCCTGTCGACGAAGACCATCGACACTCCCGCTTGGCCTGCGTAGGCCTTCCGCGCTTGCTTTCCCGGAAAATTCCATTCCCTCGTTGCATCCTTCCAGACCCCACCCTGGAAGCGCGCCAAACCTCTCGCGGTACCCGCGATCAAGCTGCCATCCTGGCATTCGACCAATGAAAAGGGTGGTAGGGAGACCATCCGGCTCAGAGTAAGAGGTCACGTGGCCATTGAGGAGGCGGCTCACACTGCCAGAGGAGAACACGATCCACAGACTTCCGTCGCGACTTGCGAGCAACCGGTGGATCGGCGCGACCGGAAGATCTTCCCCGGCTCGCGGTTCAAAACGCGCGAACCGAATGCCGTCGAAAGAAAACAAGCCGGTCGGCGTTCCGAGCCACAAATATCCATCTTTGGTTTGCGTAATGGCTTCGATATCAGCCGGAGCTCCATCCTTTTCCGTCCATGCGGTATGGACGAACTGCGTGATGGATTTCTGTGGGTCGAGCGCAAACGCAGCCGCGGCAAATAAGCACACCGTAAACCAAACGATGACGAGCCGAGCAAAGCGCCATGCGCGCGGCTGTCCTGGTCCAAGAATGTGAGTTGCAATCTCGGGTTGGAGCAAATGCAGATTCATGGCGAGCGCTCAACAAATGGTTTGATTCATCCAGGGGCTTCGGCTTTAGTAATACGATAATCTTACCTGCTGATGTCATCGGCTTGTGGAAACCAACCCGCCAAGGAATAACCAGCCGTTGGGGTGAACCCCAGTGTTGAGATACTCCATTCGCGAGGTGAAATAGCGCCACGGTCGATTTTCTCAATCCCAAAAATCCCTGAATGTCCTTGACTTACCCCTTTGGTCTTGCCACGCGTGGCGATGGTGTAACGGATGACCTGGAATGCCAAACTTCGGCAAACGGAGACCTCCTCATCGCGACATGGGCTCACGCAGGCCGATGGGAGGGCCTTCTACAACAGGACCACTTGACGGATCGCCTCACCTCGCGCGAGACGATCGAAGCCGGCGTTAATCTCGTCGAGCTTCAGGCGGTGCGTGAGCATCCGATCCACTGGCAGAAGCCCGGCGCGATAGAGCGCAATGAAACGGGGTAGATCGCGCGAGGGAATCGCGGACCCCATGTATGAGCCTTTGATGGTGCGCTCTTCGGCAACCAAGCTCACGGCCTGCACAGTGAACATGCGATCGGGGGCAGGCAGGCCAAGCGTGACCGTAGTTCCACCGCGGCGCGTGGCCGCATAGGCCTGGGCAAGAACCCGCTCGCTGCCAACCGATTCGATGGCGTATTGCACCCCGCCATGAGAGAGTTCAAGCAAAGCTTCTACGGCATCTGGCTGCGCAGCATCGATGCAATGGGTGGCGCCCAGTTCACGGGCCAGGTCCAACTTTTGTTTCTTTACATCGACTGCGATGAGCGGATTGGCGCCCGCGGCGCGCGCTCCAAGCAGAGCGGCCAGGCCGACGCCTCCGAGCCCGAAGATGGCCACGCTCTCTCCCGCGGAGACCTTGGCCGTATTGACGACCGCACCTACTCCCGTCATCACGGCACATCCGAACAATGCCGCGATCTGAGGGGCGAGATCGTGGTCGATGCGCACTGCCGAGTGAGAAGAGACGACCGTATATTCGGCAAATCCAGAGACACCGAGATGATGTTGCAGCGTTATGCCGTGGGCATCGTGCCAGCGCCTTCCGCCGCCAAGCAACGTTCCGGCTGTATTGGCCGCGGCTCCGGGTTCGCACAAGGCTGCACGGCCGCTCGCACAAGGCGTGCAGCGGCCGCAACTCGGAACGAAGGAGCAGATTACTCGATCGCCAACGCGAAAGCCTTCCACATCGGCGCCCAACTCGACGATCTCGCCTGTGGTTTCGTGGCCCAGCACCATGGGCGTTGGCCGCGGGCGAGAGCCGTCGATCACCGATAGGTCGGAGTGGCACAAACCAGTTGCCAGCACGCGTACACAGAGTTCCCCAGGCCCGGGAGGCGCAAGCTCAACAGTCTCCATCGTCAGCGGTTGCGATTCAATGAAGGGCGCGGTTCTTCCCATCTCGCGCAGAATAGCTGCCCGGACTTTCATGTTGATACCCCGGAGAGGAGACTTTCGAGTGATGCGCGCAGTTCCACTGGCAGCGGGAATGGCCGCCGGGTAGCACGATCCACGAATACTTGCACCCACCAACCCTCCGCCGCGGGGGATGTCTGTCCACTGCGAAACAGGCCTATCCCATAACGCACGCTGGACTTGCCGATGCGTTCGACGCGCAACCCTGCCTCGATCGTTTCCGGGAATGCCAGTTCCTGAAAAAACCGGCAATGCGATTCGGCACACACGCCGATGATCTTACCGTCATGAATGTTCAAAACACCTTCAGTGATCAGATAGGTGTTGATTGCGGTATCGAAATAGCCGTAGTACTCAATGTTATTGACATGACCGTAGACATCGTTGTCGTTCCATCGAGTGGCGATGGCCTGAAAATGCTTGTAATTCTCTCGTGGATTTGTCATCCAGGAGTTTCTCCTCTGCGTGCCCTGCCGCCGAGGGCTCTACATTTTGTAGCGCCCTGCCTCGACCATCGCGACCGAGATCTCGCGCCCCAAGGCTACGGTATTGCTCGGCTCGTGTTTTGCCAGACGCCGGAAAATGGTCATCTGCGTCCGCAGCATGTCGCCCTCGGCCGCCGCGCCGAGAACACGCTCCGCGGATGTTTCGATGATGCGGAAGGACTGCGCGGCATAATATTTTGCCAGCTTCACCGCGATCGAATTTGACTTATTCATCTTTTCGGTGCGAAGAACGACCGATTCGAGTGCGAGGACCTCGCTGAGGATGTCGGCCAGCGCGCCCATGACCTCCTGCTGTTCGGCGAATTCGTTGCCAAACTTCTGCGAAGCCACGCCGGAACAGAAAAGCGCGATCTTCTTGGCGCTGGCAAGCAGCGCGCGCTCTTCCGCCAGCCGGCCTTCATAGGGAATGCGCGCCGCAGGCCCGGCCATTACCTCATCCATTACCTTCTTGATGGCCGGCAGCAACGGCAGTGTTCCCTGCATTGCGCGCTTGAGCATCCAGCCGGTGGTGATCAGGCGGTTGATCTCGTTGGTGCCTTCAAAGATCTTGTTGATGCGCGCATCGCGATAGCTTCTCTCTACCGGATATTCCTCAACGTATCCGTATCCGCCATGAATCTGCAGCGTGCGGTCGACAACCCGCTCCACCATCTCCGATCCAAAGACCTTTAGAATGGAGCACTCGACCGCGAATTCCTCGATTCGCTTCTGTACATCCTGCGTGAAGGTGGGGGAATTCTTATCGAGTTCAGCGAGAGCCGCATCGATTGCGCCAACGACGCGATACAGAACGGCCTCGGTCGCATAAATCTCCGCAGCGCTCTGGGCAATCTTTTCCTGCACCAGGCCGAAAGAAGAAATCGGCTTACCGAAGGCGATGCGGTCCCTGGCATAGCGAATGGCATCGCGCAGTGAGTTGCGCGCACCGCCAATGGCGCTAGAGGCCAGCTTGTACCTGCCCACATTGAGAATATTGAAGGCAATCTGATGCCCCTTGCCTGCCTGCCCGAGCAGATTCTCCACCGGCACCTTGCAGTCGGCGAGAATCAACGGGCATGTGGAGGAGCCTCGAATGCCAAGCTTATGCTCCTCCGCACCGATAGTGAGCCCCGCTGTTCCCGCCTCGACCAGGAAAGCGGAGAACTTTTCACCGTCGATCTTGGCGAAGACGGTAAAGAGGCTGGCGATACCGGCATTCGAGATCCACATCTTCTCGCCATTGAGCAGGTAATGCTTGCCATCGGGCGTAAGCGTGGCACGGGCGCGAATGTTCATCGCATCCGAGCCTGCCGATGACTCTGAGAGTGCATAGGCCGCGATCCATTGGCCGCTGGCCAGCTTGGGGAGGTACTTCTCTTTCTGCTGTGGGGTCCCATACCAGACAAGGGGTAAAGTTCCGATGGTCACATGTGCACTGAAGGTGACGGAAAAGCTTGCCGAGATGCTCAGGTTCTGTGAAACCAGCGTCGAGGTAATCTTGTCCATATCCATGCCGCCGTACTCCTCGGGCACATCTACGCCGAGAAGCCCGAGTCCGCCAAGCTCTTTCATCAGATCGCGGCTCACATCGAAGTTCTTCGCTTCGATCTCGTGCACCTGCGGAAATATCTTCTCTTCAGCGAATTGGGCTGCCAGATCGGCGATCTGTCTCTGTTCCGTGGAAAGGTCTTCAAGTGTGAAGATTTCCTTCGGGGTCAGATCTTCGATGAGGAAGCTGCCACCGGTAACTCGTTTTGCCATTTTGGCTTCGGTCTCTGCGATCATCGTATTTCTCCTGATGGACTTTGAATTCCGACTGGTCTTGCCGATTAGTTCTGGAGGTTTTCGAAGATACCTGCCGCGCCCTGTCCGCCGCCGACGCACATGGTCACCATTCCATACCGGGATCCGCGCCGTTTCATCTCGCGGATCAGGCTGGCAATGAGCTTGGTGCCGGTGCAGCCCAGCGGATGACCGAGCGCGATGGCTCCGCCATTGACGTTTACCCTTTGCGGATCGATGCCCAGCGTCTTGATCACCGCGAGCGACTGCGCGGCGAAGGCCTCGTTCAACTCGATCAAGTCAATCTGGTCGAGGGTCAGTCCGGCCTGCTTCAGTGCTTTGGGAATCGCATAGATCGGGCCAATGCCCATCTCTTCAGGCAGGCAACCGGAGTAATTGAAGGCTACAAAGCGCGCCAATGGCGTGGCCCCGATTTCGCTGGCCCGCGTATCGGACATCACGACCGCGGCAGCGGCGCCATCGGAGGTCTGCGAACTGTTCCCTGCGGTGACGACCCCGGTTGCATGGAAGACGGCGCGCAATTTCCCCAGTGCCTCCATCGAGGTGTCCGCACGCGGCCCCTCGTCCACACTGAAGGCTGTCTCTTTTTTCTCAGCCTTTCCGGCAGCGTTGATGACGGTCGTGGCCACAGGCACGGGTACGATTTCATCTTCGAAGCGGCCTGCCGCAATGGCCGCCAGCGCCTTGCGATGACTGGCAAGGGCGAATTCGTCCGACTCTTCCCGGGAGACGCCGTAGTGTTTTGCGACCCGCTCCGCGGTCAGGCCCATCGACATATAAGCGGTGGGATGATTGTCCATCAGCCATGGGTTGATCGTAATCTTGTTGCCGCCCATGGGAATATAGGACATCGACTCCGACCCGCCGGCAACGATCACATCCGCTCCCCCGCTGCGAATGCGTTCGGCGGCCAGCGCGACGGTCTGCAAACCTGAGGCGCAATAGCGGTTCACGGTCATCGCGGCGGCTTCAATGGGAAGGCCGGCGCGAAGCGAAATAAGTCGGGCCATGTTTTGGCCCTGTTCGGCCTCGGGTATGGCGCAGCCAATGATGACATCCTCGATCTCTTTGGGATCGAGGGTTGGCACACGATCCACGGCGCCTCGCACGGCGACTGCGCCAAGGTCGTCGGGACGGGTAAAACGGAGCGTTCCTTTGGGCGCCTTCCCGACAGCGGTACGAACCGCGCTCACTACGACTGCTTGCTTCATAACCTTCTCTCCATGCCGGATACTCTGGGTTGCGCAATGTCCATGAGGAAGAATTAGTTTCTAAGCGGCTTGCCGGTCTTGAGCGTGAATCCGATGCGCTCGACCGTCTTGGGCTCTCCGCAAAGCGAGAGGAAGGCCTCGCGCTCCAGATCGAGCAACGCCTGCTCGCTCAGCAGGGTTCCTGGAGTAACATCGCCGCCGGTGAGCACGCGCGCCACATGCGTGGCTACCTTCGCGTCATGCTCACTGATGTATGCGCCTTCGCGCAGCAGATAGATGCCGAGCCTGAGTGTCGCCAGAATCGACTCGCCGGGCGCAGGTATGTTGGTCCTTGCAACCGGTGTCGTGTATCCGCAACGCACCAGGCGAAGGGCCTGGGCCTTGGCGTCGCTCACCAGGCGGCTGCGATTCATGGAGATCGAGTCGACGCCTTCGATAATGCGCAACGAGCGGGCATCGATCGCCGATGTCGATACCTTGGCCATGGCGATGTTCTCGAAGACGTTCTTGAGAGCGTCAATCACCTCGACCGATCCGACCTGCGCGTCACCGCGGACCGCATCCGCCGCGGCCAAGGCGCGCAATAGCATCTCTTTGCACCCACCGCCGCCTGGGATCAAGCCCACGCCGGTCTCGACGAGTCCGGCGTATAGCTCAAAATGCGGTTGGCGCAGGGCCGCGTGCATGGACAGTTCGGTTCCCCCGCCCAGACACATGCCAAATGGAGCGGAAACTACCGGACGCTGGCAGAACTTGATGGCCTGGGTCATCCCCTGGAATTGCCGGATGCTCAGCTCGATTTCATCCCACTCTTCATCCTGTATCGCCAGCAGGAGTTGCATCAGATTGGCGCCAACGGTGAAATTCTCGGCGTCGCTGGTGATAATGAAACCGTCGAAGCATCGGACCGCTTCACTCCCTGGGTTGAGTTGTTGGGATAGAAAGGAAACGATATCGTAGCCCAGCGCATTCATCTTCGAATGAAATTCGAAGCAGCCAATCCCGTCTCCAATATCCACCAGGGAGATTCCCGAGTTACCGGCAAAGATACCCTTGGTTCGCTTAAAGCTGGCCACCGAGTTCAATTCCGGATTTTGGTGCACGGGGCGATACACACCCGTCTTCACATCGAAGTACTCGGTGCCGTCTGCGCGATACCACGATGTGCCACCGGATGCGAGCAGTTTCTCGACCGCCGGCGGAATCGGCGCTCCCGCAGCGCGCATCCTCTCCACTGATTTCGGAACCCCGGCAGCGTCCCACAGCGCAAACGGTCCCAGTTCCCAGTTAAAGCCTGAGCCGATCGCGCGATCGATATCGACGATCGTTTCAGTGACCTCGCCGATGCGGTTTGCCGAATAGGCCCAAAGCTCGGGAAGCGCGCGCCAATAGAACCGCGCAGCCCGGTCCTTCGCGGGGTCTGCTTCGAGCAGCACCCTTAGTCTCCCGGAAACTGACTCATTGTTCCTGGCCAGTTCAAGCGAGGGGAAAGATGGCTTGGCAGCAGGACGATACTCGAAGGTCTCCGGATTCAGCACCGAGCGGATTTCCTTACCGTCCGCCCCGCGCTCCTTCTTGTAAAAGCCCTGCTTCGTTTTGTCACCGAGCCAATTGCGCGCAATCAGCTGTTCGATGACTACGGGCAGCTTCACGTCCGACCGCTCGTCGGTGGCGGAGTTGGAGAAATTTCGCGCCACGCTGCCCAGGACATCAAGGCCCACCATGTCTGCGAGGCGGAAGGTGCCGGTCTTTGGCCAGCCGACTGCCGGCCCGGTCAGAAGGTCGATTTCCTCGATGCTCAGGCCCTGCTCCTGCATGATTTTGACGGTATTCAGCATCAGGAATGTTCCGATGCGATTGGCGATGAAGTTGGCAACGTCATTGGCGGGAACAACCGTTTTGCCCAGATGGCGATCACCAAAATCCGAGATCGCCGCGACCGCTTCCGGGTCCGTTTCCGGCGTTGCGATCACCTCGAGAAGGCGCATGTAACGCGGCGGATTGAAGAAGTGGGTTCCGAACCAGCGCCGGCGGAGATCCTCAGGGAGCTGGGCGCCGATTTGAGCAACCGGCAGGCCGCTGGTGTTGGTCGTCAGGATGGCTTCCGGATGCACATGCGCGGCTACCCTGCTGAGAAGACCACGCTTGATCTCCAGATTCTCGGCGACCGCCTCGATGATCCAATCGCACTCCTTCAACCTGGGCAGGTCATCTTCGAAATTACCGACGCTGACGTTGGAGGCAATCGACGCGACGGCAAAGGCCGCGGGCTTCGAGCTCTTGAGAGTGCTGAGCGCCTGAACAGCCAGGCCGTTGCGATCGCCCTTATCCTGAACCATATCGAGCAGAAGCACAGGGAGACCCGCGTTCGCCAGGTGGGCGGCAATCCGGGCTCCCATGGTGCCTGCGCCGAGCACGGCCGCGCGCCGAATGTTGAACTTTCGATTGGAACGACGATCTTCATGCTCCGGGGAGGGGGCTCGCTGAGCAGCGGAATCCATAACCATCGACATGCGGATTACTCCTCAATGGCCCATCGATTATGCGCCGAAAACGGGGAACGCCGCACGGGAAACTGGGGAACCGGAAGGCACAAATCAACGGCCCATGCAGAATACTGAACGAGCGGTCAAAAAGTCAAACGATCAAAGATAGCCCCGACAGGCAGAGAGCGTCGCTTTCATAATCCTGGAAACGGATGAGTGCCAGGCTATTTCACGGCCTTTTGCGGTCCCAGGCCGCCGGTCAGAATCCGGGCAAATTCTGTGGCAATTTCGTCGGGCCGCAGGTCGCCGTCGGGGCGGTACCAATTACCGATCCAATTGATCGCTCCGGCAATAGCGAAGGAAACCAGCTTGGGATTGCATGGTGCGATGGAGCCGTCGGCAATTCCTTCCTCGACGTATCCCCGCAGGGTGAGATCCATTCTCCGCTTCATGGTTCGCACCTCGCGGCGCGTCGCGGGCGACAGCTCGGATTCGTCCAGCATCGCCACGCATCGTCCAAAGTCGTACGATATGACTGAGATTGCGTAGGTCTCCACATACATAAAGAGCTTGCGCAGTCCGGTTCCCCGGTTTTCGCTGGTTTCCTTGAGGAGATTTTCAATATGAGCGATCCCGACCCGGTAGCACTCGACCAGGATCTCCTCTTTATTGCGAAAATAATAGTAGAGCGCGGGCTTGGTGACTTTCAGTTGTTTGGCCAGCAGGCTCATGGACGACTTTTGATAGCCGTGCTCAAGAAACAGGTGAGCCGCCGTCCTCAGCACGGCATCGCGCTTGACGAGCATACTCCTCTGTCGAGCCTGAAAAGCCTTCCAAGGTTCGCGACGGTTTACCGGCGGGTCAAGTGTCTCCATAATTTGGCGTCGAACGGCGTGCTTTCTAAGGGCTTGGGGAAGAATTTTTTCCTCCGCGTCTCGATTGTATAGGTGAATGCCGTTGCCAAGTCCAGACCAATAGCTGTCGCCTTGGCCGTTTCCCGGGTTGACGGCATCCTGAATTGCGGCGAAAAAACGAGCGTGACAAATGCGCGTCGATTTCGTTATCTTACCAATCGGTCAGTATCGAGACGGGTTCGCCGGAAATCCGGCCGTCGGAGGGGCCACCGGTAAGAGGGGAGAGAGAGGTTCAATGACCAGGGACTCGACCAGCACCCGCCTCCAACCGCAGAGTATGCTCGTCTCTCTCCTCGGCCAATCCGTCGAAGTCGCCCTGCACGAGCATCCCTCAGCTACGGACACAATCCTTCTGCTCCATGAAGCACTTGGCTCGGTCGGATACTGGAAAGACTTCCCGGAGAAGCTCGCGCTCGCAACCGGGGCGAACGTCCTGCTGTATTCGCGCGCGGGACAGGGCAAATCGGAGGGGCCGATTGCCCCACGCAACAGGGAATCCTATCTTCGCGAGGCGCACGAGGTGATTCCTTCGCTCCTGGCACACTTCCATGTGGAATACCCGGTGCTCTACGGACATAGCGAAGGCGCAGGGTTGGGAATGCTCTACGCCGCCATATCGCAACGTGTCAAGATGCTGGTTCTCGAGAGCCCCTTCGTGATTGCCAGGGAGAGTTCGCGTACCCATATCCGCAGCATGGCTTCCACCTACCACGGCAGCCGCTTGCAGCAGCGCCTTGCTCTATACCATCGGAATCCGGACGAGGTCTTCTTCTCCTGGGTCGAGGGAGTCGGGGGATTTTCCGACGGAGAGTCTCCCTTCGGACAATTCATCTCCGGCATATCCTGCCCGGTACTGGTGCTCCAAGGCGCGAACGACGAATTTGGGACCACTCAGCACCTCAATGCGATCGTCTCCGCGTTGCCGAATGTGCAGCACGAGACCTTCGCCGATACCGGACATCTTCCTCACCGGCAATGCACGGAAGGCGTCCTCGAACGAGTGAGTCGCTTTCTTGCGAGTAAACGCTCCGCGACAACAGTCTGAAGCGCGAACCGCCAAAAACGGCTCGCGTATTCCCCGATGGAATGAAGGAATCGGTGCATGGCAGCTCGACTTGATCCACAAGCAAAGGCATTTCTGGCTGAACTCAAAGCCAATCCGCCGCGAAATCACTCAGGGAACCGTGCCTCCTCGCATCCGGAACAGATTGCCGCGTTTCGGAGCAGGATGCGCGATGCGATTCCGGCTGCCGGCATCCCCGAGCCGGTCCACAAGATCGAAGATTTCACGATTCGAGGGCCGGCGGGGAAAATTCCGGTGCGCACTTATCTACCGGTAGCCAGCGAGTGCCTGCCGGTTCTGGTCTATTTTCATGGCGGCGGCTTCAACGGCGGCGATCTGGATACCCACGATACTATGCTGCGAGCGTTGGCGAATCGTGTGAAGTGCGCCATCGTCTCCGTAGACTACCGGTTGGCGCCGGAGCATCCTTACCCCGCGGCAGTCGAAGACACCTGGGCCGCTCTCGAGTGGGTTGGCGGCCACGCGAACAAAATCGGCGCAGACCCTCACAGGGTTGCCGTAGGAGGAGACAGCGCAGGGGGTTGCCTGGCCGCGCTGGCCGCGCAACGCGCGCGGCAGGCCGGTATGACTCCGGTGGTTCAGATTCTGATCTATCCTGCCATGGATCTGTCGATGGCCAGCGACTCCTGGAAGGAATTTGCAAACGACCATCCGCTGACCTTCAACCAGACGTTGGCCTGGATGGAGGCCTATGTACCGCCGGAAGTTGAAAGGAACGATCCGCGCGTATCTCCCTTGTTCGCAGCCGACGTGAGCCGAGTCGCGCCCGCGTTGATCGTTACGGCGGAGTGCGATCCGTTGCGGGACGAGGGAGAAGCCTATGCGGTCAGGCTGCAGGCAGCGAACGTTCCCGTCGAATATGTTTGTTACCCCGGCATGATCCACGGCTTTGCCTCATTGGCGGGCGTGATCGATGCGGGGAAAAGGGTCATCGATCAGGTAGCGGCCGCGCTTCGCAGCGCCTTTGAGTCCCGTGGTTGCAGCAAAGATTTCGTAACGTGAGGCTGCGAGCGTATCCGCGACTGCTGGTCGTTTGTCGTAGCCATCTGTTATAAAGCGGCTGTCTCTCAATCAGAACGTTCTCCGACTCTCAAGAATGGACATGAAGACAAAACAGATTTTCGATCTTGCCGGCCGCGTAGCCATCGTTACCGGCGGCTCCGTTGGCCTAGGTCGCCAGATGGCCGAAGGCCTCGCGGAGATGGGCGCAAACCTGGTGCTCTGCGCGCGCAAGAAGGAACGCTGCCTCGAGGCCGCTGAAGAGTTCGAACAGCTT
Source organism: Occallatibacter sp. (assembly GCA_036519195.1). Taxonomy (GTDB): domain Bacteria; phylum Acidobacteriota; class Terriglobia; order Terriglobales; family Acidobacteriaceae; genus Telmatobacter. The sequence continues at coordinate 50,305 of DATDLS010000014.1, read as the reverse complement.
GGCGTGCAGGTCCTCGCGCTGGGTTGCGACGTGAAAGATCCAGCCAGCATCAGCGAAGTCGTCGATGCAACGGTAAAGCAATTTGGCCGCATCGACATTCTCATCAACAACGCCGGCACTTCCTGGGGAGCGCCGGTCGAGGAGATGACGTTGGCCCAGTGGAACAAGGTGGTTGAGACCAACCTGACGGGGACATTCCTGTTTTCGCAGGCCGCTGGCAAGGTCATGATCGCGCAACACCATGGCAAGATCATCAACATTGCCTCGATTGCCGGCATGCGCGGCTCGCCGCCCGAGTTATCCGCCATTGGCTACAGTTCCAGCAAAGGCGGAGTTATTGCTTTCACAAAGGATCTGGCGTGGAAGTGGGGCATGCACGGGATTCAAGTGAATGCCATTGCGCCTGGCTGGTTCCCAAGCGATATGTCGCAAAAAATTCTCGAAAGACACCAGGAAAAGATACTGGCTTCAATTCCCCTTGGCCGCTTCGGGGGCTCCCAGGACCTGAAGGGAGCCGCCATCTTTTTGGCATCCAACGCATCCGATTTCGTCACAGGACATACTCTTGTGGTGGATGGAGGACAATCCGCCTGATTTAGGAGGTCAGACGTTATGAACATTCCCCTTACGCCTTTGCGTTTTCTCGATTATGCAGAGCGGCAGTATCCGAGCCGAACCGCCGTCGTCTGCGGCCCGGACCGGTTTACCTACAAGCAGTTTGCAGAGCGCGTCGGCCGCCTTGGCGGCGCATTGCGTCAGGCCGGCGTTCAACCGGGCGACCGCGTCGCCTTTCTGGGCACCAACTCCCATTTCCTGTTAGAGGCTTACTACGGCGTGCTGGAGGCAGGAGCGATTCTGCTGCCTTTGAATTTCCGGTTGGCCCCGGACGAGCTGAGTTACATCCTCAACGACGCAGGACCGACGGTTCTCTTTATCGATAAGCAGTTTATCCCGTTGGTGGACGCTTTTCGCAAAGACCTTTCGACAGTGAGGTTGTTTTGTCAGCTCGATGGCGCTCCGGAAGCGAACTGGCTGGCTCCGGAAAACTACGATGCTCTTCTTAGCGCCGCCGCGCCTTACCGCGCCGACTTCAACCTCGTCAACGAGGACGACGTCGCCGAGATTTTCTACACCAGCGGCACCAGCGCGCGCCCCAAAGGGGTCATGCTAACGCATCGCAACATCTATCTTCACGCAATGCATGTCTGCGTGACCTTCGGGATTGAAAATGGGGCGGTAGAACTGCACACCATTCCTCTCTTTCATGCCAATGGGTGGGGTGTGGCCCATTTCCTTACCATGCTCGGCGGCAAGCATGTGATGATGCGGCACTTCGATTGCAAGGAAGTCTTCCGTCTGATCGAAGCGGAGCGCGTCAACCATTTCAGCGTGGTCCCCATCATGGCGACTGCGCTGGTGAATCATCCAGACCGCACTCAACACGATCTCAGCAGCCTGCGGCGCATTGTCATAGGTGGCGCCGCATCCTCCCCAACGCTCATTCGCGAAGTGGAAGAGAAGATTGGCTGCGAGTGCTTCTCCGGGTATGGACTTACGGAGACGTCGCCGGCGCTGACCCTGTCTCCCATGAAGCCCGAACTGAATTGGGAAGGTGAGCAGCGTTACAAGGGGCAGTCGATGACCGGCTATGCGATTGCCGGAGTCGGAATGAGGATTGTCGACTCCAACGATCGGGACTTGCCGCAGAATGGAATAGACTTCGGAGAACTCGTGGTGCGCGCAGACGGCGTCATGAAGGGCTACTGGAATCAGCCCGAGGCAACTGCCGAAGTAATGCGCGGCGGATGGTTCCACACCGGGGACATGGCCACTCTCAACGAGGACGGCTACGTTCTCATTGTCGATCGGAAGAAAGACATTATCGTGAGCGGCGGGGAAAACATCTCATCGCTTGAGGTGGAACGAGTCATCCTGGCGCATCCTGCCATCCTCGAAGCCGCGGTCATTCCGGTCTCCGATCAGACGTGGGGCGAAACGCCCAAGGCACTGGTTGTTCTGAGGGTCGGGGCTTCGGTTACCGAGTCCGAGCTGATTCAGTTCTGCCGCTTGCACCTGTCGCATTACAAGTGCCCGCACAGCGTGGAAGTTGTAGACAACCTGCCCAAGACAGCCACGGGGAAAGTGCTGAAAAAGGATCTGCGCAAACAATATGATCGGGCCACAGCGCAGTCCCCGGCCGCAGCAATGAAATAAGGTAGGTCTCTCGCATTGGAAATCCGGATGGCACTAGCTCGCGCGGTCTTTTTTAGTTCCCTCGGACCAAGTTATGTCCGTGGGGAAGCTGGACAGAAAGGCCGCGTAGTGATCGTCTCCGGAGTTATACGGCAGCGGAGGGATCTCTGGCGCCGCTTTCTTATACCTTTCAACCGTAATGATTCTCAACCTCACCCGGCAGAGACCCGACTATGACTGATCTGGTACAGCTTTCAAGAGACAATGACGTTGCAATCATCACCATCAACAATCCCCCCGTGAATGCGCTCGGTCCCGGCGTGCCAGAGGGGATTTCAGAAGCATTGGACCGCATAGCCCAGGACAGCAGTTTCAAGGCCGCCGTCCTTATCGGAAGCGGCCGCACCTTCGTGGCTGGCGCGGACATCAAGGAACTCGGCAAGATGGCATGGGGTAAGTGTGAAGTGATTACCCTGGAACCACTCTTGTTGCAAATCGAAGACAGCCGGACGCCCGTGATTGTCGCCATCCATGGCGCGGCCTTTGGCGGTGGACTCGAGCTTGCCATGGCCGCGCCATATCGCGTTGCTCTGGCCAGCGCCAAGGTCGGCCAGCCGGAAGTGAAGCTTGGCTTGATTCCCGGCGCCGCTGGCACGCAGCGACTCCCCCGGCTTGCCGGCATCGCCATAGCCGTCGAAATGTGCGCGGCCGGAAACCCGATCAGCGCCGAGCAATCCCTCCAATTCGGCATCATCGACCGTGTCGTCGATGGCGCCAGCCAGAGTGACCTGCTGGCACAGGCGATTGCGTTTGCGCGCGAGGTCGCGGGCAAACCGGCGCCGAAGACACGTGAGCGCAATGACAAACTGGGCAATGCAGGCGATCATGACGCCATCTTTGCCGCGGCGCGGGAAACGGCCGCTAAGAAACAGCGGGCCCAGCGGGCCCCGCTGGCAGCCATCTCCGCCGTGGAAGCAGCCACGATGATGAGCTTTACGGAAGGTTGTGAATTTGAACGGAGGCTCTTCTTAGAGTGCCTCTACTCGGAGCAATGCAAAGCTCTCATTCACATCTTCTTTAGTGAGCGCGAGGCGGCAAAGATTCCCGATATTCCCAGGGAAACCCCGCTTGTCCCCATTCACTTGGCAGCAGTGGTCGGCGCAGGCACCATGGGCGGCGGCATTGCCATGGCACTTGCCAACGCCGGCATTCCCGTGCTGCTCAAGGAGACGGAACAGTCTGCGCTCGATCGCGGCTTGGCCACCATTCGGCTTAACTACGACACTTCGGTCAAGCATGGACGCTTTACCCCGCAGTTTGTCGACCAGCGCCTGGCCTTGATCTCTCCTACGTTAACGTATGACGATTTCGCCAAGGTGGATCTGGTGATTGAAGCTGTCTTTGAAAACATGCACCTGAAAAAAGAGGTCTTCAGGCAGTTGGACGCGGTGTGCAAGCCGGGCGCGATTCTCGCCACCAATACCTCCACCTTGAACATAGATGAGATTGCCTCCGCTGTTCGAAGGCCTGAAGCGGTGCTCGGCACACATTTCTTCTCCCCGCCCAACGTTACGCGGCTGCTCGAAGTCGTGCGTGGCAAGGAGTCTTCTCGCCAGGTGATTGCGACTTGCATGCAGCTTGCCGGCAAACTTGGCAAAGTGGGCGTGCTGGTCGGTAACTGCATGGGCTTCGTGGCCAATCGTATGTTCATTCCCTATCACCAGCAGGTTCAGTTCCTGTTGGAGGAGGGCGCGTCGGTCGAAGCAGTGGATCGGACTCTCACCGATTTCGGAATGGGCCTGGGGCCGGTCGCCACCATGGATATGGTGGGCCTGGATGTAGCCTGGCGCATCCGCCAGGAACATAAGCATCTCCATCCAGCCGGCACGCGCCAACCCTTCGCGGAAGATCGGCTCTGTGAGCTTGGCCGCTACGGTCGCAAGACCAATGCCGGCTGGTACAGGTACGACGAGCAGAGGCGCGCAGTGCCTGATCCAGAGGTGGCGGAGATGGTTCGCAAGTGGGCTGCCGACGAGGGAATCGTCCAACGTTCGATCTCGACCGAAGAGATACTGGATCGCTGTCTCTGGGCGTTCGTGAACGAGGGAGCACGCATTCTGGAGGAAGGCTACGCGTTGCGCGTTTCCGACATCGATACGATCTTCGTCAACGGCTACGGATTCCCCGCCTGGCGCGGCGGTCCCATGTGGTACGCCGACACGGTCGGGCTCAAAAACGTCTATGATCGGGTCTCGGAATTCCACCGCGATTTCGGAGAGCTCTGGCGGCCCGCCCCGTTGCTGAAGCAGCTCGCCGAGCAGGGACGAGGCTTCTACGAATCCAGGTAGCAAGGATATCCGGATTCTTGGCACCAGATTCGACCGAAGGGGAATCCTGTCAGAATGGGAAGCCTGTTGATAGTCCGCCATGCGCAAGCTTCTTTCCTTGCGGATAACTACGATCGGTTATCCGCCATTGGAGAAGCGCAGTCTCGGGTGCTAGGCGAATCCTGGGCGGCGCGCAACCTCCTTTTCGACCGCATCTTTGCCGGCCCTCGTGTTCGGCACACCGATACCGTGAAGTTCGTGAGCCTCGCATATCAGAACTTCGGCCGCGACTTCCCTGCAGCCGAAGTTCTTCCCGAGTTCGATGAATACCCCGCAGAAGCGGTATTGGAACATGGCATTCCCATCTTGCTTGAAACCGATCAGCGCGTCCGCGATCTTCACGCCGCATTTCTTCACGCAGTGGAAGCCGATGAGCGGCGCGCTGCTTTTCAGCGCTTCTATGAGGTTGTTGTCATGGAGTGGGTGCGCGGCGCCCTTCCGGTGAAAAACGTAGAGACCTGGTTGGAGTTTTGCTCCCGCGTCAACGAGGGAATCGACAAAGTTCTCTCCGCCAGTGGCCGTGCGAAACGGGTGGCGATCTTTACATCCGGCGGACCTACCGCTGTTGCCCTGCAGCGCGCCTTGCACATCTCCCCGGAACGAACCATGCAATCGAGCTGGATGTCGAGAAACTCTTCCTGGAGCGAATTTCTGTTCTCGGGGACAAAATTTACTCTCAGCAGCTTTAACTGTTACGGACATATCACCGAACCCGCGCACCTCACGTACAGATAGGAGACTTGAATGGCCAACCTATTCGACCAGCCCACCGCGATTCGAACTGGAGAAGAACTGGATACCGTCAAGCTCGAAGCGTATTTGCAAGCTCATTTTGCCGACGAGAAGGGTCCTGTTCAGGTCCGCCAATATCCAAGCGGACACTCCAACCTGACCTATTTGCTCCTTCTGGGCGACAGGGAGTTAGTGCTCCGCCGGCCTCCTTTCGGCAGCAAGGTGAAATCCGCTCACGACATGGGCCGTGAGTATCTGGTGCTTTCCAAGCTCCATGCGGTATACGCTCCCGCCCCCAAAGTATTTCTTTACTGCGATGACGATTCCGTCCTTGGCGCGCCTTTTTATGTGATGGAACCTATCCATGGCATCATCCTGCGCAGCAAACTTCCAGCCGGCCTGGACTTTCCGGCGGAGACCGCAAGGCAGTTGAGCGAATCGTTCCTCGACAATCTCGTATCTCTGCATTGTGTCGACTACGCGGCCGCCGGTCTGGCCGACCTGGGAAAGCCGCAAGGTTATCTGGAGCGTCAGGTCCGTGGATGGATCGAGCGTTACTACGGCTCCAAAACTCACGACTATGTGGAAGTAGAAAAGATTGCATCCTGGATGCAAGAGCACACGCCATCGACCAGCGCCGTCTCGCTGATTCACAACGACTATAAGTACGACAATGTCATTCTCGATGCGAACGACATCACCAGGATTGTAGGCGTGCTGGACTGGGAGATGTGTACCCTTGGCGACTCGCTCGCGGATCTGGGCACAACGCTTGCCTACTGGGCCGATACAACCGATCCGGAGGATATCCAGCGGAACGGCTATGGCCCAACCGCGCTCCCCGGCAGCTTTACGCGTCGAGAAGTGGCCCATTACTATTCCCAGAAAACGGGATGCGACGTTTCGCAAATTGGCTTCTATCTCACCTTTGCCCGTTTCAAGCTTGCGGTCATCGTGCAGCAGATCTACTTCCGCTATCACCAGGGCATCACGAAAGACGAGCGGTTTCGATCCATGCCGGCGACCGTCCAGTCCCTGCTGCAAAGTGCGCTGTTCTGTGCGCAGACCGGACGAATATAGCGTCCAATCTGCTTCAATCTACTTTTTCAGCTCCCACTTCGCGATGGATTCCAGATGGACCTCATCCGGCCCATCCGCCAGCCGCAGCGTGCGAACACTGGCCCAGGCACTAGCCAGGAAGCTATCTTGCGAGACACCAAGGCCTCCGTGGGCTTGAATCGCTCGATCCAATACACGCAGAGCCACGTTGGGCGCTACAACTTTGATCATGGCAATCTCAGTGCGCGCGGCCTTGTTTCCGGCCGTATCCATCATGTGTGCAGCTTTCATGGTGAGAAGCCGCGCCTGTTCGATCTCAATGCGGGAGGCAGCGATGTCCGCGCGAATCGTTCCCTGATCGGCCAGTGGCTTGCCAAACGCCACGCGGGCCTTCACCCGGCGGCACATCGCTTCGAGAGCCCGTTCCGCAGCACCAATCGAGCGCATGCAATGATGAATGCGGCCCGGTCCCAGGCGTCCCTGGGCAATCTCGAATCCGCGGCCCTCGCCCAGCAACATGTTGGCCGCCGGCACGCGCACATCTTCAAAATGGATCTCCCCGTGACCGTGTGGCGCGTGATCATAGCCGAAAACGTTGAGCATGCGCACGATCTTGACGCCCGGAGCATCCATGGGAACGAGGATCATCGACTGCTGTTTGTGGGCTGGAGCCGAAGCATTGCTCTTGCCCATAAAGATGGCGACTTTGCAGCGCGGATCACCGGCTCCGGAGGCCCACCACTTCCGACCGTTGAGGATGTACTCATCGCCATCCCCCCGGATGCTCGCTTGGATGTTGGTGGCGTCCGAGGAAGCTACATCGGGCTCGGTCATGGCGAAGCAAGACCGAATTTCGCCCTCCAGCAGTGGATCAAGCCATTGCTTTTTCTGCTCCGCAGTGCCATAACGCGCGAGCACCTCCATATTGCCGGTATCGGGGGCCGAGCAGTTGAAAGCTTCCGGCGCAAGGGCGCTGCGGCCCATAATCTCGCACAGCGGCGCGTACTCCAGCTGAGTAAGCCCCGCTCCGCTTCCTGGTCCATTCTCGTCGCTCGTCAGGAACAGGTTCCACAATCCCTGCTGGCGCGCTTTCACTTTCAGCTCCTCGATAACCTTGGTGGGCTTCCAACGATCGCGCGCTACTTCCTCCTCAAATCGAGCTTCGTTGGGATACACATGAGTATCCATGAAGACCAGCAGCTGTTCTCGAAGTCTCTGCACGCGTTCGGTGATATCAAAGCTCATACGTCTCACGATCTCCACGCAATTGGTTTGTACTCTATCTCGCCCGCAACCATTAAAGACCCTGAAGCCGGCGCTCTCCCGGCGAACAGGCATGGTTTCTACGACAGCGGCATCGTCATCGATTCCCGGTCCGCCGCGTTGCCATCCAAGAAGAGATCGGTTTTCAGCAGCTGTCCCTGGGCGACGGCATAGGATGAAAAGTCGGTGACGCCGGCCTGGGCGAGCACCTGCTCATCGATAAAGAAATTGCCCGTTGTCGTGCGGCCATTCCGCGTGAGGATCTGCAGGGCCGCTTCCGCGACGATGTCCGGCGTACGCCCGCGTTCGGCTTCGGCTCCCGGAATCACCTGCAGAGCCGCGGTTGCGATGATGGTGCGAGGCCAGAGTGCGTTGACGCCGATTCCCAGCGAGCGAAACTCCTCCGACATCCCTAGCACGCACATGCTCATTCCGTATTTGGAGATGGTGTAGGCCACGTGGGGAGCGAACCACTTGGCGCGCACGTCGAGGGGCGGAGAGAGAGTCAGGATGTGGGGATTCGCGGCCTTGGCGAGATGCGGCAAACAGGCCTGCGAACAGACATAGGTACCTCGCAGATTGATGTCCATCATCAGGTCGAAGCGCTTCAGAGGGGTATCCGCCGTACCTGTGAGACTGATTGCGCTGGCGTTGTTCACCAGGATATCGATCCCGCCGAAGCGCTCCACCGTCTTCCGGACAGCGTCGTCCACCTGATCCTCGAAGCGAATATCGACAACCAGGGGAAGAGATTTTCCGCCCGCTGCCTCAATGGCCGAGGCTGCTGTGTATACGGTACCCGGCAATTTGGGATTCGCTGTCGCCGTCTTGGCGGCGACGACAATATTCGCGCCGTCGCGCGCCGCGCGCAAGGCGATGGCCAGGCCGATTCCCCGGCTTGCACCAGTGATAAAGAGCGTTTTGTTTTTCAGGCTGGGCACGGTTCAGTCTCACTTTCTGGCGAGCTTGCCTATCGTGGGGCGGAATTTATAGCCGTCGGCTGCATAGTTTCTGGTGAGAAGCGGGCATATTCGCCTGATTTTTCTGACTTAATGAAATCATCTCGCCCTCGTGAAAAATGAAGTGACGACTGGTCCCTTTTCTGTTTATCTTACCCGTCGGTTAGTAAATGCGGCGGAGGCTCTCGCCGGCAGAGACAGAACGGGCTCGAATGGCTCCCAATTATCTCGCAGATGGAGACCGCTTGAGGCTTGAAGGGCTGCTCAAAAGACCGTTTCCTCTTGCGAGCGAACCGGTTCATCGTCAGTTTGATTGTTATGCAGTGAAAAACAAGGTGACAGATGCTGTCAAATTTGGTTATCTTACCCGTCGGTTAGTAAATTCGACCCGGAGGGGCCGGATGGCCATTCTGGAGCGAGTTCTAAATGACTCCTAAAGGCTTGATATATGGAGGCTTAGAGGAGTCTTGGTGGGCGCCGGACGTCATCTTTCCAGCAAACGGGCCCAGGCAACCCGGTTTCAACTTTCCCGGAATCGCTCAATGGCAAGTTCTATGAACTGAGGTGAGACAGCGCAATCCCGGAGATTCAGCGGATCGCAGCGTGCCTCAAGACGCGCGTTTCGCACTGGAACAAGATTTTGCTCCACGCTTCACGGAGTTCGAGAAGCCACAGTTGAAAGCGATCTGGAATCCATGAGGGAGACCCTGGTGCAATCCGAATCCATGCATCTGCCCGCCAATGGCAAGTCGCTCGCGGTTGCGCCCCATGCTGCTTTCCCCTCGGTCCAGGTCCAGCATCGAAGCTTGGTCCATACCGGCCTACTGCCACAAAGGTGCAGACTCAGTCCTTTCGAAACCGCTTCTGCCGGTTTCCGTCCACCATCAACCGAACATCCCGCATTCAAGAACAACTTACCCCATCCACACTTTGCGAGGACTAACCATGACGACCACACTTCCCATCGGCACGTCAGCAACTCCTGGCCGGCTACTGACGCTCATTTCTCCTCTCACCCGCACCCCGCGCCCGCGCCTGCTTGCCGGGGAGGGTATGAAAAAGGCAAGCCCTTTGCTCGGGGCTTTTCTGCTGTGGTTATCCTTGTCGGGCGCAGCCTGCGCGCAGGGCGTGGGCGCCTCAGGCGACATTCGTGGAACCGTCCACGATCCCTCAGGCGCGGTTCTGCCCAACGCGACGGTCTCTGTGGCAGACGCTCAAACCGGCCTGCAGCGTTTGGCGGTGACCGATGCCGCCGGCCAGTACCACATTACCGGACTGCCCCCGGCAACCTACGACGTGACGGTCAAGCTGGCGGGTTTTTCCACGGACATTCGCAAAGCGGTCACCATCGCGCTGGGCCAAACGCTCGTCTCCGACTTCCAATTGAAAGTGGCCTCGGTGGATACCCAGATTGTGGTGAACGTTGAGGCGCCGGTCATCGAGACGGAACGAGGCAGCCAGGCCGACAGCGTACCGGAACAGGCCATCACGGAGTTGCCGATCGATCGGCGCGACTATCTGACCTTCTCTTTGCTGATGCCGGGCGTCAGCAACTCCAACACCATCGCCAGCAATGCGGACTATCGCGTGAAACAGACTCCTCAAAGCGGACTGTCGCTTTATGGCAGCAACGGACGCGGCAACAGCGTGACCGTGGACGGCGGCGAAGCCAACGATGACGCGGGTGGGGTTCGTCTGAACGTCAGCCAGGACGCAGTGCAGGAATTCCAGATCAACCGCAGCAATTATTCCGCCGAGTTGGGCGGGGCCAGTGGGGCCTCCATCAACATTGTGACCAAGGCGGGCACCAACAAAATGCACGGCGGATTTTTCGGTTACTTTCGCAACGATGCGCTGGATGCGCGGAGCCCCTTCGCATTCAGTCCCGCTCTGGCCGTGGGAGAGCCCTTTTCGCTGACCGCCCAAGGGGCGCCGATCAAAAATTCCCTGAGCCGTCAGCAATTCGGCGCAACGCTCGGAATGCCGGTCAAGAAGGATAAGACCTTCCTGTTTCTTGCGTTCGAAGGCCTGCATTCCAATGCGCAGGACTCTGTACCCTTGCTCACCAGCAGTGGTATCTTCGCTCCTACCGCCGCGCAGTCGCCGATTCTTGCTGGGCTGGCAGCAGAAGGTGGGGCGGCCGTGCCTTGCCTGGGCACGGCGCCGCAAGATTTCCTGCCTGCCGCCGCTTGCGCGTTCGGATTGCAGAGCATCCTGACGGTCGATCCAACCGCTGCCGGAAACCCCTTCGTGAACGCGGGGAATATAGCTTCTCGGTCTTTCGTCGTTCAACAGTTTGAACAGAACGGCGGACTATTCCCGTTTCCCACAGAACAATACGAGGGATCCGCCCGTCTCGATCACCGCTTCAGCCAGAGCGACTCGGCGCTGCTCCGCTATAGCTATGTAAGTCTCAACGAATCCGACCCGGACGTGCAGGCGCTCATCGGGTTTTCGCGCGGAACGTCGGTTAAGGACTGGGACAGCAACCTGCAAGGCTCCTGGTTTCACCAATTCAACACCAGGGCCATCAACGAAGCCAGGGTGCAATGGAATACCTACCTCTTCAACGTGAACTCGAACGACCCAGGAGGTCCAGGACTGGACGTCGAGGGATTCGGTTTTTTCGGCCGAAATATCTTTCTGCCCAGCTTTACCACCGAGCACCGCGAGGAGTTCGCCGACAACTTCACGCTCAACCGCGGCCATCACAGCATACAGATGGGCGTACAAGAGCTGATTCGGGCGAACAACACCGCATCGGACACCTTTCTCGGTGGGCGTTTTGAGTTCCTGCAGCTTCCCGGCGGTTTGATCAGTCCATGCCTGGAGGTTCCCACGGCCTGCGGACTTTCCGCAACGGTGGGGGAAGCTCCGATTAGCACGCTGCAAGCGTTCAGCCTGGGCCTGCCCGCATTCTATGAGCAGGGCTTCGGCTCGGCACCTTACACCTTCGTTCGTCCGTTCACTGCGGCTTATGTACAGGACTCCTGGCAAGCGCGGCCCGGTCTGACGCTGAACTTCGGCCTGCGTTATGAGTTGGATTCGCAGTCTGGAATCTTGAATACCTATAAGAAAGACTTTGGCCCCCGCGTATCCTTTGCATGGAATCCGGGCAAAGACCAGAAGACGGTCATCCGCGGCGCCTATGGGATCTTCTACTCCCAGGTCTATGCGCAGATTCCGGCCGTGATAAAAACGCTGGGCGACTACAACAGCAGTCACCAGTTGATTACCGACCCTGTCACCGCCGCAAACACATCCAACGATACCCGGCAGATAGCCAACTCCCTGGTTACGATTTTGGGCACTCCAACAAATGCAGCGTTGAACTCGGGGGCGATCTACCAGACGCTGTTTGCCGAGGGGGATATTGCGTGCGGCACGCCTCCGGCTGGACAAAATGCATGTATCGGTCCCCAGGACCTGGCGCAATTCGGCCTCAACGTCACCAACAGCGGCCCACTTCCGCCGGGAACTGTACTCTTCAGCGCGCAGCCGAACTATCGTCCGCCACAAGCACAGCAGGCCTCCTTCGGCATTGAACGGCAGATTGGAAGCAACACGTCAATCTCCGCCAACTACATTTACGTGCATACCACCCACCTGCCTTGGGCAGTGGACTTGAATCTGCTGCCGGGAGCGCCGATCGTGACCGGTACCGGAGCCGACGGCCTGCCCACGAACGGCCTTCCTTTCCAGAACTGGGGGGCGCCACAGTGTGCTGCCAACCCCGGCCTCTGCTTCGCCGATCCAACCCACACGATTCTGCAGTTCAATCAGTACTCGTCCATCGCCGACGCGGTGTACAATGGCGGCATTTTGGACATCACCAAGCACTTCGGGCAGCACATCACCTTGATCGGCAACTACACCTACAGCAAGGCGATTGATGAATCGACGGACTTCAACAGCGACTACTCGGCGTTTGATGAAGTAGACCTGGCCGCCGAGCGGTCCGTATCGGACTTCGATCAACGTCAGAAGGTTGTCTTCGCCGGCGTCTTCGAGAGCCCCTGGGATAGGTCGCGCATTCTTTCCGGTTTTCAACTTGCCCCCATCGTCAGCTACAACAGCGGGCATCCCTTCAATCTGCTGGCTGGATCGGACATCAACGGCGACGGTCACTTTACCAACGATCGTCCGCCATCTGCCCCGCGCAACTCGGGCCTCGGTCCCAATTACGCGGACTTCGACATGCGTTTGAGCAAGGATTTCAAGTTCGGCAACGAATACAGCCTGAAGTTCACGGCGGAGGGATTCAACATCGCCAATCGTACCAACTACGCCAGCGTGAACAACATTGTCGGTTCGCAATTCGCTCCGCCATTCAATGTGCAAGGCACGGCCAGCCTATCGCCCAGCCAACCACTAGGCTTCACCGCGGCCAATCCGAAACGTGAGATCCAGTTGGGAGTGAGACTGGCGTTCTGAGCGGCTGTTCAAATCCAGAACCGCGCGACCGTGTGCGTAAGAACATGGTCGCGCGGAATGCTCGCCCGCCCACGGATTTCAGCCGGGGCAGTAAAGCGGCGGGAGAAAAAAGTTTTGGAGGGGCAGTGCCTTCCCGGCATCGCTGCGCAATCGAGGCGTAGTGGAAGCACAAGGATGGCGGCCAATCCGATGACAGAGTGCAAACGAGAAAGCTTTGCATTTGAGCACGGACGCTTCCTGCGGTCGCCTCGGTCGTCACGAGGTTCCGCATTCACGCGCATTACGATCTGAACCCGACGGTGCCGGCTTTTGCATCGCTTCCCGGAGGAATAGATCCATGTTGAAAAATACTGTCGTCGCCCGCAAGGCCCTCTTGGCTCTGGCCGCGCTTTTCCTTGCCGTAGCCCCGCCAACAACCGCTATTGCACAAACCGTGACCACGGACACGGGAACCTTCATTGGCATCCCGTCGCCGAGCGACCCTGCCGCGGTCAATGTCTTCTTCGGCATCCGCTATGCGGCCTCACCGGCTGGGGCAGCGCGCTGGACGCCACCCCAGCCGCCAACGCCGCCTGAGGGCGCGGTTTTGGCGGATAATCCCGGGCCTGCCTGTCCACAGTCTGCCAGCACCGCGCCTCTGACCCAGTCCGAGGATTGCCTCTTCCTCAACGTCTACGTCCCCAAGAACCGAGACGCTCATTCAAAGCTGCCGGTCTTCCTATGGATCCATGGCGGCGCGCTGGTCACTGGTTCAGGAGCGGAGTACGATCCTTCGGTGATGGTGGCCGAAAACAATATCATCGTAGTCACGATTAACTATCGCTTGGGCGCGCTCGGCTGGCTAGTCGAGCCAGGATTGCTCGCCACCACCCCTAATTCTTTCCAGAACGCCGGCGATGCCGGCGACTATGGCCAGATGGATCAGCAATTCGCCATGCAGTGGGTGCAGCGCAATATCGCCGGCTTTGGCGGCGATCGCAAGAAGGTCACGATTGGCGGCGAATCCGCCGGCGGGCTCAGTGTATCGAGCAATCTCGTATCGACCACCACCGCTGCTGGTCTATTCCGAAGCGCGATCATCGAGAGCGGCGGGTATATGCTGCACGACGTACCGTCCGAAGAAGTCTACGGAGAGGTCTTCGGTGGCGGCTTCGATGAAGTCTTGGGCTGCTCGCAGCCGAACGATGCGGCCTGTCTGCGCGCTGCTCCGGTGACCAGCATCCTCGCCGCTCAGAGCGAAGTATTTGGGGCAAACGGCCTATCGCCCGATTTCGGCACCAAGATTCTGCCGCACGCGCTGCAGCAAGCGTTTTCGGCCGGCCAATTCATTCGCGTCCCCGTGCTTCAAGGAACCAACGCCAACGAAGGCAGGCTCTTCGAACCCGACGATTTCCCCTTCCCCAGCGTTCCCTTCGTCGACATACTGGCAGCCGGCGGCCCGGCGAATTTCGACTTGAGCAATCCGAATGCATTGTGCGGAGGGCAGATCTGCGCCTATCCGGAGGAGATCAAACTATTCCTCGGCTTGATCGGGTTCCCGGCCGCCGAGAATACAACGGCCTTGAGCGCTGCGCTCGCGGAAGAGTATCCACTCGCCAACTTCCCGGATCCCTTCCTTCCCAATAACGCGCCCAGTTCCGACGAGGCGCTCTCGCAGATATTCACTGACCTGGTCTTTGCCTGCAACGGATCGGATTCCAACAGCGACCTCGCGCATTTTGTGCCGGTCTTCGGTTATGAGTTTAACGATCCCAACGCGCCACCCTCGCCGGGGTTCGGCACGCCGGTCGAGCCGCCCAACGACGTGTTCGGCTTCCCAACCGCTTCTGAACATGCCTCGGAGCTCCAATTCCTGTTCAATTTCGGCACGCCGCTCAACACCGGCGAGCAGCAGCTCGCCCGTGAAATGAAGACTTACTGGGGCAACTTCGTGAACACCGCAGACCCGAACCTCCCTAGGTTTGTCTCTCTCTGGCTGCCATTCAACTTCATTGGAGCGGACCAAGGCCTGAAACCCGGGCCGAAGGCTCCGGTCCCCTTCTTTAACTTCAGACAGGAGCACTTCTGCCGGACTTGGCAGCCGTTCATCGCGGCGGAAACGGCGGAATAATCTGCTCGTGCGATGGATCCATAGCTTGTCGCAAGTCGAACACAACATAGCCAGTGACTCTTCTGCGATCCTGATTGAATCCCGGCCAAGTCTTGCGGGCAGCCTATACTTCAGGAGGGAAACTGCATCAACCGAAGAGCATGCGCGGATCAGGACGCGTTATGCTTTGGACAAATTCTTATGCCTACTCAAAGCCGTGAAGTTCGACTCGCAAGCCGCCCGAACGGGGTTCCCACCCTCGACAATTTCGCCTTTGCAACCGTCGATATCCCTGACCCCAAACCGGGAGAAGTCCTGGTACGCAACGTTTGCATGTCCGTCGATCCGTATATGCGCGGACGAATGAATGAAGCCAGGTCCTACGTACCTCCTTTTCAAATCGGTCAGCCATTGGAAGGTGGGGCGGTGGGCAGGGTTATCGCTTCGCGGGATGAGAAGTTGCACGTCGGGGCATGTGTGCAAAGCTTCCACGGCTGGCGTGAGATGTTTGTTGCGCCAGCCTCGGCGCTGCAAATCGTCGACACAAGCGTGGCACCGCCCTCAACTTACCTTGGCATCCTGGGCATCACGGGTCTGACGGCCTGGGTCGGGCTGTTTCGGATCGCAGGCTTAAAAGAAGCAGAGACTGTCTTTGTCTCTGGAGGTGCCGGCGCCGTCGGAAGCGCTGCCTGTCAATTTGCCAAAATGCATGGTTGCCGGGTGATCGCCAGCGCCGGGTCCGGAGATAAGGTGGCCTATCTGCGAGACGAACTCAAGGTGGATTACGCCTTCAACTATCAGGATGGCGAGCCATTGAACCATTTGAAACAAGGTGCTCCGGAAGGCATCCATGTCTATTTCGATAACACAGGCGGCCCGCAACTTGAAGCCGCGCTGGCTGTGCTGCGGACCTATGGGAGAGTCGCCATGTGCGGCGGAATCGCCGGCTACAACACGCCCGTACCGGGCCCAAGGAACATGGTGCTTGCGATCGGCAAGCGGCTCCGGCTTGAGGGTTTCATCGTTTCGGATTATATAAAAGAAATGCCGGCATTTCTGGGCGAGGCGATGCCTGCACTCCAATCGGGAAAACTCATCAGCAGGGAGACCTTTGTGGAAGGACTGGATCGAGCACCTGCGGCGCTAATTGATCTTCTCCGTTCAGGCGCCAGGAACACCGGAAAGATGATTGTCAAGCTACCTGGCTAATTACGATGTGCCCGATTTACAAGGAACCAAAAGCCGGTTCCCACCTCAGTGTGCGGCTTGGGGTTGGGAAGATGGCTGGACAAGTTGAGGCAAGCCTGCGCTCCCCCGTGGTAGACTTTTCCGTCAGAGCCATTACAGAAATGCGACTCACGCTGTTTTGCTTCCGCGCTCGTCGATCTATCACCGCGACGAGCCATTTGGGAATCGGGTGTATGGGGGTTCCCCAAGGTGCCGCTGGAATTTCTCGAGTGAGACTTGAGCCAGGGCCGGTTTAGACGTAGGCTGTGGTTATGGAAGTGCAGCTCACCCCCCAGACGGAACAGAAGCTAACCGCCCTTGCTGCGCAGAGTGGGCGCAGGGCTGAGGATCTCGTTGAGGACGCGATGGCCGGATACTTCGTCGAGGTAGTTCAGGTGCGCGCTATTCTCGACAGCCGTCATGACGACCTGAAAAGCGGAAGGGTGAAGCCCATTCCCGGCGACAAGGCTGAAGCCTATTTCCGTGAAAAAAGCGCCACACGCCGCGCTCAATGAATGGTTACGATTTAGCCTATTTACGGGCTCGCACCAAAGTTCTGGCTGCAGCCCTCCAGAAGGCATTGGGCAATCCCTAATCGAGAGAGATCTCCTCGCGTGCAGTGCTTCCCGAGAGGAGAATGCCCGTTTTTAATATCGCCTGATTGCTGTCGCGACAACTGAGTCATCCTCACCGGATGCGGTGCCACAGCGCGAATAGTCCATCGCAATCTCCCTGGGCTATTCGCCGCTCGGGGCTTCCAATGGCGAAGTGTGGGGTATCTTGACGTATACAGAACGGATGAGCCAACTCTCCGACAGAAGACAAATCACGGCAACTAATATGAACAGCAGACCGCCGTTGAGCAGCATCAGGCCCAAAGGAATCACCGTGCCCGCAGCGATGAGCACACCGACGCGCCATTGTTGCTCGCGGGTATAGAGTCGCGCGTGGGTCGGCCGAAGGTTGTTAAACAACAACCCCAAGGGAATCACATTGAGCACGAGCAGAACGATGAAAGCGGTGCGGAGGATCGCAGCTGCCTGCATTTGCTTGATCAGGGCGGACAGAACAAGCAACTCGCCACAGCCCATTAGGAGGGCCGAATTGGTGAGATAACCACCCAGCCAGCGCGCGTCTTTCCAGCCTGGTTGCGCGTTCGTGCTGAGCAAGACGCCCTTGTAGGCCGCGGAGCCGAAGCCAGGCAACAGTCCCACGACCACCGCGAGTAGGCGAGCCCACTCGAAGTCCCACCCCAGTTCGGCCAGCAGGCTGAGCGCCGCCGCCGCGGTCAGCGGGAGCGAAAAGATCGTCAGACACCACGTCCCCAACGACATGGGCGAGCTGGGCTTGAAAACCCTGAGCATGTGATGGAAACGCAACGGATCGCCAAGATCCAACACGAGTAATCCGAGGTCAACGAGCAAAAGGACGAGCGCGACTGGATAAGCCACTTTCGCCACGCGTATGAAGACCGCGGGAGCCGCCAACTCGCTGACCGCGGCGGCCAGGAACAGTCCCGTCGCCATGCCGTTGAGCAAAGCATCCCAGGCGATGATGCCGTGCCACCCCGGCACCTTGGTCACGGTCTTATTCGCATAGCCGCTCTGGCCCCCTTGTTCCGGCAAGGGAGGTTTGGTGGAAGCGTGCTGCGGTTTGGAGTCTGCGTGCATTCAGGGCTTCAAAAGAAACACCACCGCGAGCAGCACGGCGACAGCGGCTAAGCCGCCCGCGACGGAACGAACATAGTCTCCCATCATGTGCAGCCACGGATTGAATGGAGCATCCGGCAGGCCATAAACGGAAGGGCGATCGACAAGCAAGTAGAAGGAATGCATTTCGGAATAGGTCTCATTCGGGGTGTCGCCATACAGGTACGCCTGCCGGACGCCACGCTCGTGAAGTTGCTCCACACGTTTGCGGGCCTGGTCACGAAGCTCGTCGACCGGGCCGAAGTGGATGGACTGCGTTGGACATGCCTTGGCGCAGGCCGGCTCCAGACCGTCACGCTGGCGGTCATAGCAGAGCGTACATTTGTGCGAATGACCGCCCATGTCGCTGCGAGTGATGACGCCGAACGGGCAGGCCGCAATGCAGCATGAGCAGCCGTTGCAGATGTCAGCCTGAATATAAATATTTTCGAACTCATTTTGAATAATGGCGCCGGTTGGGCAAGCCTGGTGACAAGGGGCTGCCACGCAATGCTTGCAATTGTCGCTCATCATGAGCCAGCGATTAAGAGGCGACTCGTCCGCCGCCGTGTCCAGAGAAGCAAGATTACTTGACGGCTCGTGGGAGAACTGCTCTATGAATTTCACATGGCGCCAGGTTGTCGCCGACAACTCATTCGTATTGTCATAGCTGTTGCCGGACCAGTTAAAGCCATCCGAAGGGAGTTGGTTCCACTGCTTGCACGCCACCTCGCAAGCCTTGCAGCCGATGCATACGGTGGTGTCCGTGTAAAAACCAGTAGCCTGTTGGGGCTTGGGCGCTTCACCACGTTGGAACGGATAGATCAGGCGTCCAAGCAGTTCCGACATCCGCCCGCGTGGTGGATTGCTGGTCTGCGGCAAACCGGATAGTTCCTTTTCTCTACTTGCCATGTCCGATCCTCCCTTCTGGTTGGGCGCTGGCCGGCGTGTCCGGGATCGGATCGAGGGTCGGCCAGTGCGCTGTGGGCACCGTCGGGAGTGGAGCCTCGCCTGCGGGCCGCCCGGCTTGGACTTGGCAGGTGAACGCCTTGCTTTCGTGCATGCTTACGTTCGGGTCGGCCAAGAGCGCGGTCAGGTCGTTGGCGTTGCTGCCGACGATCTCCCCGGCGAAGGCCCAGTGGAACGGGAGGCCGATCTGGTGGACCACGCGCCCCTCGACGACAAACGGCCGCAGCCGCCGGGTCACCATCGCGCGAGCCTCGATCCGACCGCGCGGCGTTTGAATCGTCATCCAGCCGCCGTGAACAATACCGCGCTCGGCGGCCAGCTCGTAGCTCAGCTCGGCGAACATCTCCGGTTGCAATTCGTTAAGCCAGCTGTTGAAGCGGCTCATCGGCCCGCTCAGGTAATGCTCGGTAAGACGGAACGTCGTAGCTACCACGGGATACTCGGCTGTCGGCATGTGGGCGATCTGGTTCAGCGGCCCTGCGAAAAAGCGTACCGTTGGGTTAATACTGTGTTTGGGATAGAGCAGGTTGCCAAAGGGAGACTCGACCGGCTCGTAATGAGTCGGAAGAGGACCGTCCTTAATGCCGGGCGAGTACAGCCAACCCAGTCCGTCGGCCTTGGTGATGAAGGGGTGTGTGCCGGCGATGGCGTCCATGCCTGTTGCGCCTGGGGCCGGCTGGTAGTCGGGCGGCTTGTTCAGCTCGAAGTCTGGTTTGTCGAGTCCGACCCAGCTCCGCTTCTCTGAGTCCCACCAGACCAATTTCTTACGCTCCGACCAGGGCCGGCCTTCGGGGTCGGCCGAGGCCCGGTTGTACAGGACGCGGACATTGTTTGGCCAAGCGAAGCCCCATTCCGGTTGGATGGGGTTATCCGTGATCTTGCGTTCGTCCGCACGGTTGCGACCCGGCTCAGGGAAGACGCCGCTGTAGACCCAGCAGCCGCATGCCGTCGTGCCGTCGTCCTTCAACTCCGAGTAGCCGCTGACAAGACGAGGCCCCCCGGTGCGCGAGTCGGTGTGATCCAGCCTGTGACCGTTTATCTCCATGAGAACCTTCTCCAAGTCGGGTTCTCCTTCAATACGGCTGAGCGTTCCATCGGGCAGACGCGGCTGCTCGTCGAAGTCGTAGTCCCAGGTGAGGTTCAGCAGCCCCTGATCCCTAGGGTCGGTGGAGCCGGCGTAGAGCTGCTTGAGGCGCTTACCGAGGTTGTAGAAAAACCAGGCGTCGGAACGGCAATCGCCGGACGGATCGATGGCTTTTTTGTGCCATTGGATGAGCCGCTGTGTCTGGGTCAAGCTGCCCTCCTTCTCCTGAGCGGCTGCCGCGGGGATGAAGAAGACCTCGGTCCCGATCTCGGAGGGCGGCGGCGCATTCGGGTCGTTCTTCCAGAAAGTGGCGCTTTCCGTCTCGAACCAGTCGAGAACCACCAGCCACTCGAGGTTGCGCAGGCCAGCACGGTGCAGACCTGCGTTGGGTCCGCCGCCGCCGGGGTTCTGGCCAGCCAGGAAGTAGCCCTTCACCCCACCCTTTGACATCCGATCGAAGTAGGCCAGTTGCGAGTAGTCGCCGTCCACGCGCGGAACCCAGGAGAACCCGAAGTCGTTGTCCGGCGTTGCTGCGTCGCCGTACCACGCCTTGAGCAGGCTGACGATGAATTTGCTAAAGTTTGCCCAGTAGCCGGTGGGCATCCTTCCATACTCGATATACCAACTCAAATCCTCGTGCGCGGGGTCGTGTGCGGCGGGTTGCGGCAGGTAGCCGGGGAGTGAGTCGTACAAAGTCGAGATGTCGGTCGCTCCCTGGATGGTCGAGTGGCCGCGCAGAGCCATAATGCCGCCGCCGGGTCTGCCCATGTTGCCGAGCAACAATTGCAAGATGCCGGCCGTGCGTATGATCTGCACGCCGGTGGTGTGTTGCGTCCAGCCCAGCGCGTAGGCAATGCACGTGGTCCGCTCGCGTCCGGAGTTGGTGCAGAGCAATTCCGCGACGTGCAAAAACTCTTCCGGCTTGCAGCCGCACACCTGGGAAACGACCTCTGGGGTGTAGCGGGCGAAGTGCCGCCGCAGAATCTGCATTACGCAGCGCGGATGCTCCAACGTCGGATCGCGCGGTGCGTTTGTTACGTCCTTGTACGGCGAGGTATATGGTTCGCCGCTGCCTTCCTTGGAGTGGCCACGAGGGCTGTGCGCGTCTTTCGTGGACTCTGCCTCAGGCGGATGCTTCGCCCCGTCCTGCTCTGCGTGGCCGGCCGTGGACGGCTCATAGCCCCAATGGCCCCGCTTGGAATCATAGGAGTCGTACTGCTGGTCGAAGCCGCTAAACATCCCTGCCAGATCTTCGGTATCCCGGAAACCTTCGTCGATGATGGTCGAAGCATTGGTGTAGGCCAGGACGTATTCATGAAACCAACGGTCGTTTGTTAAGACGTAATTCACCAGGCCGCCGAGGAAGGCAATGTCACTCCCGGAGCGAATGCCCACGAAAAGATCACACACAGCCGACGTGCGGGTGAAGCGCGGATCGACATGGATCAGGATCGCGCCTTTCAGCTTGGCCTCCATGGGCCAGCGGAAACCGACAGGTTGAGCCTCTGCCATGTTCGATCCCATAAACAGGATGCAATCGCTATTGGCCATGTCCTGCTGATAATTTGTGGCCGCGCCGCGGCCGAACGAGGCGCCCAGACCGGGCACCGAGGCGCTGTGTCATATTCGCGCCTGGTTTTCGATCGACACCACCCCCAACCCGCCGCCGAATAGCTTCTTGATGAGGTAGTTCTCCTCGTTGTCAATCGTTGCCCCGCCTAACGAGCCCATGCTGCGCACCGAGTTGAGTAAACGGCCCTGCTCGTCGCGAGTTGTGAAATCGGCGTCGCGGGTCGTCTTGACGCGCTGCGCAATCTGGTCCAACGCCCACTCCATCGTCCGCGTCTCCCATTGATCGGAGTAGGGAGCGCGGTACAGGACATTGCGGACGCGATGCGAATTGACGGAGAGCTGGTAGGCGTTGGCCCCTTTGGGGCATAGGTGGCCCGTGCTGATGGGACTATCAGGATCGCCCTCAATGTCGATCAGTTCGCCGCCCTTGCTGAAGATGAGCTGCCCGCAGCCGACGGCGCAGTATGGACAAATGCCCTGGGTGACATTGGCGCCGCGTAGCCGCGAAGCCTTCGCCAGAGTCTCTACGCTGAACGGTTCCTGAGAAGTTTTTGGTTTCTTGGTGAGTGAGAAGCGGAACATAACACCTCCTGCTTTCAGAATTCCCCGTTTTGAGTGACCGGCAGCGAGTTTAGATGTGCAGAATAACACCATACCTCAAGACATGGGGACTTCGCACACCTTGTTTTTGCATGTCTATCTCGATTGCCACGAGCAGCAGGGTCACGAGTCTCTAACCCACGAGTCGGCAAAAATGAGCCTTTACTTTTCCTGCTCATCTGGGGCCTTTGAGAACCTTTGCTGGTTCTTGGTTGACCCGCCTTCGCCGATTCGCCGTGGGCCTGATCAAGTCCAAAGGAGTCCGCAGCGTCCCCAAGAAAATGCGCCAGCTCACGCGCCGTGTCCGCCTGGTCTTCGACTATTTAGGCATGACCGAAAATTCATGCGTCCAATCAGCAAGAGGTTAGAACAAATTTAACGTGGTCCCGCCAGGGTTCAGCCTGCTATGCTTCAATGTTTTTGGTGTCAAATTTCGCCGACTGTGCCGGTTATACCGGCCAATAAATCCTTATCTTTCAATAATGTCAGTGCTGGACACTTTATGGCATGGATGAGGTCATCGGTTCGATCCGATCAGGTCCACCAATCAAGCAGATCTGACTACAATTTGCACGAAACCGTCCATACCCGACATGAGCGCGAGAGATCCCTCATAGACCCACAATCCATTGATTTCAATTGACCAAAGCTGACATCTCGCCATAAGCTGTGCGTTGAAACACGCATGAATGCTTTACTTCGAAGGCGCAGGCATAGATCGCAGAATTGCACCAGCGAGGGTGCGAGTTGGAAGCGATCTCGAAAAGACGCGGCGAAATCGATGCGAAGGATGGATTGTAAGTTGCTGATTTTATGGTGGGCCTTTCGCAACTCAGCTTGAACTTTCTTTCAGAGATTCTCTGGTTCAAATGAAGGCCCTTTCCAGATAGATCTCTAACCAAATCAATGGTGTAGGCGGGCAGGTTATAAATAAGGTGCCTACGACGCAACCTCCGTGCGACTTGAAGCTGTTTGAATGATTGTTCAATACGGGAGGATTCGTCGGCTGAACCTGCGGTTCGGTCCGTAGCAGCCTATCGACATCGGCGCGGCTGGCAACGACCGGGTCGAGAGCTGTCGAGACAACATGCCTCTATCTTTGGACAAGGAGAACCCCGAAAACATCCACTAAACGGATCCGTGCGGAGAAGCTCGCGGAGATGGGCGATCGCGGGCAAGACATCTCAAGCCACTTCACGAATCAGTCCACCGTCGTCAGGCCGACAGTTCAGCGAGTCAACGTAGACTTCACCGCCCCAATGCTTGAGGAACTGGATCGACAGGCCCTGACGTTGAACATCAGCCGTCGGGCCGTCATCAAGACCCGCTCCGTGAAGCGCTCGCCCCCCGCTACCATGCGCAACAGGCTCGTAACTGCTTGATTTGATGGGTTGCTGGGCCTGCAACGTCACGAATCCCTTTGGAGAGCTCACCTGCAGCATAGCTCCAATCTCTGTCGTGACAGAAGTGACTCTAACCGTAACCCATTGAAAAAATCCGTAGGCAAGCGCGTAGCATCGTTCCCGGTCCCCTCATAGACGTTTGCCCTTTTGTTCCAGCCTCAGTTGACACAAAAAAGTCCGGAGCCTATGGCAACCAAGGCGGGCTGACGAGGAAGCTTACATCGTCGCTCCAATGCGCCGTGTTGTCCCAAGGGTTCTTGCTGTCGCCATCACTGGTGATATAAACCTTGCCATAGTAGTGGCGAATGTATTTCGTTGGGTAAGTGACTGAGTGGAACGAAATCCCTTTCCCGCTCTTCCCCGGCTGCGGACAGAATGTTGCGTCAGACCGATTCTGAGGGGTACCGTCGAACGGTTGTATATGCAGAGCAAAGTTCCGCTGTCGCAAGAAGTCGCCTGGATTGTTTCTCGACTCCAAGGAGACGCATGAGTTGTCAGCGAGACCTCGGCGGACGATCCACGTTGAGTCGCCTTTGTCTTCCTCCGCGCTGCCGGTTGTGATTGGCGCGATGACAGCGGCGCCGTTCCGGTTACGGATATAGTCCCCAGTGCAGCATGCCGTGGTCGCTTGCAGAGAGATTTCCGATCCCGGTATCAGCGTTCCAGACAGTCCAGTGGGCGCGCCATATCCGACCGCGACAATGTCGGACTGGATAGCATTATCGGCGGTGTCGGCCGGAAAGCCTGCACTCATCACGCCTTCAAAGAAGGAGCCTGCGGAGGCATGGCTGTTATCTCCTCCCATGCCGAGGATGATCGCGCCCTCCTGATGCATGGGCGAATATCCAACTGGAAGGGCGCCGGAATAGATTGTGTTGAGGCCGCCTGAGTGCGCGTCACCCCACTTCAGGGCAAACTTTGTCTGACCGTTGTTCTTTAACCATGCTGAGATGAAGGGACGCGGCCCGCCGCTGATATTCGCAGCAGGAT
The DNA here is from genome assembly GCA_036519195.1 of Occallatibacter sp. Classification (GTDB taxonomy): domain Bacteria; phylum Acidobacteriota; class Terriglobia; order Terriglobales; family Acidobacteriaceae; genus Telmatobacter. Next base: position 25,656 of record DATDLS010000014.1, on the reverse strand, counting down.
TGCAGCTTCGTTTGTTCCAGTAGAATATTCCGTTCTCTAAGTCGGCGTGCACCCCGGGTCCTGGTCCGTTGCGGCAAGCAGCCCATGACAACTCTCTGCTGACGTTGACCGTATCCATGTGGCCGGCGCCGGTATCTGTGGCGCTCGTCTCTGCATTGCCGTAGTCGAAGCAGCACCCCGAATTGAAATGGGTCCCGGATGAAACCATGTACATTCCTTCCGGTTTGCCCCTCACTGCAACGCCCGATGTCTGGTTGTTGCGGTAACCCATCCCCGGCGAAATGAAAACGCCGTAGACCTGATGGCCTCCCGCTGTCACCGGCAACGCATCTGCCGCGGCACCAAGGTCAGTCCCGTTAGGGCCGGGTCCTTTGTAATGGCCGCCGGTAGCGATGACGAGGTCGTTGTGCTTTGGTGACTGATCATAAATTTTCGTGATGATGCAGGTAGTGTTTGCACAGAATGCATCCTGCGCCGCAGTGTTCGCGTAGCCGTCGGAAAGCAAGCCGATGTTTTGGGTCGCGCTGTCGGAGGCTCTCTTCACCTGATACAAGGCGCCAGTATATTGAGCGTATAGCGATCTCACCGTGCTATGCGCGGCGACGCATGGAGTATTGCCAGCCGCGTAGATGTCGCAAGGCCTTTGTTTGATAATCCCGGAATGTGTGATGCAAAAGCCGATCTGGCTTCCTGCCATCAAACCTGCGATGATCGCCAAAACAGCGCCAACTCTCTTTAGCCCGGCTTGAGCGTCCGCCCGTATGTTTTGGATCGCAGCGAGAGAGCAGGCTGCCGCAAGTGCGAAAAGAAACTTTCTCATCGACTATCCTCTTTTGAGGGTGGAAGCTGGAATTACTACTTCCGGCTACAACCCAACCCGCGGTGCGGAGTTGTGGGGTGTACTGCGATCGGTTGTGCAATTCAAGGTCTGTGCAACCCAGGCGCAACCTTGAGCTGCCTGTCGTGTCTCTATGGAGGTCCAGGGCACAGTACAGCTCCAGGTTTCTCCAAATTGAGTATAAGAAGAGGGTCCCCATGGGCGGAGTCAACCGTACAGGGCAATTGGCAGTCTGGTTCCTTAGCTTCTTAGTCGCCGGGCCTGCAATGGTTAGAGGACAGAATCTGGTTGTAGGAGTCAATGTTGTCAATCCAATGCGCGCGAGTGCCGCTGATCAGAACACGATGCTCGATCAGCTCAAAGCGGCCTCCGTATACGTCATTCGTTGCGGCATCTCGAATGACGACAAAGGTATCGATTTTGCTAAGCGAGCCGCCGCGCACGGGATCAGCCTCCAGTTGATTGTAGGTGCCGAATATCTGCCCAACGCGCCATCTCGGCCCTACCAACCCGATCAATTTCCGCAAATGTGGGGCGGACATCCACTCTCATGGGCCGATCCCACAGCCTCTAAGGACACCTTTCAGAAACTTTTCGACAGCCTCGACGCAAACAACATTCGACTGGCGGGCGTCGAGCTCAGCAACGAGATTAACTGGGCCGCTTTCAACCCGGAGTTTCCCCTTCCGGGCGAAGGGAAAATCCTGAATCTCAATGATCTCAATAACGATGCCGAGGGAAAGCAAATTGCGAAAGGTTTTCTTCAGTACATCAAAATACTGTCTGCGCTCAAAGACGCCCGCGATCGATCCCGCCTGAATCGAACTGTGCCGATTATCTCCGCCGGTTTGGTTAGTGCAAAGGATGGCGGCAAACTCTACAACAACAAGAAAGAGGACATGGTCAGTCTCTCGGCGACGATCACGTTTCTCCGCGCCCACGGCATGGATTCACTCGTTGATGCCTATGGCATTCACTCCTACCCTTCGAACAGACAGCCTGGCGATCCGGCTGCAGCGGCAGATCGCCTGTCCCGGCTCACCAGCGTGGATCTGGCCGCATGCCGCACACAGGGCTCGTCCGAGGGCAAGCCCTGCTGGATTACAGAATGGGGCCTTCCGAACAGCAATACTTCTTGCCCATCCGAAAACGAGACAGGCCGCAGACTTCTGATCGAAGAACTTCGCCACGACTTCGACACATTTGCGACCGAACATCGTCTCGTTGGAATCGATTATTTTTCCTGGGATTCAGATCCATGGTCGAAGTCGATCGATGCTGACAGTGTTTATCGATGCGGCACTCTTACAGAAAGTGGAAAGCAGGCCGTTGCGCCGCATGGGAAGGTAACTGTGCTCAATCCCGTGGCCACGATGCGCATTCGTGTCGGGGTTCCGCTGGTGGCGCGTGGACCTGCTCCCAATGTCGCGGACGCGGCCTTCTCTACGGTTCAGGTTCCCAACGGGAAATTCCGCGGCTTCACCGCCGCAGGAACAACGTGGGCCATCGACGGCAGCCATCCTTATGATATGGGGGGCGCAGGTGTGGCGGTGCTCAAGCCCGTCCCTCCGAATACGCCGGATTCCTGCGGTCAATGGATTGTGCACGTCGAGCTCAGCGGCAAGACTCTCTACGGGTGGAACCACAATGAGACTGCCTGCAACTACGCACGCGGCGGCCAGACCCACGCCAGCATGACCCTCGCAACCTCCACCGACTATGGTTTGACCTGGAAGGTTGCATGGCCCATCATTACCGGCACAGATCCGCCCGCCGATGGCAAGGAGACAGGCGACAGTTGCACCAATGTCGTGCGCGGGCGAGATAGTTACGACTACGCCTATTGCCTTTACAATGGCGGTCATTCATGGGACGGTGGTTATACATTCGCTGCTCGCACCCCGTCCACCAATCTTGGCCCCGGCCAGTGGAAGAAGTATTTCAATGGCACGTGGTCTCAGCCTGGCATTGGCGGTCAGTCCAGCAAAATCGACGGAAGTGGCTCTGCCTGGTGGAATACAACCGGCGAGACCCTTGGCGTCAGCTGGGTCAAAGGGGGGCTTGGTTTGATCGCCTCACAGGATCACCTGCATTTTGTTTCTGTGTTTCCTCAACCTCTGATGTTGGCTGAGCCCGGTGACTGGTCACGAAAGAATGGCCTGGAACTCCTTGCCTATCCTGATCTGATCGATGCCACGACCGGCCTCAACCAACTGGGCGACCACTGGTTGCTGACGTATATGTATCTCAACCCCGGGGAAAACTTCGGGAAGCGGTATCTGGTCTTTCGGCCGGTCGACATCTCATGGACCCGGACACCCAGCGAGCCGTTGGTTGGAGAGATGCTCACGCACTGGTACGACGCGGCCCAGCGCGATCACTGGACCACGACCGCACCCGTACCCGGCAACTACTCCACTTACCACCTCGTTGCTCAGCTCGGATACATGATGACCATGCCTGATCCTTCCCGGCCGACGGTCGAGCTCGAAGAGTGCCTCAGCAAATGGTCCGGTCATCCCGACCGCATCCTCATCCAGAAAGGCATCTGCGAGACGCAGGACTATATGCGCCTGCGCAGTGCGGGGTTCGTTTTCTCAACTGCACAGCCGGACACGCAACCCTTATACCGCTGCTACTCAGAAACCGAGCACTCCCACTTCGCCTCAAACGCAGACAACTGCAATGCCATGGGAAAGCGGGAAGCTCTGCTCGGCTATAACCTGAAGCAATGACTCGGCTATTTATGGCCAGTTGATAGAAAACCTTTAAATTCAGCTTGCGTTTGTGGATCTAAGTCCGCGATGCTTATCTTGATCTTCACCTGACTTGTTGCAATGCGGTCAAAACTCTAACCATCCGATTGGGTCTAAACAAACGCATGCCTGAAATAAAGCGAATGAACATGCCCGCAGTTCTCTGCACTCTGACGGTTCTTTGGTTACTATCCGGCACAGCCTGCGCACAGAGCGCAATCAGTTCACGGCAGGGTTCTGTTGCCTGCATTCAGTGCATCCAGATTCGGGTTGGCCTTCCCCGTGTCGTGCGCGGCCCCGTCGTGGCTGTCGTCGACAATCACTTCACCGAGATCCCGCTTCCCAATGGAGGCTTCCGCGGATTTGATGCGCACAGCGAGACATATGCTATCGATGGGCATTCCCCGTGGGATATGGGCGGTCCGGAGCGTACCGTGCTCAGTCCCGGTAAGCCCGGAACCTATGACTCCTGCGGGCAATGGCTCAACCATGCCGAGCCTGTCGGAAACACAATCGTCGGCTTTATCCATTCCGAAACCGCGTGTCACTACCAGGCCAATTTTCAAACCCATATGTCGACGTCCCTCTCTGTCTCCACCGACAATGGACTGACCTGGAAGAGCTACGGGCAAATCCTCACCGGCACGGATGCGCCCACCGCCAATAAACAAACGGGGGAAGGCTCCTGCAGCACAGTGAACGGCCAGGACGGCTACTACTACGCCTACTGCTTTCGCAACAGGGATGGAGCGCTCATCGTGGCGCGCGGACCCGTCTCCGATCCTCTACCTGGCAAGTGGATGAAGTTCTTTCAGGGCCGGTGGGACCAGCCAGGGCTGGGAGGCGATGCGACCCGTCTCATGAATGGATCAGGCGTCAGCGTAGCCCGCTGGACAACAACTGGCGAACTGCTGTTCACAGGGTGGGTGCATGGCGGTCTGGGACTCTTCCTGAGCAACGACCATACGGCGCTCACCAGTTTGCCAGAGCCGCTCCTGGCGCTCGATCCCGCAACATCCACGCTTCCCCCTCCCTACGAACGCATCATGTATCCCGTCCTTCTCGACGCCAAAACAGGAGCCAATCAGCTCTCGAATTCATGGATGCTGGCCTATGCTTATTGGCCGCCCTATGAAGGCCGCGAGACGGAGTATCTCGTCTTCCGCGATGTAACTGTGTCCATGTCGAGCAAGCCCGTAGCATCGCAAATCGGTATCCTGCTGGCGCGTTGGTATAACGCAACACTGCATGATCGCTGGTCTACTACGGCTCCTGTTCCCGGTAATTACAGCGCTTACAAACTGGAGAAAGAGTCCGGCTATCTGATGACGGTTGCCGATGCAACCAAACCTTCCGTCGAGTTGGAAGACTGCGTCAGTCAGCGGCCCGGGCATCCCGACCATCTGCTCGCAGAGAAGGGATTCTGCGAGCAGAACAATTATCAACGCCTGCGCAATGTGGGTTGGGTGTATGCGAAAGCGCAGCCGGGAACGATCCCGCTTTACCGCTGCTATAACTCCAAAGATCAATCTCATTTCGCATCCAATGAGCCGGATTGCGAGAAGCTGGGGACGCCTGAACGATTGCTCGGTTATGCACTGGCGCAATAAACAAACCGACCACCACGATTCAGCAGAAATTCATGCCCGCAGCTAAGCGATCTGGCCATCCGGCAGTTCTTGGCACCCTCACCTTTGTTTCGATGTTGTCTGTTCTGAGCCTGGCGCTTGCGCAGAACATCGTCAGTGACGTCAACTTCGTTCATCCCTTGCAGTTCAAATAGAGCAGACCAAAATGCCAGCCTTGCTCACGGCATGTAGCCGGCTCTGAGAGGATACGCTGATCCTCTCTCGTGGCGATAAAGGGAAATCTGACCTCTCACAGCTTCAAGGGACCTGCTGCCCCACTGATGGGCAGGCTCGATATCGTAATCTTCCCGGGACCTTGGATTGTCTTTTATTGTCGTAGTGAGGCTACGATTATGGAAGGTAAACTAAAATTACTCTACGCCCGGTCTTCCCCTGGAACTCCCTTAACCTCGAAGGATCTTTGACCTGAGAATATCAGCCGACCTCGCCGTTCACTATGTTCGTGCCGGGTGGCTCAATCGTTTGGCTCGCGGCGTCTCTTCTCGTCCGGGGGAAGCCCCATCCCTTTATCCTGCGTTGCGAGTTCTGGAGCGAAGTATCAAGGGGCTGCACGTTGGTGGAAAGTCTGCACTATGTCGAGCAGAACTCGACGCTGCATTTGTACGGTTCTACCTCGATAAAACTGCCCGACTGGTTCCTGCAACGGCTTCCCTCCGATTCTCACCAAAAGAGGATCTTCACCGAAGGCGCTACTGTGTTGTTTTACGTCGCGCCTTTTGAAAACATGGCGGACGCTCCACAGACCTCCGCACCGGAACGCGCTTTGCTTGAGCTCTTGAGCGAAGTGGGGTGCGCCAGCCTCTACATGAGATGCGAGAGCTCATGGAGAGTACCTACACGTTCCGAGCCGATGTCCTCCGCAAATTGCTCTCGAACTGTTCCAACGTGAAGACAGTACGACTCTGCTTGCAGCTCGGCCAAGAACTCTCCTTGCCTTGGGCTGCAAAACTTGACCCGAAAATGCTTCCTACCGGCAGCCAGCGTGCTTGGGTAGGTCATTCGACTGAAGGACTCTTGGTGCTCAAGCCATGAACCAGATCTACATAGACATCGCACGCATGATGACGCAGGTTGCACCCTTCGTCTTTGCCGACCTGACATTCGCTCTTAAGGGTGGCACGGCGATCAATCTCTTTCTGCGTAATATGCCCCGACTGTCAGTCGACCTCGATCTCGTCTTCCCCGATTACACGGTACCTCGAACACAAGCGTTGACCCGGATCACGGAATCTCTTCGACAAACCGCAGAGCGCTTGCAAGCCAACGGGTTCCAAGCCCGAGCCACCGCCACCGCCGACGCGAGCGAAACCAAACTGATTGTTCGTCGTGGTGGCATTGAGGTGAAGGTCGAAGCCAACTTCGTAATGCGTGGCACTCGTTACCCAGTCCAGAGAGCCTCCTTGACAAAGGCAGCACAGGACCTTCTTCTAGCCGATTTGGAGCTTCCGATGGCGTCTATGGAAGATGTGTATGGCGGCAAACTCGTAGCCGCGATGGATCGTCGGCACCCGCGTGATCTCTTCGATGTAATGCAGTTTTTTACCCACGAAGGGATCACACCCCGTATCTGTCGCGCTTTCGTCGTGTACCTCGCAAGTCACAATCGCCCCGTTCACGAGGTGTTATTCCCTACACAGCGAGACATCACACAAGATTACGAACGGACGTTCTAGGGTATGACGACTTAGATCGTTCCACTCCCAAGGCTGCTTTCGGTGCGCGAGGAACTCCTTGACCAACTGCAACGGGGACTGGACGACGACGAGCGCATTTTTCTGATTTCGCTCGTACAGAACAGACCCGAATGGGACCTCGTGGGCATTCCACATCTCGCATTGTTGCAAGGAATTCGTTGGAAGCTCCAGAACCTCGGTCAACTCCAAGAAAGCAATCCGCAGAAGTTGGCCGAACAGGCAGAGACGCTTCAACGGAAGCTCGGATCAAGGTTTTGACAGAAACCTAACATTGCAGTCACCGCTCGGTTACATCCCCTCGCATTACTGCTTCGCGGACGCTTTTGCCTCTCAGCGACCGCGATCTGGAGTTCGCCGCTATCCACGCTCGTTTGAATCCGCCTCCAGGACGCCGCAGCAGGGTAAATCAACCTATGAATTGATTTATACATCAATGTTACTTGATTTTCCAGACTAATTGACGTATACATCAATTATGAAGACTCTTCAGGAACTCGGTGAAGCCGTAGCAGCCACGCGGCGGGAACTCCGTCTGAAGCAGAAGGACGTAGCAGCCCAGGCGGGTATCACGCCGGAATCACTCCTGCGATTCGAACGAGGACAGGTTTCTGAATTCGGTGCGAGGAAGCTCCTTGCCGTTCTCGCAGTCCTGGGCATGGAAGTGACATTCGTAAAGGCGGGCATGTCCGGTTCGCTTGATGAACTGAGGAGAGAGCGGGGTGGCACGTGAAGCTCTTCGTCTATGTGCTTGGCCGCGAGGTCGCCGTTCTGGAGTCTGTCGGCGACTTCAAGAGTGTGCTCAATTACCTCCCCAATACGGCGGCAGACGATTTTGTCTCTTTGACCATGCAGGTGCGTACAGAGTCCTACACCTGGGATGACCAGCTCCCCCCGGTTCTGCAGATGAACTTGCCGGAGGGATACCTGCTCCAGGTGGTTCAGGAGCAGTTCGGTCCCCATGTCGGGGCGAGTCCGATGGCCCTCCTCTCGGTAATCGGCAGAAATATGGTGGGACGCATTCAGGTCGCTGCTGCCGGTGCTCTGCTGGATGAGCCTGCCAGGCCGATTGAAGTCGCCGAACTGTTGCAAGGAGATAACTCAGAAGAGGCTTTCGCGGAGTTGGTCCGGCAACACGCAACCAGTGGTGTCTCCGGCATCCTGCCCAAGTTTCTCGATGTCGAGGTAGAGCCTACGCCCGATACTACGGGTTCCGGTAAACAGCTTGGCCCCCATCAAAAAGCTACTTTATTGACTCGCCGCCATATCATCAAAGGCTCATCGGGCCGGTTGCCATTTGCCGCACTCAATGAGTACCTGTGTATGCAGGTCATGGGAGAGGTGCTCCCCAGCGCGAAGGTCGAGGTATCGCGGGATGGCAACGCCCTGGTGGTGTACCGCTTCGATGTGGACGATGAGGGACAGCCTCTTTGGGGGATGGAAGATTTCTGCGCTCTTCTTGGTCTGCGTCCCGCACAAAAATACGAGACAACGTGGGAGCGGATCGCCCGGGCCGTTCGAGACCACGTACCGGGTCCGCGTCAGTACGAAACATTCCAACGATTGGCCGCCACACTCTTATTGACCTACGCTCTGCATAATGCCGACTGTCACTCAAAAAACATCGCTTTGCTCTATACCTCGCACGCCGATGTGCATCTCTCCCCGGCCTACGATTTTCTGACGACAAGCGTTTACGCGGGCTATCAGCAAAATCCGCCGGGGATATCGTTCCTTGGCAAGAAGACATGGACGCCAGGTAAGAATCTATCCAAGTTCATCGCGGGCACATTCGGTATACCCTTGCGAGAGCAATCGGTCATGTTGGAGCGCATCAGTGATGCAGTTGCCGACACTGTGCCTCTGGTGCGTGAAAGGATGTCCGAGCTTCCCGAGTTCAGGGAGATTGGGAAGCGGATACTTCTGGCCTGGCAGGAAGGCGTGGCCAATCTTCGTGATCGCCGCGTCTACTCTGCTGGGGATAGGCCTGCAGACAAGCTGTTTGAAGGTATTTCCGACCCGCCAAAGCTCGAAAAACCCAGGACGGTCCTTGGTCGCTCTCCCCTCCTTGGTTCCCGATTGTCACGCTCGAAAAAGTAAACATTGCGCAATGCGTTTGGCATAGGGGTTCAGACTTTCGGAAGTTGTTAGGATCTCGCACGCCGCCCTCCCGGTTCGGAAAAATGAACGCTTCGGAATCAATCGGGAAGAGGGCAATTATTGCGGCGGATTACACTTCGCATTTCCGTTAGCTTCTTTTGAACAGGGCGCTTGGGGAGAACAGTCAAGGAGTGCTACTGGTCAGGCAAGCAGGTCACGTAGACTAAAGTGAATGCTGCTAACGATTTCCACAACACATCATCCGGCGACGGATTTGGGTTTCTGGTTTCGACTGAAGAGGATCGCTATCAGGTAACACCCTCCGAAGGCAGAAAGTTGGTCTTCGTGGGTGATCTTGTGGACCGTGGTCCTGGTACTCCGCAAGTTCTTCGTCTGGTATCAGGCATGGTTGAGGCAGGACACGCGTTCTGCGTGCCGGGAAGCCTGCGACCGACAATTCGTCTGCGCGCTCGCGTTCATTGAGCAGCGCTTCCAGTTCGAGGCGCACTACAGGGGCCCAAATCGGCTCGGGTTCAACGCGGGGAGTTGGTTCCCGCTTGAGCAGTTCTAGCCGACTGTCGAGATCAACGGGTATCCACGTCTCGCTTATAGCCACCAGTGAGAAGAAGATCGGGCCTGCCGTTTGCCTTTTGCAGCCGGGTCTGTGCTTCCGCTCCCGCAATCGCCTGTTGGGCGAGCTGGCCTTCGACTCGCGTCGAAGTGGCGTCTGTTCCGGGAGGGAGGGGCTTCGGTTCCTCCAGCGTCTCGAAGTCCTCGGAGAGCACCCACGTACTGTTAGGAGCGGCGTTCATTTCTTGTGCCAGCATCAGCAACGACTTTTCGGAGTCGAGCTTTGCATTGGCTGCTGCAGCTCGAATCTGTTCCCCTTGCAGGCGTACCCGCAACAGGTCTACCTCCGCGATTTTGCCTTCGCGGAAGCGGGCTTCGTGATACTCGATGACCTGTCGGAAGTAGTCCGAGTCCTGTGCATATAAGGCAGCGAGTGACTGCGCTGCCTTTGCTTTCCAATAGCTTTCGCGCACGTTCAAGACGATCTGCCGCCGCTCCAGTTCGGCCTGCAGGCGACTTTGGTCCATACCCTGTTGCGCGACGGCGACGCGGGCTCCTCGTTTGCCGGAGGTTTCCAGAATTTGTGATCCCTCCCAATAGGTCTGGGAGTGCTCTCCAACATTGAGGTGATCGACGAAGTCTTCTTTGCGGAAGAGGAGGCGCGGGTTGGGAATCAGGCCGGCTTGTGAGCGCAGACGCTCCGACGCGCTGACGCGGTCGTTCGCAGCCCGCAGTTCTGGACGGTGAGAGAGTGCATAGGCAACTGCATCCTGGACTGAGAGAACCGTCTGTCCGTGACAGACCTTTGCCCACAGGAGCATTCCTGTAAATACAGACAACAAAAACCTTTTCATCGATAGAGTCCTGCTTGGAATTTGCGAGAGACGGCGACACTGGCAGCAAATCGAATGAGTGCCAGCAACAAGTTCACGAAGATCTAGTTGAGATATCGTTTGACCACGGACATCAGCTCGTCCGCGGCCTCAAGCTGCGAGGGATGAGTCTTCTGGTTTGGGTCGAGTACATGAAACCGCAGATGCCCCTCAATCAGCTCGGCCATGAGCCCATTGAGTGCTCCCCGGCAAGACGCAACGAGCTGCAAAATCTCTTCGCACTCTCCGTCGCCGTCCAGAGCACGCTCGATGGCTTCGGTTTGCCCCTTGATACGGCGAATGCGCGACAGGAGCCTTTTCTTATCTTTCGTGGTGTGGGACATGAACACTCCTCAAGTACATAATATACCCCCCTATACTATATTGGGAATGGAGCTCTCATCACGTACACAGGAATTGCCCATCATGAAGACCAAAGAGCCGCGATCACATTGGGACCCGAAGTATCAGGAGGAGATGGCCTCGCTGACCAAGCCCGATCCATTCTTCCTGTCAGCCTACAAGCAGTTTGTCGAGGATTCGTTCCCGAACGCCAGGGCTGTTCTGGGCCTGGCTGGTGGGCTCGGCAGACATGCCTTATGGCTGGCAAGCCGGGGATGGGGAGTGAGTGTCGTAGATATCTCCGAGGTGCGATCTGCAGGCTACGTCAGACGGCGCTTCAACTCGATTTGCCACTGGATCTCTTTGCGATAGCTGCAACGGAATACCCCATTGAACCTGCACAGTTCGAGCTGATCGTGCTGTTTTACCACCTGGACCGGAGTCTCTGCGACAAGATCGTGTCCGCTCTGAAACCCGGCGGTTTCCTTCTTTATAAGACCATCCTGCGGTGGGATTCCGATAAGAGATTCATTTCGGACAGCTCCGATCCGCTAGAGAGAAATGAGATTTTGTCGCTCGTTCCAGGCTTAAGTGTGATCTACCACCGAGAGCGGCCTGCACGTGATCGAGGTGCCGTCGAATTTGTTGGAAGAAATGCTAGGCCGCAGATCCATAGAGTACCGTCCCACTGCCGGGAGCAGTAACTCCATTCTTTTCAGCACTCATTCCTTAATTTTTCGTCAGAAATTCTTCAGGAACACTTCAGTGGCACCAGAGCTGAATACGCTTATATAGAAGAGAGGTGGCATTGTGCGGATTCTGCTCGTGGAAGACGAGATCAAGGTAGGTAACGCGGTGAGCGAAGGACTTCGGGCGGAAGGGTACGAAGTCACCTGGGCGCAGACCGGGGAGGAAGGATTCTTTCATGCCAGCTCACAGGGGTTCGATCTGATTGTTCTGGACGTCATGCTGCCAGGGCGGGATGGCATTGAAGTGCTGGAAACACTACGAAAGCAGGGAGCGAAGACACCGGTACTCCTACTAACCGCAAAGGACGCGATTGAAGATCGTGTGCTGGGACTGGATGCAGGGGCTGACGACTATCTGGTTAAGCCATTTGCCTTCGCGGAATTGACCGCGCGGCTCCGTGCCCTTCTTCGCCGCAATAAGCCCGAATCTGCCGGTGTGCTGACAATTGCTGGGCTCGAAATCGACCCGATCAGGAGAATCGTCAGCAGGCAGGGTCAACGCATTGATCTCACTGCACGGGAGTTTGAATTGCTCGAATACCTGACCCGTAATCATGGCAGGGTAGTCTCTCGCCAGATGCTCGCCCGCGATGTATGGCAGGAGACGGATCGAGCAACGCCTCTGGACAACGTGATCGACGTGCATATCGCGCGCCTACGCCGGAAGATGGACGATCCATTCGAGACCAAGCTTCTGCATACCGTGAGAGGGGTCGGCTTCACGCTGAGCGAGGACAACTCATGAGCCTCCTGCAGGCGAATCTTCGCACACGTCTGACCGTTCTCTACGCATCGTTGCTTGGGGCTGCGCTGCTCCTCTATGCCGGTGGAGTCTCGATCTTCTTTCTCCACAATCTGCAGGAGCAGTTAGATCTAAGCCTCCATCGAGACGTAGAGACCGTCGAAGGGGCGCTCTCCAAAGATGGGAATGGAGATCTCCAGATCAGTTCCCGGGAAGGAGAGGCTGACGAAGACGAGCTCGACCGAGGGTATCTACTGGAAGTCTGGTCCGCAGATGGCAAGCTGCTCTATCGCAGTGAACAACTACACGGCCAACCTCTCGGCCCGGTTCCAACGGGTAGCGCAGATTCGAATCGGCAACACGCGCATTCCCTTCGCCTCGCATCGGGAATGCGCCTGCGTTCCATCAGTCGCGTCCATCGCCTGGCAGAGGGCAATACGGTGATCGTCCGGCTGGCCGTCAGCGAAGAACCTCTCTGGCGTGAATTCTGGGAGATGGTGACGGTTCTTGGCATCGGTCTCCCGGTGACTGTAATTCTCGTTGCATTAACTGGATACCTGGTGGCGGCTCGTGCCCTTAAGCCGGTGGATTCAATGGCGCAACGAGCAGCGCAGATCACAGCCGAACAACTGAATGAGCGATTGCACATTGAGAATCCTAACGATGAACTGGGCCAGTTGGGCTCTGCATTCAACTCCACCCTTGCGAGACTGGAGCGGTCTTTCGATCAGTTGCGCCGGTTCACTGCCGATGCCTCTCACGAATTGAGAACTCCGCTGACTGCCATACAGAGTGTCGGCGAAGTATCCCTGAAGATGCACGGCGACGTGAGCTACTACCGGGACAAGATCGGGAGCATGCTCGAAGAGACAAATCGACTCACGCAATTGGTGGACAGCCTGCTGACGATGGCTCGCGCAGATGCTGGCCGCATTCAATTGCACCCGGTTGAGGTGAACCTCTTTGATCTTGCGCGGGAGACGGTAGGGCTTCTCGAAGTTCTTGCGGAGGAGAAGCAACAGACGATTCTGATCGATGGCAACCGTTCCACAATCGTAAAGGCTGATCGGACCATTCTCAGACAATCGCTTGTGAATCTTGTCCACAACGCGGTGAAGTATTCACCCGAGCGCGGCGAAATTCGACTGAGCATCCACGAGACGGAACAGGATGCGATTGTTGAAGTCGAGGATAGTGGTCCTGGCATTGCGCCCGAACATCGGACGCGCATCTTTGAGCGATTCTATCGAGTAGACAAATCGCGCACTCGTGCAGCGGGTGGAGCAGGGCTTGGCCTGTCCATCGCGCAATGGGCTGTCTTGGCGCATGGCGGAACAATCGCAGTTCACTCTGAACCTGGATCTGGATCAATCTTTCAAATTTGTCTGCCGAAACATGTTTCGTCCGTGGCAGTGCGCTGAGAATCGAGTCTTTTATTTCGTCCTGAGGTGGTATGCAGTTTCGGTTTCATTTCATTGTCTTGCTATTTGGTTCAGTCGTCGGCATGGCGCAGGCGCAGAGCACTGCGAATCCGCTCGCTCTTACGGGAGCGGTACAGGATACAAGTGGAGCCGTAATCGTTGGCGCGCAAGTGACCCTGGCCACCCAGGACGGCAAAGTCGTGACGAAAGGAATCACTGGAAGCTCGGGCGATTTCCGCTTTCCAAAGGTCAGTGCCGGAAAATACACGATCGACGTAACCCAAACGGGATTTCAGGAGGTTCAGCAGCCGATTAAGGTCGGTTCGGAGAGCCGTCCGGCGATCCACATCGTCCTGCCAGTCGCGTCGGTAAATCAAGATGTGATGGTAAGCGCTCCTGACAGTACCTCGCAGGTAAGTACCGAGATTTCACAAAACCAGGACTCAAATACCGTTGACCGCGATGCGCTCGATCGGCTTCCAGTATTTGATCAGGATTACATCACAACCATGTCGCGGTTTTTAGACTCCGATGCGACGGGCACGAATGGAGTCACGCTTGTCGTCAACGGTATCGAAGCGAACGGTCCTGGCGTGACAGCATCTGCGATTCAGAGCGTGAAGATCAATCAGAATCCCTATACCGCTCTATTTTCACGACCCGGACGCGCCCGGATCGAGATCAGCACCAAAGGCGGAACTCCACAGTTCCACGGATCAGCGAACTTCTTATACCGAGACGCGCTCTTCGATGCCCAGAACGCATTCGCCGTCACTAAGCCATCAGAACAGCGTACCTACTATGAAGGATCGCTCACAGGTCCTTTGAGTCACAGCAAAAAGACGACCTTCCTCTTGGCACTCGACAGGGACAATGACAACCAACAAGCGATCGTCGTAGCAGCGGGCCCGGATGGAGACATCAATGCGAACGTGCCCAATCCGACGCATCACTACTTCCTCTCAGGCCGTGTCTTTCACGATTACGGCCAGGGGAATCAGTTTTGGGTCGGATACTCCTACGAACACCGGACTGTAGCGAATATGGGCGTAGGCGGGACTGTTCTTGCTGAAGCAGGCACCAACACCCTGTTCTTTGAACACGAGGTCAACGTGGCTCATACCTATGTCTTCTCACCGAAGCTCTTAAACCAACTCCACTTCCTGCTCGGCCATTTCGACAATCAAACCCACAGCTTGAACGAGAACCCACAGTTGGCCGTTTCTGGAGCCTTTACCGGGGGCGGAGCACAGGCAGATGCTCGGAGAACGGAGTACCACTTCGACGGAACCGACATCGTCACGTATTCGGCGGGCAAGCAGGAGATCAAGTTCGGAGTTGATGTGCCGGACATCAGCCGCCGCGGTTTCGACGATTTCACCAACCAGGCGGGCACCTACTCTTTTGCCAGCCTCGCCGACTATGAGGCATCCAATTCGTTTTCCTATCTGGTACAGAGCGGGCAGGGACATGTGACCTTTCTCGAAAAAACAGTCGCCGGTATTTTTGAAGACACCATCCGATTGAGATCGAATCTCTCCGTCGCGGCAGGCGTCCGCTATTACTGGCAAAACTACTTTCACGAGATTGCGCACAATTTCGCCCCCCGATTCAGCTTTGCCTATGCCCCCGCTGCAAAGGGCACGACGGTCATTCGCGGCGGTGCGGGATTCTTCTTCGACCGTACAGGGCCTAGTCCGATTTCTGACCTCCTGCATTTCAATGGAGTCCGTCTTAAGCGGTTCATTTTGGAGAATCCGACTTACCCGGTTACGACACCTGATCTGGCTGGTGTGCCTACGAGTGTTGTGGTGCTCGATCCGCGCCAGCGCATCCCCTACACCCTCCAGTTCGGCGTAGGTATCGAGCAACAACTGAACGCAAGGAGTTCTCTGTCGATCAACTACCTCGGTTCGAGAGGGATCGACCTATTTCGTTCGGTGGACGCGAACGCACCGGCCCCGCCCGACTATATCGCTCGGCCTAATCCGAATCTTGGACAGCAGCGGCAGCTCCAATCAGAGGGATACCAGAAGAGCAACTCGCTTCAAATTGGCTTTCGCGGCCGGCCGGTAAGCTACTTCACCGGGCAAGCTCAATACACTTTGGGCAAGACATATAACGACACGAGCGGAATCACCTATTTCCCTGCGAACAGCTACTTCCCGAACTCCGACTGGTCACGGTCCGATAATGACCAGCGCAATAAGTTCGATCTGCTGGGGACATTTGAAGCCGGCAAATGGTTCGACTTCGGAACCGCACTCTCCCTCTACTCCGGCAAGCCGGTAAACATCACCACGGGTAACGATGACAACCATGATGGCCTCGCCATCGATCGGCCAGTCGGCGTTCCGAGGAACGCGATGCATGGCCCAGGCTACATCGACCTGGACCTGAATCTGGCGCACGACTTCATTCTTACAAAGACTGGAAAGGACGGGCCTGTCGCCACGATTTCAGTCAATTCTTTCAACGTTCTCAATCACGAAAATGACGTCACTTATGTCGGCGTCGTGAGCTCGCCCTTCTTTGGTCAGCCGGTCTCGGCCCAGCCACCGCGCCGTCTGCAGCTGGATCTGGAGTTCAAGTTTTAGCTGTGAAGGAGCGCAGACGGTCCGCTGCTTCGTACCATTCAAGCGAGGTCAGAAAGAAATGAGATCGAAGTATCAAATGTCGAGCCGTATCACCAGCTGTCTAGTCGCGGGCTTCTTTGTGGTGTCCGCAGTGAGCTATTCCCAGGATGCAGAAAGACGAAACGGATGTCTTGAAAAAGGTCGCAGATGTCCCAATGCCGGGCCCGGCAGTGAGGTTCGACGATCAAACCTTCGACCCGTCGAGTGGTCGGCTGTACATCGCGCACATGAATGCCGATTAACTCGTGGTTTTCGACACCTCGAAGAGGCGGGTTGTTGCCAATCTTGATGGCCTCAAACGCGTGCATGGCGTTACCGTGGCGCCGAAGATTCATCGCCGCTATGCGTCGCTGACCGGGGATCATCAGGTAGCCGCTGTTGATACCGAATCACTGAAAATTGTGGGAACCGCCGGACCCATCACCTAGCCGGACGGCCTCGCTTACGCTCCCAAGCAGAACAAGGTGCTCGTTTCCGATGAACACGGCGGGGGCGATGCGAGCATCGATGCGGCAAGCAACAAATTTGTCGCCAATATTCCTTTAGGGGGCGGCAAGGGAAACACCGTCTACGATTCCGTCTCTGGCCAGATCCTGGTCGCGGTTCATGACGTGAATCTACTTACCGTTATCGATCCGGCGACGAATCAGATCATCAGCCGCATACCCGTGCGAGCGCGCTTGGCCGGGAATGTCGGCGAGGAGTTTGCCGCTGCGGGTATCGATGGCTTGGGTGTGCGCGGCGCGGGTGACAGAGAGGCGATGGTTGGGCGCATCGACAGTGACGTAATCCCAGCCGCCTTCGCCGCCGGGATGGAAGGTGGCAGCAACGTGCCAACTCTGCGCGCGGACAGGGAGGGAGGCAGACGATGGCAGCGGAAGGGACGAGCAGAGAGTGTTTATGAGCATGAGTGTTCTCCACGGAAATCCTACTCGCTCGGGCGTAGGAGTTCCTGAGGGAAGCACGACCCTGGAAGTGGACGCAATTCCGGCCCGACCCTCAGGCCCTGAGACCGATCAGAACTGCTGCGCTCCGGTTGTCCGGCGGCAATCCCGATCTTTCGAGTCGCATCGCTGCATTACACGTCAGAACCGATATAACAGTGCGCCATACAGCTCGTTCCCAGCGCAGGTTTCATGCGGCGTTCATACACAGCTCTTTCATCAAGAGACGGTGAATTTCCCTTCAATCTTCGATGAATCCATCTGAACCTTAAGTATTCATTCAGCTTCGGCTCCTTAGACTGGGCTCTTCAGCACCAGACTGCGCCGCGCTGTTTGTCCATGCCGTTCAATCGCGCTCGAATCAGCCAAAAATGATTGACTGAATTCACTTCCAGGAGAAGCCCATGAAGTCCAAAACCTTCCTTTCATTCCGCCTCGCTTCGCTTCTCGTCTTCGCATTGTCGTTCTCGAGCTTTGCGCCCCGCATCTGCGCGCAAACAAAGGACGTGATCGGCGGTGGAACCGCCCAGAATCAAGCCGGATCCATTTCCGGTACGCTGATGGATCCCGCCGGCGCCGTATTGAGAGGGGCACAGGTATCGATCCCCTCCAAAGGCATGATTGTTTTCACCGACGAGCAGGGCCGCTTCTTCTTTAGTGGACTGCAACCCGGCGACTATACGATTTCCGTCAGCTACATCGGCTTCGAGAATCTGACGAAAACCGTCGCCGTCAATCCGGGAGAATCGACTACGGTGAGCCTGCAACTTCAGCTCGAGTCACAAAAGCAGAGCGTGCTTGTGACGGCCGGAAGCGCTTCGGCTGAAGTAGAGGCGGTCAATGAAGAGCGCGCCGCGGACAACCTCATCCAGGTGATGCCCACCGAGACCATCACCAGCCTGCCGGACCGCAACTTGGGCGACGCGATCAGCCGTATGGCCAGCGTCGCTCTGACGCGCAACGAGGGCCAAGCCAATTTTGTGGCGCTGCGCGGAGGCGAGCCCCGACTAACCAACACCACCGTCGACGGCTTCAATATGCCTTCCCAAGATCCCGGGATCCGCGAATTCGATTTCTTCTCTGTGCCGCCAGGTGTTGTCGGTTCGGTCACGGTGAGCAAGACCCTCTCGGCCAACATGGACGGCGATGGTATCGGTGGCTCGATCGATCTCGTCACCAAGGCCCCGAGCGATACCCCGACCTACCAAATCACCGCCATGGGCGGCATCAGTGCAATGGGCGGCTTCACGCCGATCGAAAACGCCCGTCCTAACGCGGATATATACGGCACCTGGGGCCGGCGCTTTGGAGCCAGCAAGAAGCTCGGCTTCCTCATCGGCGCCCAATATAGCTTCGATGGCACCGGCTATAACGACGTCGAGCCCACCCCGGACGAGGCCACCCTCTCCAACAACCAGAGCGTACCCTGGGATGACTCCCAGGATCTCCGCACGTACATGTTTCACCGCCCCCGCTACGGAGTGGGCGGCAGCCTCGATTACCGCATCAAGCCCGGGTCCACGATCTTTCTCCGCTACCTCTACTCCTATACGCGCGACAACGGCGACAAGTCTGTTTACAGCCTTTTCGACAACACCCCGGGCGTGCAGGTAATAAATCCCGGCAACACGGGCTGCACCGGCGTCGACCCCACCACAGGGGCAACGGCCGCGCCCTGCAACACCCCGCCGCGTTACTATAACCAGCTTGAAAATGCCCGGATTTATTCCGACAGCATAATACTGAGCGGCACGCATGTGCTGACCAATACCTGGTACTCGTGGAGCGCCGCCGTCGGAACTGGCTACTTTGGCGACGATCCTTTCGACACGGGCAACTTCAGTAACACCGCCAGTACCAGCTCGTGCCAGTTCAATCAAAGCGCCACCAAGGATTATTTCGTGCCCCAGTGGACCCCGGCATGTTTTGCCGAGATCAACAGCCCCCAGAACTACGTCTTCACCGGGACCCAGCGTAGTCCAGGCCACGAGGAGCAGATCAACATCGGCATTGATGGCTCGGGCGCATTCCGCTGGCATCTTGGCGGCCATCCCTCCACGTTTGAGTACGGCGCCAAGTTCCGCAGCATGCACAAGTACAACGACCAGTACTATATCGACGCCAATTACACCGGCGCCGGCGCCGGCGTCCCGATGTCGAACTTTCCCAACCAACTCACGCAACCTAACTACTATAACGGCGCGTACAAGGACGGCTACAACGTGTGGTTCGGCGCCGTGCAAAACTACGTCAATCAGAACCCGACCCAATTCACTTTATCCAACGACAAGGGGGTAGACTCTTCAAACTACGGGCTGGTGGAGCACATCCCCGCCTTCTACGTGATGAACACCACCGACTTTTCGCACGGCATCCGCCTGATCCTCGGCCTGCGTGCAGAGATCACCACTGACAGTGTGCACAATCTCGCGTTCGATCCTAATGGGAATGCGACGCCTAACAAGTTCTCAGGCTCCTACTACGACCTGCTGCCAAGCGCATCGTTGCGCTTCAACGCCGGACACGACAGCTACATGCGCCTGATCTACGCGCGCGGCGTCTCCCGCCCCGAAGAGTCTGAGCTGGCGGAAGACGTAAGTTGGGGCACCGGCGGAAACGGCGCCTACAAATTCACGGTCTCCTTTGGCAACCCCAACCTCAAGGCTGAGACCGGCGACGATTTCGATGTTCTCTACGACCACTACTTCAAGACCTTCGGCGTGTTGTCCGCCGGGTATTTCTACAAGCGCCTCGGATCCCCGCCCGTCAGCACCCAGGCCGTGCTGAACAACTACCTGCCTCCGGGCGCGCCGCCTGTCGATCAGGGCACTTATCTCGCGACTTACTACATCAACGCCGGCAGCGCCTGGATCAGCGGCGTTGAATTGCAGTACCTGCAGCACTGGTCCAATCTTCCCGGATTCCTTGGCGGCCTTGGCATGAGTGCCAACTACAGTTACATCGGTTCCCAGACCAGCGGCATTGCCGGGCGCAGCGATAAGCCGCGCTTGCTGGAGAATGCGCCCAACCTCTTCAACATCGGCCCCACCTTCAACCGCGGGCCACTCTCCATGGAAATGAACATCAACTTCAACCAATCCAGCATCTATGTTTACCAGTACACGGACGGGGCGCCGGGCGGACCAACGGGCCCGCTCGGCGACAACTATAATTACGACCACACCCAGATCGACGCCCAGGGCAGCTACGCGCTTCCACACGGTTTCAAGTTGATCGTCTCGGGCCTCAACCTCAATAACGAGGAATTCGGTTTCTACTACGGAAGCCCGAAGTACGACACGCAGCGCGAGTTCTATCACCCTACCTACTCGTTCGGCCTGAGCTTCACGCCACGGCACGAGCGATAATACCGCCGAAATTGAACCACTTCAGCGTCGAAAGGGCGCACCAGAATATCGGTTCGCCCTTTCGACGCGAAGCGGCGGCAGTGGAAACTCTACGAGGACAAAGTAATTGCCAGCTGCGGTGCACGTCGCTCGCGGCTGACATTATTATCGTGTTTCCAGGGGCGCAGGCTTTTCCGCCTGCCGGCGGGAATGATATGCCTCTCTGTCGGCCGGTGAGGCATATCTTTGCGATTTCCCTGGAAAGTCCCGCGCTCGGAAGCGGAAATCCCGACCCTCATCGCGGCAGATTACTCCCGCAAAGGCCAGTATCCGCCGATCCGCCCAGATATGGTCGTCAGTCGACGCTAAAAGACAATGCGCTCATCGAGCTTGTATATGGGCTTTTTCTCAGTTTCAGGCGGGTGGCTACTTGGACATTAAGGTTACGAGCTTGGCACCTCGGTCGATTCTTAGGGTGCGTTTGCGAGCAGAGGCGTTGAAGATTCAGCCATGTCGCTCAAGCCGCGAGAGGATTTAGACGTTCCAGACGAGACGCGGCGTGTGGCTATGGCTGGGTTTCCGAAGGGTTGTGCATGCCTTCGCATCGGGGACGTGTCGGGCTGCGTGTATCAGGACAAACCGTTCAAGGCGCTATTTCCGCGACGCGGCCAGCCAGCGGAGGATCCCGGGCGGCCCGCTTTGGCGGAAAGAAGCTGAGATGAGACTAGGAGTCGGCTACTGGGGTAATGCAAAATCGCACTCAGCGAGGGCATCCCTAGACGGCTGAGCTGAACGACGTCCTGATCTTTAGCAGCTTAAGGTCGCCATCCAGCACAAACGATTCAATCCACAAAAGAGAAGTCGCCGCCAGTGTCAACATTGCTGTCGCCGGGGGCAATCTGCCGAATGGTATAACGGGGTTTCTGCCCAGCTCGATGCTGTTTGCTGAAGGGTAACTGACGGTTGGACGATCCAGGCACAACCTCAATCTCGGACCCTGGCGCATTTTGCCGTTGCAAATTCACTTGGAAGCCGCAAGTTGAAGCTGGGTGAGCGCTATGGGGCTGCGGTCGCTAGCTGACACTGAAGACAACCGGAAGTTCAGAAGAGAGTCGCTCGCTTGCGACACCTGAGTATGGCCTTTTTGGTTTGCAGCGCTCAGTATTCAAAATCCAGAGAAAATTGGACTTTTCTAGGATCTGCAACCTGAATGAGATCTCTGAATGCTGCCTGCGCGTTTGAGCCCGAGCCAAAGACTGGATTGATCAAGTCGACATTCTGCTTGTTGAGCAGGTTGAAAGATTCGGCCACAATATCGAGATGGCCTCGCCAGATGGGAACCATCCTGAGGATGCGCAGATCGAAGTTCACCTTTGGGGGCGATTGAATATCGTTGCGGGAAAATCCGGATGGGCGGGCGGCAAAAGGATAAATATGTTCCCGATTGCTGTCCGCCCCGGTTATCGGGTTGTCGTGAAAGCCGCTGCTGGCCGACACGATCGGCGCAAATTCCAATCCGTAGACGATTTTCTGAAACAAGTTCTCCGAGTCTCCCTTGCTGGCATCTTGCGGATCGTCGAGGTCCGGTCCGAGCACCCAAAGCCCGCTCAGCACGAAGCGATTTCGCTGATCGTTGAGCGATAAGCTGCGTTCATCGCCCAGCGCATAAGGATTCTGCGGCTCTTCGGTGTCGTAAGAAGCATCATCGATCGTCTTGGAAAAGGTATAACCGGCCATCAACTCGAAATCTTCCGTGAATTGGCGGTTCACGGTAACAGACACACCGTTATAGTTCGAGCCAGCCTCGGTCTGGAACTGGTTGATCGCGTCATAGGCCGGATTGATGCGCTGCGGAGGAAACACCGGTTGTCCAAGCTGCTGGGCTGTGGGTGAAGGAATGCCAAGGCTCGCAGCGTTTGAGAGCGTCAGGACCTGTGGGAGAGGCAGGTTGCTATTGATGGTGCGCCCCATCTCTACGCCACGCACGAGGCGGTATTCGGTGTTCACCGTCCATTTCGAAGGGAGAGCTCTTTCGATGCCGAGCGAGGCAGTCTCGCTGTATGGGTTCGTCAGTCCTGGCTGCGCCTCCCAGATGCTCGGCGCAATTCCCGTGTGCAGTGCGGTGAAGGAAATCCCCGAGCCGTAGAGCGAAGCGGCATCCGGGCCCTCTGCGATTTGCTGGACGGAGCGGACGCCATTGAACTCCTCGATGCGGTTGATTGTCGAGAGCAGATAGCGGTCAAAGAAAACTCCGAATCCTCCACGCACTACCCAATTCTTGTCCGGTGACCACGCAAAGCCAAAGCGAGGGCTGAGACTCACAGGGTGCTGTGGCAACAAAGCGGGCAGCCGGTTGTACTCGTAGCGCAGACCGTAGTCCAGGGCAAGACCCTTGAACGGAATCCAGTGATCCTGCAGGTAAGCTGCAAAGCGCGCTTCGCCGAAGTTGGTGTCTGGGTCTCCAAAGCTCTGGATGTAAAAATCTGGCTGACCGTTGGCCAGCGCAGTGAGATCAGGAAAAACATACAGGCCCCCGAACCCGTCTAGGTTGGCGGCGCGCAGTGCAACGTGGCTAATGGCCGCGCCAGCCTGGAAAAGATGCTTCCCACGCAGACGGATCACGCCGTCGCCGAAGTCTGCGTGTGTCTCGTAGCGTCGGCTGTTTCCGGCATAAGGCGTTCCGAAGGTTGCAAGTCCCGCAACCGATATGCCTGGCCCGCTAGCAGAGCCGGTGCGCAGCGCGACACGGCGCTGTGCAACCTCAAAGGTCAATTGATTAATGAGCCGTGGCGAAAGTGAATCCCCCCAGGAGCCGCTCACGCTGTTGTCGTCGTAGAAAGCCGAGCCGCGCGAGCTCAGGTCGGTAAGGTCGTCGATGTTGAAGGCATCGTTTACGGATCGGTTGTTGGTCAGCGCATAGCGGAGCATAAGGCCGTTGGCATTGAGAGCGCGGTCAATTCGCCCTGAGATCTCGGTCTCCTCGTTTGTAGTGGGGAAGAATCCCTGCTGCACATGGAGCCCGCCCAACGGTCCAGCTTGCGCAAGAGCGCCATCGATGTCAGTGGCCAGTTCCGGACTAAAATCGCTCGCTTCTTCGCCGCGCGCCATCTCCTGTTCGGCGGCAACATAATAGAAGAGCTTGTCTTTCTTCAGCGCACCTCCAGTGGATAGACCGGCGCGCAGTCGATTTTCGTCTGGTTTACGCGGAGCCAGTTCGAGGGCTGGTGACGCATTCAGCGCTCCATTCTGGGCGAAAAGAAACGCGTCGCCATGCTGTACGTTCGCGCCGGAACGAGTTTCGACATCGACGGACCCTCCAGCCGAACCGCCTGATTCTGCGGCATAACCGTGATTCACCACCTGAAAATCGCTGATCGCTTCAGGGGAAAGCTCCGTCCTGCTGAGGCCGGTGTATTCGTCGTTATCATCTACTCCGTCGATGTTGAGCGCATTGCTCGATGGCCGCAGTCCGCCCGCGCTGAACCCGCCCTCAGTCGCGGCTGCTGTGCCCCGGACGCTGAGCGCCGGGTTCGCCGCACCAAGCGCCGGGGTTAGCAATGTGAAGCTGAGGTAGTTGCGGCTGGGAATCGGAAGCTCCTCGATACGATCGCGGTCGATGTTCGTTACCGGCGAGGATTGTGAGGTGTCCAGCGCTTCCGAGTCTGCTTGTACAGTCACTTGTTGATTCGTGCTTGCAGGCGCAAGTTTGGCATTCACTTGCAAACCGCGCCCAACAGCGACGGCTATGGATTGGTTCCGGTAGGGTGCAAATCCGGGCGCAGTAATCTCCAGGGTGTAGGATCCACTGGGTAGACCGGTGATAGAGAACGCACCGCTCTCGTCCGTTGTCACTGTGCGCACGATCGTCCTGTCGGGAGTCGAAAGCGTCAGGTTTGCCCCAGGGATTACGGATCCTATGGTGTCGGTAACCGCCCCGGAGACGCTGCCATTTACCAAACCCGTTTGGGCTTGTAGGCATGTGGTGAAGGAGACAGAAATAAAAAAGAAGGCGAAGGCAAGCCGCAGGAATGCGGCCAAATTTGGATAGCGAAACATGTAACTCCTCTTCTGTGAATGGGATATCAGCCAGGACAGCCGGCGCACGAGTGCGCGCCCATCGCTGTCGCTTCCAGCGTGAGTTCACAGTGAGGATCAGATTCGGAGTGGAATCAGGGGCGGGCTGCCTGTTGCTGCTGGGCATTTGTTCTTGTCTGCTGGCCGCAACGCTCGTGGGGCCCCTAAACGGTGGCGGGTTTGTCTCCTCGAACCTGCAAGTGCGGGGATATAGCGCAATAGCGTCGAAAGAGTCAGGACAACACCAACGCCCACAAACCAGGCTGTTACGTTGAGCTCAGTGTCGTTGATCGGCGCTACGTTCCCGTCCCAGTGATCGAACAACTCCATCAGAGGGGTCAGCGTGGCCAGGATCAGGACCAGACCTGCCGCGATTTGGAAGAGACGCCGTGCCACAGCCTTAAGAATAGCCAAGCGGGAATACGCATCGCAAATCAACACAACGCGCGCAGATGATTCTGTGGCTAGCCTCTTGAGCCTTCGCCAAGAGACGGTGAACGCCTTAATTTGCAGAACAAGTGCCCTTCGCTAGTATAGGGTCCAACAAATAACTAGACATAAATTCATAGTCGTCTTAAGCTTAGACATGAGTTCCCGGATCGAACTTTCCTCCGCCGAGCAACAGCAGCTAGAGCAATGGGTAGGCGCCCACGGTACTCCACAGCAGGTGGTGATGCGTTGCCAGATCGTATTGGCGAATGCCCAAGGGCACTCAGATGTGGCGATCTCAGAGCAGTTATCGATCAACCGCAATACCGTGATTTTGTGGCGGACGCGCTTTTCGGAGCAGCGCTTGGAGGCAGTTTGGACGATTGCGCCGGGACGGGGTCGCAAGCCGATTTACGGCAGCGACAAGATAGCCGCCATTGTGGATGCCACCCTGCAAACGAAACCGGCAGGTATGACGCATTGGAGTTGTCGAACC
>DATDLS010000013.1:0-5314 GCA_036519195.1 Occallatibacter sp. | reverse complement strand
TGCAACTATTAATATTGCGCATACGCATCGACGTATACGCTCCATTCGCGAAGAGGGGTTGAAGGCAGACGGGCCTGACAGCTAAATCGCCGAGCCGTCCATTGAATCCGGATTTGTAATGATAAGTCGGCGGATTTTCGCGTAAATCGAGGAATCCCTAGCCGAGATTAAAGGCCCTAAATCGTTTATCGCCCTAATCGTCGTCGGACTGGTACGCCAGTAGCGGTTCGTCTTCGACGACTGCACAGGCTGGCGATCTCTATTCACGCGAGTGAATATAGAAAATATGAGGGTATGAGCCTCTCTCGTTGCGGAGTTCAGCAATCTGCCGATCATCCCGCGGAACAGTTAGACCAGTCGGCGGGATGCGCCACAGATGAAAGACAATCAACGCTATAGCTTGACGGCCAGCTCATCCAATTGTGTGAGACATGTTCCCCATCCTTGGTGGAAACCCCTCGCCTCGTGATTCGCGCGATCCTCTGGGTTTTTGTGGCGGACAAGAGCACGGTAGCGTGTGCCGCCTTCCACCTTCTCCATTGTGATGTCTGCGGTCATGAATGGTTCGGCGTTTGGCCTGAATTGTGGGCCGAGACTATCGGTAAATACAAGGCGATTTTCGGGCTCCACGATGAGGATGCAACCCTTCTTTTCTGGAAAGGCCTGCCCTTCCGGTGACTGCATCACGACATTGAATACCCCGCCTGCCACTAGATCGAGTTCCACCTTCGCGACGCCATAGGGCTTGGGTGCGAACCACTGCTTGAGGAGTTCAGGCGTAGTCCACGCACGCCACAGCTGCGCCGGGGTGGCCTTTACGATACGTTCGAGTAGGAGATCGAGTTCTTTATTCATATCCATCTGTCTTTTCCCTTTCGGCTAAAGTTTCCACAAAGGCATCGAGCTGGTTCAGGCGAGTACTCCAAATACGGCGCTCATTCTCGATCCAGGTTTGTGCTATCGCTAGTGCACCAAGACGTAGTTTGCACATTCGGACGCGACCCTTCTTGCGTGACACCACGATCTTGCTGGCCTCAAGAACACGAACGTGTTTCATGAAGCTGGGCAACGCCATGCGATGACGCTGCGCAAGATCACCGACACTGGCTGGGCCACCAGCAAGTTGCGTGATCACCGCGCGGCGGGTGCCATCTGCGAGTGAATGAAAGACGCGATCAAGGTTAGCCATATGGCTAACTATTTCACCTGGGCTAATTTCCTGTCAAGACAATTATCGATTCGGCTAGGTTTAACTTTGCCGGGCGCATGCCTGATCCCCAAGGACGGCCGTTCCGGAGGTTGAGACAATTAGTGCTGCGAAGTCAGCCAGTATCGAGTGATCCGACCAGACCCAACGTTGCTGTCACCAAGGGCAATCTGTCGCTTGATGCAGTGAGGTTTCTGCCGACTCGATGCTGACTCAATGCTATTTAACGAAGGTTAACTGAGGGATAGGCGACAATACACTCTGAATAGTTTCGGGTCCTTACCTTGGTAAGCGCGTTCGATAAAGGGGTCTTCCCGCGATGGCACCGAGCGATCCGAGAATGAGGCCAAGCCCCGCTCCGATAGACAGATGATTAAGGCCGCCCCCGAGCGCGTCCATTAAAAAGAAGTTAGAAATGCTCTGGTCGCCGCTCCTCACAGTAAACGCTCATGTGATGACCTGATCACTCCGAGCAGAAGCGTTGTTCGCTCCCACCAGCGACGACAATATAACGTTATCGCCGAAATGAGGTTAAAACGCCTTCCTAGGACACTTTTAGAAGTGTCACAATGGGCCACCGGAGCCATGGCGACGCAGAGGATGCTTGACTATCTGCCGATAGGATTTCGACGATGCGGCAGAACGGACGTGGCATACCGGAGGAGGTCGCTCGTGAAAAGCTGGCCGTGGCGCATGATTTTTGGGGGCATAGGCGGATTATTGATTCTCGTTGGCGTAACGCCGATTGCCTATTTGCTGTGGTTCGGAAATGCTCACAACTTCGAACCACTTTCAGCACCACTTTCACTCAAACGCGGTGAATATACGTCAGCGTTATTCGAAACAGACTTGGACGAGGACTATCAAGTCGAGATTTATTTCCTCCCTCGTGACCGGAGCCCGCTTGAACTTGACTGGAAGATCGTGGACGAGAGGGGGGTGCTTATTCAGAGCGGTGTCTACACGGAAGATCAGCACTCGGGTGTAAACGATGCGATTCTCACGCGGAAATACCGGCCCAAACGTGGGTCTGCCAACAGGATCATCCTGAACGTCCATCAGGATGTTCAAGTGAAAAGCGGTGAAGGACAATTGCAACCAACCGATGTACGGCTACACATCGGTGTGCCGGAGAGAGGTCTTGAACAAGCTTATGGTTCAGCTGCCGCAATCGTGTGGGCGGCTGTGGTTGGCGGGCTTGGGGCAATTCTTCTTGTCTGCCTGCTGGTGATGCGTGCAATACGTCCGAAGACTCCCAGTGCTGGCTCCAATCCTCAACCAGCGTCCGCTCAATGATTCGGCCATCGCATTCCGTCACTACGGCATAGAAGCCCGGAGGTTGGATTCATCTACGACGACTCTCGATTACATTGAGGAAAACGACATTTGCCACGTTCGGATCCACCTCCTGCCTCACCCCGGAAGCTTCCGATCGCAGCTATGACGCAACAGCCACAACTACGACGTCCCTCGCGACAGTTGCCCCAAATGACGAGCCGACTAAAGGTCAATGTCTGGGACAAGCTCTCAAGAGTGACAGAAATGGCGCCTGGCTTGCACTTGACGTTGCAGGTGTTGGAGCTGGATTCCTGCCGGGTGGTGGCCTTGTTACCGGGTCTGCAAGGGAAGCGATTTTTTGCCTTTGGTGCACAGGCTGGACTTGCTGCGGCATCAACTGGCGTAAGCATCGCATATAATAGCTGGCCGGGAATCTTGGCAGGCATACTCGGAGGACAGGTAGCCCTTACCGCAGAGACAGACGAAGCCCTCGGCGAAGACGCCGTTGAAGCGTTCGGGAAGTCAATCCCAGTAGTCGGAGCCTTTGTGAGCGCTGGCGCACTTGTTTATGACGGCTATC
The DNA here is from genome assembly GCA_036519195.1 of Occallatibacter sp. Lineage (GTDB taxonomy): Bacteria > Acidobacteriota > Terriglobia > Terriglobales > Acidobacteriaceae > Telmatobacter. The sequence continues at coordinate 2,249 of DATDLS010000013.1, read as the reverse complement.
AAACTTACAAAGCGTACTCAGGGTGCTTGACTGGAGTTCACGAATGAGTGCCGACGAGCATGTAAAAGCCCAACTTACGCCACAGGGAAAGTTTGCCCTGCTGCTTATCTTGTGTATGTTGCCGACGTTCGGGATCTTCCTCTTCTTTGATCAACCAGAGTTGGGTCTAGGCACCTGCGAATCGATAGGAGTCCTCCTGATCGCGTTGAGAGCCACATGGACCTCGGTGGTCACCTCCAAACCGGCCATACGTGGTCACTCAAAAACCGGCCAACGGGATTGGCCGAAGTCCTGATGGTTTTTCCCAGCCTCGGTCGTTTCGAGCGACGGCACTTGCTCGCGGACGATTTCGTGTTTGTGCCCTGTTACCTTTGGTGGGGCTCTATGGCAAGAGACATCTGGATGTAAGACTCGCGGCGACGCCGGGCGTCTTTTGCCCGGCATCCACCTCGACTTGGCTCTTGTCACTATGGCCGGTTTTCAGGTGACCCTCTATGGCCGGTTTTGGGTGACCCCCAAGGCACATGGAAGCTGCGAGAGCATGGCTGGTACTGGGTCGCTGTGGTCGTCTCGGTTGCAATCCAGCTACCGTTCATCTTCTATGTGCCGTGGTCGAACCATGCTTACCGAGGTACAGCACTCGGGGCGTTCGCTTTGGTGGACTTCATCATCGTCTGGGGCGGCATCAAGCTCTGTGATAGGTTGCTGAGCCGGGCGTAGCTGCGTCGCATCAGAGCCGACACCGTCCCTTTGGGGGCGGCCTTGCGGCATCTGTGGCCTTCATCGGGAGCTGTGGTGGTACGAAGAGAAAGCCACGCTGCTTCGCATCGGGTTGACTATGGCACGTCACCCCCAGAAAAGTTCATGTGGAGGATTTGCATAGCAACCATCACGTGTGGCATTCACGAAGCTTTACTTAAGACCCAATAATTGACTGTATTTAGGGTTCGCAATCCGGGCCTTTTCATGGGTCCCGGATGTGTCACCCATACGTACAGAACTTTGTTTTGGGCCCAAAACAGAGTCGGAGACGGTTTTGGCGACCATACATCCAGAACGCAAAAGACTGCCTGCATGAATCCGTCCGGCGTAAACTTTGAGTATGGTGATTTTCCGTGCCTTCGTCCCGGAAGTGGATAAGATCGTTCTGATGCGGAACCACCTAGGCTTATTTCGGATTACGGAGATTGATCCTGCAACACGGACTGTGAGCGTCAGGGTCTTGCGCTCTGGGACGGGGTTACAAGCAATACCTTGGGAACATCTCGCGCCGTGAGACGCTGAGACGCAGGGGGCCTTCGAGAAAGCGTTCGGACGCGATTCTGAATGGACCAGTGAAGGTCCTGGCGTGGCAATCGTTACTTCCGATTCTGGCCGACCATCTTCTCGCAATCCAAAGAAAACAGTCAGATAGTTTCTGACGAGCACCTTTGGTGCAGGGATGATCAGGCCCGCTCTAAGCGATGGCTGCGATGCCGTGCTTGGCTGCGAGCGTGAGCAATTTAGCTGCTGGTCCATGTGGCTGTTTTTCACCCCGTTCCCATTTGCTGACGACTCCTGTGGTCACATTCAGGTGTGCCGCAAAAACTGATTGACTAACAGCTGCTTTCGTCCTGATGCGGCGGATGGTCGCCGGAGACAGCTTCATGATCGGCGTAAGGCATGCGCGATCGAATTCACGCATAGTTTTGCTGTCGATAGCGCCAACCTGATGAAGGTCAGACATGCTTTCGTGTAGCGCCGCGAATGCTTCGCTCTTGTATGTTTTTGCCATATTCCACTCCCTTCCTTGATAAAGCAATCTCAAAGAGAGCTTTCTCCTTTACGATTGCAGTAATCTCTTCTTCGCTGTAGCCGAGGTAGATTCTTGCGGCCTTCCGATATCCTCTCAGTTCATCGGGCTTGATAGCAGTATTCGCGCGCCATACCTGCACCCTTCAGGGTGCAGGTATAGCGCGCCGTTTTCATCCTTGGTTCTGGATATACTTGAGGATGGTGTTCTTGCTTGCGTTCCCGATTGAGCAAGTGAAGTAGCCGTCGCTCCAGAAGGTTTGCTCTTTCCAGGCCATGGATTTGTCGATCACCGTATTACCTTTCGACGTCTCATGGGTTAGGGTCCGGTTTCGAGCACTGATCGGAGCGGGAAACGCTGACACCGGCTCCCCCTGCTGAGCTGATGCGTCGGTCTAAATCTCGACCCAACCGAGCACAAAATGAAACCGTTGAGAGGGTTTATGCTGCTGCGGCAT
>DATDLS010000012.1:0-81578 GCA_036519195.1 Occallatibacter sp. | reverse complement strand
GCGATGGAACCCTTCTGCATGCGGCGCCCGCAGGCGCGGCCAGATGCTTGTGCTGTCATGGATCGGAGTCTCCTCAAAGTCGTGCCGTTGTGAATGCCTCCCGGAGGGGGCTGGCACGCCGCCGTTCATTGTCGCAGATGTCAATAGAAACCATGTTAACGTTCGGTTACATCTCGATGAGTTTTGAGGGGACCCAATGTCTGTCACATCTTGAGAACGGAGATTCCAAGGCTGGCCGTTCTTGTGGCGTGCTCGAGCCTCCATGGATCGGGCATCCAGACAGACAGTTTTTTGATTGGTTTCTGCCTCGGGTTCATCATCAATCAAAGATCAGCGGAACACACCTCGATACGCCGGAATGCCCAAGGAACTCGATCCCCTTGAACGGACCTTTTAGAGGTCTGTTTCCTAAAACCTCCTGCTGTCGGATCAGTCCCAGACCAAGGCCGACAGAAGGCGAAGCACTCTTTAGCGACGAGGGCGATCCGCATCGATTTCTGCGCTTGCGATCTTCTGAAAGTCGCTCCAATCACAAGGAGCTCCGTCTTCTGGTTTGCTACACCCAGGCAAAAACACGACAGCTTTTGCAGGTGGCGCCTCGAGAGACAATGGCCTCGTGTTTCTCATCTGTTCGAGCGTCTGGACGGTGTAATAGACGCGCAACGCATCTGGCCTTCCCGGTCGCTGCCAAAGCTCGAAGACAAGGGCGCCGCCCGGTGCAGCATCATCTCTCTGGTATCCGTCGACGAGCCAATGGGCATCGAGCAAGGCGGCTACGTTGGAAATGTTCGTATCGTGCCCAACCAGAAACACGATCTTGTCCTTGGGTGTTCCTATTGCCGCAGGAATCGGCTTATGCTCCTCAGCTTGATCGAGTGTGGATGTGATCTGCGATAGAAGATTCCCAGCTTGGGCGCGAGCGATGGCGGGCGTCCTTTGGACAATATCGGAAGAGAAGGCGTGCAAAGCCATGAGCGATATCATCGACTGCTTATTGACGCTGCCCCATCCGACCTGCGAATCCGGCATTCCTTCCAGATATTCAAGCTGAAGGTTCTCCGCAAAGGTCGCCGCAGTGCTCAGCGGTCCTTTAAGTTCCACCAAGCGCTCTCCCGCGGCTGGCGTGAGTGACGCCTGAACCCCGGGCAGGGTCTTCGTTACGGCCACGCAGGTTGCCTGCGCGCAGGATGCAAGCACCTTCTGCATGGCATCCAAAGGCATTTTGTATGCCGTTGCAAGAGCTGCAGGATTAAAGCCGATTCGCCCCGAGAGCGCCGAAAACGCCACCTGCGAATCCAGCCGTCTGCTCTTCGGCAGAAGATGAAAGAGTTCGTCGTCGACGCCAGCGCCGAGAGAGTGTACCTGAGTCTCACAGCCGGGCAGCATGCCATCGGCGAGACCACGTGCAGTCTCAAGTGTGCGCTCGTCTGTGTCGGCGCGAATGTAGACATCCTGCGCATCCGCACACCCGGAATCTGAAACAAGACCACGCTCAGCAAATTCGGCGCGATAATAACCGCCAAAGAGAATCATCAACTGTTTGCCGTGTGGCGTGAGGAGGCCGGGCTCGACCGGCCACCGGGGCCAAGGCTGGCTTGAGTACTCATCGAGACGGGCGTTGGCCCATGTCGGAGACCGAACACCATGCCGCGTCAAGACCAGAACAAACTTCAGACGCTCCTCAGAATCCTGCTTCTTGCCTTGCGCTCCCATCACCAACCAGGGAATCCAGCAAACTGCCGCAGCAAGCACCGACCATTGACTCCACTTCTTCACGCATACCTCCCAGATACCTACTTCTTCGTTTGATATATACGAATCGCCGCGGACGCGGTGGTGCCGTGGATTCCGATTTAGAGCAAACCGTTGCGGGGATCCAAAAGCCCAGTCTTCGCTCCTGTGACCGTATGGGTGACGGTGACGGGCTTCAACATGTCTCCGGCGGCCAGTTCGACCGAATCAAACGCACCTTCGCCCGAGATCAGGTATGCACGGCGCGTTGTTGGATCAAAGAAAAGGTCATCAGCGCCGGCCGAGGACGTCAGTATAGACAGTTCGCTGCCCCGCCTTCCGTCTATCGTAATGATCTTCGCGGGGGCACGGCAACCAATGAATACGACATCGTCTGCTTCGTCATAGGCCAATGGGGTATTGTCTTTCGCCGACTTGAGCGTCCATGTGGCGCTAATGGCATGCGTCTTTCCGTCGATGACCACGACTTGCCCGGCGTCAGAGATGTTGGCAAAGATTCTGTCGCTCTTGGCATCGATCTCGAGTGCCTCAGGGTGCGTCGTTTCATACAGATTTGTCACGAGGTACTCCTTCGTCGCATCGACAACGGCAATCTGCGCGGAATTCGCTGCGTTCCCTCCTCCATGGCCCACATATAACAAACCAGTGGCTTGATCGTAGACCATGTCATCAGCATCTTCCGACAGCGATAGTGTCTTCACCCGCTTCAGAGGCAAGCCAGAGTAGATGCCGAGCTCGGATTTTCCGCCATCGGGGACAAGGAGCGTTCTTGTGCTGGCAATCCAGGCTAGCCCATGCGGCTTGCCGAAGCCTTTGAGGCTATCGACGACCTTGCCGGCCGTCAGGTCGATGACTTCTACCGACTGATTCCCTTTCGCCGCCGCAAAATGCCTATTGCCCTCCTCGTCCATTGCAAAATGGTCGAACTTGCCTTTTACGCCATCCAACGTGATGGTTTGCTGGATCTTGAGTCCCGATGTCGCAGTCTGAGATTGGACGATCGGTGCGCAGAGGCACAGCAGGGCGGCTGCCTTGTTCAATATGCTCATAGGGTTTCTTTTCTTTCAGCGGAAGGCGTCGGATGACAGAGCTTCCTTTGGGCATTCAGCCCGGATACACGGGGATTTGAGCTATTGCTCGTGATTCAATCTCCAACTCAGACCAAAGGAGTAGGTAGGCTTGTAGTATTCGCGCTGCGCCGGATAGATTGAGCTACCATTGAAAAAGCCGAAGACCTCGTTATTCATGTTCTCGCCGGAGGCGAGCAGACTGAATCCCTTAGCGAGCAGGTAGGTTGCCTGTGCGTCTACCTGAGTGTGCGAGTAGAAGTAGCTGTCGCCGCACGGGCTGCTTGGCGTGTTGTACGACGTACTGCCGCTGGCGATGTTTCCGACGCAGGACACATTGGCAGGGTTGGCCTCAAAGACTGCGCCCGAGTTCTGGAACTGATAGGCGAAGATATTGGCGCCGTTGTGGGAGACGCCGGCTGTAACCAGTGCACGCTTGGTGGCATAGGACGGACCGATGTTCCAGGAGTAAGGAGCCTGACCTACGAGGGGCGGCGTGTCCGTGCGGCCGACCAGGTTGTAGTTCTTTGAGTTCGTATAGGTGAAGTTCGTGTTGATGCGCGCATTTCCAAGATAGCTCGGCAGGAACTTCAACCGCTGCTGATAAGCCATCTCGATTCCTTGCACATAGGCATGATCTCCATTGACCTCCTGCTGCGCCTCATCGCCTGAATAAAGCTGAGAGAGCGACGAACCGGTAGAAGGAACGACGTACTGTTCGAGGTAAATTGGCTGAGTGATCTGCTTGTAGAAGTAACCCGCCTCAATCATGCCAACGTTCGGCAGGTATTTCTCATAGAGTAAATCGTAATCATTGGCATGCTCGGCAACGATTGATGGATTTCCAATAGCAACAAGATTGTTGCCGTTTGTCGCTCCGCCCTGTGTGAATACGACATAGGGGACAAGCTGATAAGGATCAGGGCGAGAGATACCGCGCCCGTAAACAGCGCGGATATCAGAGTTGCCATCGATCGTGTAGCGAAGTTGGACGCTCGGCAGAGGGTTCAGATAGGAACCACTGCCAGTCTGGGGTGTAGTTCCTCCGTAGCTACCATCCGCGTTGGTAGTTACGAGATAGCCGGTGTCAGAGGTCTCGGTTGCTTCGATGCGCAATCCGGTTTGTAGATGGAACTTTGCACCGAGCTGGATAGTGTTCATGATGTAACCGGCAGAGACCCGCTCCTGCAGGTTATAGTTGCTCGCATCCGATGCCTGATGTGTAGCAGCTACGTCCAGAGGAAGGATCGACGGATTGGCGGAGAGCCAGGTAGTGATCGACGCAAAGTTCGTCACCGGTGGCAAATAGTAGCTTCCACCATAAAAGCGAGGATTTCTGAAGGTACTGAGGAACTGACTCTCATCCGGAAGCGGAGGCGGGGTTCCGGTGAGCTCGGCCTGGTCATAGGTTGGGGATAAGGCATCCTGCCCTTTGTGCTCGTTGCGGAACTGACCACCGAACTCCAAGGTCGATGCGTGTGCTCCGAAGTGATAGTTGATTCCCATCGAAGCGCCGGCCTGCAGATTCAGCTGCGTTGCCTGGCCTGATGTGAGATTGATGTCGTCCAACACAATCTGGGTCGGATCGGTAGCGGCGTCGTTCGGGTTATCGCAATTAAACTGCGGACGATAGTTGCTCGCGGTCGTCGACGGGGTATAGGCGCAATCCGGATTGGCTGCCGTCGTGCTGAAGTCTGCACCAGGATTTCCGGCTGCACCTCCAAAACGCGAGTGCGCGACAGCTATCTGATAGTGCAGGAAAGAGCGATTGAAGACGTGATTGCCACCGGTAGCAAGGTCAGCGATTTGCAGGTTTGGGCGGCGCACACTCGTATGGAAGCTCGAGCTACCGGAGTTTTTGAAGTCGAACTCGTACTTTTCGCCGTAGTCTCTAAAGTTGGAGAACAAGCCATGTATGTAGAGGGCGGCATTGTCTGAAAGCTTGTAGTCCAGAGCTCCTGCGAACCCATAGCGGCTGCGGTCGTAGAGATACTCACGCAGGCTGAGCTCGTCATAAATCAGCCCCCCCGTGGGTCCAAGATCTGGACTGGGTTCAACATCGTCGATGCCACGCCCATTGTAATCATAGCTATAGCCCATCTCAAAGCCGAACCGATGGCTCCCCGTCATGTCTCTGGGGCCGAAGCGCATGCCAGTGGACGAATTGATGGCGAATACCTTGCGAGTATCTTCTATCGGCGTAAAGCCGCCGATACCTTCAATGAACAAGGTCGGGCGCTCGGATGTTGCCTGTTTGATGCGCAAATCAACCGAGCCGCCGATTGCATCACCGTCTTGATTCGCAGAGAGTGTCTTGTTAATAGCGACGGATCCGACCAGGTCAGCTGGGATCGTGTCGAGGTCCACCTGCCGCACATCGGGATCGGGGCCAGGAACTAGGACGCCGTCGATCGTCGTATTACTTAAACGGGGCTCTGTCCCGCGGATCTGAACGTACTGTCCTTCGCCTTCGTTCCTCTGCAAGGTGACCCCGGGCATGCGGCCGACAGCATCAGCGATATTCGCATTCGGAAGACTCTGAATCTCGACGTCCGTCTGAACGTTGAGGATATTTTCTGATATTCTCTGCTCGTTGATTGCTGCAGCATCGCCCGTCAAGTTGTCTGTTACAGTCACCTGCTCGTTCCCGCCGCCGATGCTCAGCGTCACGTTGAGAGTAAAGGTCTGTCCGCCTGTTAACACCACCGTTGAGACCGATGAGCCAAAGCCAACGTAAGAAACCGTGGCGGTGTAAGTTCCAGGCTTGACGTTATGGATTGCAAAGGCTCCCTGCGCGTCTGTTGCCGCAGTGGTCCCTGTTGGAGCGAGAACGATCTGGGTGCCTGGCACCACGGCTCCGCTCGGATCCTTAATTGTGCCGCTGATCGCCGCGCCGTCACTGGATGTGCTCTGGCCGCCAGCACTTAGACACACTGGAAGACTGAAGAGAAAAAAGAGTGACAGTAAGCGCTTGAGATTCTTGGACATAAGACTCCCTGCGGCAGATAACCCGTAGAGTTGGGTTGCCTGGCGTTCATTGGATTTGATAGACAGTCGTAGGTTCCTCCAAACCCTTTAATCTCCGGTCACGAAGGAGTGAATAATTCTTAAGGTGATACAAATCGAATTTTCAGAGAATGCAATATAAAAAAACGATGAATAAAACGGCAGCCCCCTCTTCATCGAGTGATCGGCTTCTAAGCTCGTAAACAAGCTCACGTCTTCAGTAGCAAGCTCGAGGCTCCGATCGCCATCATGGTACAGTTATCCAACGTAAACTCGATGAAGCAACGTGTTCTCGTTGTTGAGGACGATCTTCGCATGCTCGAACTCATCTGCAAGGGCCTCCGGGAAGTTGGTCATACGCCCATCCCTGCCCCGGATGGCGACGCTGGCCTGGAGCTTGCGATGGGATTCGACTTTGACTCCATAATCCTCGATATCGGCCTGCCAGGGCGTGACGGCTACTCGATCGCACATGCTTTGCGTGCAAACAAGCAGGTTCCCATCCTCATGCTGACTGCGCGGGATAGCGAGGAAGACATTCTTCGAGGCTTCGACTTCGGTGCCGATGACTATCTGACGAAACCCTTTTCCTTCCGAGAGATGCTCGCTCGGCTCGACATCCTCGGGCGGATATTACCGCGATACCGCGACGGGCAGCTCCTTCTGGATTCGGCCCGTCTCATGGTTCATCGTGAGAATGTGTCAATCCAGCTCACCCGCAGTGAGTTTCTTCTGCTTAAGGCGTTACATCAAAAGGCGGGCGGGATCATTGAGAGGCAGGCACTCATGGAGGCTGTATGGGGTACTCATGTTGGCCCTGCAAACTCTCTGGACGTCCTTGTAAACTCGCTTCGCGGCAAGCTTGATGCGCATCGCTCCTTCAAGATGATTGTTACAGTGCGCGGTATCGGATACCGCCTCAACATGGGCTCACCTGAAGCCCAACTCGCTGGAGCCAGGTCCTGATGATTCGGCAACTTCCCATCCGTCTTCGCCTGACTCTGTGGTACTCGGTCATGTTTGCCACCGCCGCCCTACTGCTCAGTTGCACAAGCTGGTGGATGCTTCGGCGCACAATAGATACCACTACGCGACAGGATCTCCGGGAAAGAATCGACGATGTCCGTATGCAGCTTCAGCAGTTTGGGACACCGCTGGGCTCAGCGGGGACACAACAGCGATTTGACGCGATCTATCATTACCGCGATGACGGCAAATGGCTTCAGATTCAGGACCAGGATGGTCATTGGGTCTACCGATCGACGCGGATGGTCGCGTTGGGGGATTCCCTTCCCCTATCCCGCGCCCTATCCAAGGGCAGCATCATCGATTTTACACAGGGTACCCGTCACGTCTGTGCGCTCATATCTTTGGTCAGCATCAGCGAACGGAACTATACAGTCGAAACAGGCGCCTCCATCAATAAGCAACAGGTCTTGCTGCAACACTTTGGATTGGGTCTGCTTCTTCTGACACCCGCGGTGCTGATTGCTGCGATTTTCGCCGGTCACATCATGAGCCGAAAAGCACTCACACCGGTAGCCCTGATCGCAACCGAAGCCCGGCGCATCAGCGACAAGAATCTTGACCAACGACTGCCGGTTTCCGCCGCGAACGACGAGCTTTCCGAACTCTCGGTCACGCTGAATAGTATGCTGGCTCGCATCGATGCCGGGTTTCGTAGCGTGCGAGACTTTACCGCCAACGCCTCGCACGAACTGCGAACACCGCTCGCGCGCTTGCGCACAGAGATTGATATTGCTTTGCTTCGTCCGCGTTCAGCTGATGAACACACCGATACGCTTCAACACTTGCAAGAGACGACGATCGATATGACCACTCTTATCGACAGTCTCCTGACACTTGCTCGCGCAGAATCCGGCTCAGACAGGCTCCACCTTTCCGCTGTCAATCTTGAATCCGTAATCCAAAGGACTCTTGAAGAATGGCATCCGATAACAACGCACCTGGGAATCGACCTGCGACGAGAAGGCGATGATTGTTTCGGATCCAGTCCGCTCATCGTGCTAGGGGATGCCACTTCCTTGCAAAGGTTGCTTAACATCTGGTTGGACAATGCATGTAAGTTTACGCAGCGGGGCGGCAGAATCGCGGTGATTGCCGAATCACGAGGCGATAAGGTCGTCCTTGCGTTACAAGACACGGGCATCGGGATACCGCTCGATCAGCAGAGACGAGTCTTCGAAAGGTTTTATAGGATTCAGGGAGATAGAAGTAAGCATCAACGTGGTTCGGGGCTCGGCCTCAGTCTTGCCGCTTGGATTGCAGCAGAACACAATACTGAGATCCATTTGCACAGCAGCCCAGGGGAGGGGGCTCGTTTCCAGATAACTCTTGCCCATGTCCATTCTGAGCTTAGTTTGCCCACCGCGTCCCAAAGCGATACTTCCCTACTCACCTCTGAGGCGGCGCTACGCTCTGGAGCGACTTGCCCACGCGCATAGTCGAACGTGCGCAGAGCGAGAAGGTAGTCGAATCGCGCGTTTAGTGAGGCGAATGCCGTTTGCGTGCTTTGAAGTTGAACTTGCCCCCAATCGACGTAGCTTTTAGTTAGCATTGGTATCGCATCTCGGCAAGTACGAATGCCTGCAATGTTTAGTAAAGGAACTGAGCGGTTATGGCACTTCGTGGCCTTCATGATTTTCTTGCTGATCTTTCAAACTGTCACGTTCGTTCTTTTGGCTGAGATTAGTTCACTTCGCTCGCTCACTCCGGACGAAGACCAAACCTTATTGAGGGTGCCTGCGGAAGCGAATTGGATCGAAGCATCACCAGACAACTCTGGTTCAATGGCCGTGCGTAGAGGAACTTCAGTGGTGGCCGGAGGCCGTGCATCAAACGTTTGCGGATCGACTTGTTCTAAGCTTTGTGGACATAGGGCCATGGCAGAGAACGACCAGTCATGTTGGAACCAACGAACATTAACATGAATGTAGGCCTGCATTAACCAAGCGTTGAGTTGATGTGGGTATACCTGAGCCCAGGCCCGCAAAGCGTTCGCAATTGGGCTATCCCCAACCAGATAGAAATTGAAGGAGGACTCATGAGAAAGCTTCTCGTCGTGCTCGTTTCTATGGCGGCCATTGGCCGTGTTTTGTGTCAACCAGCCCTGAGCCAAACGGCGGACTCGGATTTGAATCGCGACCGCCGCTCCCATGTCGTCCCCATTGGGGCGATAGGTGTTCCCGGAGCTTCCAACGAGAACCCCTTTGTCAATTTCGACCAGGCTCGCGTCGATACCAAATTACAGATGCTATTTGTGTCAAGCCGCTCGTCGAAATCCGTCGCCATCATTGATGCACTCACCAACAGGAAGGTGGGCGAAACTCCGGCCGTTTTCGCCGGCGCAGGCATCGACAGTCCCCACTCGGGTCCCGACGGGAATGTGGTAGCCGGTCACTACCTCTTTGCAGGAGACTACCCGAGTACAGTAAGGGTATTTGACCTTGGCGCAAGTCTTTCTTCGCCGCCGGAGATCGCCGAAGTCCAAACAGGCGGCGAATTTCGAGCCGACGAGATGGACTATGACCCGGTTGATCAAGTTGTTGCCGTTTCAAATGGCGACTCAATGCCCGCCTTCGTCACTCTGATTAGTAGCAGGACATTCAAGATTTTGAAGAAGGTGACGTTTGATGGGACGAACGGCACACCCGACACCTCGCAGGGCGGTATCGGCAGTGTCTTGTATAACTCCCGAACGAACAAGTTTTTGATTAGCATTCCGGAGGTTGGATCGGATTTGACCGCGGGCGCTGTCGCTGTGATGGATCCAGTGACGGGGAAGGTGACGAAGGTGTTTTCGGGATTGAACAACTGCATGCCGTCCGGGATGGCGCAGGGGCCTGGGGAGAATGTTCTGGTCACCTGCGACCCAGGGTTCCCGGCCCCAGATCCGGTTCAGTTCGCGCCGCGCACCTATGTGATCAATGGAAGCACGGGGGCAATTCTGGCCAATCTCACTCAAGTGGGCGGTGTAGACTTTGGCGCGTACAACCCTGCCGATCATCACTATTACTTGGGAGCACGCGACTTTTTCACGAGCCCGACCGCAACCACAGCGTCTCCGGTGCTTGGCGTCATTGACGCCGACACGAATGAATGGATCGAAAACTTTCCCACGGGGACCGACGCCCATTCGGTGACGACAAACCCAGTCAATAACGAGATATTTGTGCCGATCGAAAATCCGAATCCACTTTGCGGAACCCTTCCCGGATGTGTTTCGGTATTCACGGATGCCCAGCAACGAAACCGACGGTAAGAAATTCAGAGGCAACCTCAAACTGAAGCGGCGACGTAGTATGCCTCCGCTCTGGAGGCGCGAAGAGTTGTCTAGGGCCATGTGATCCGGGCATTGACCGGTGGATCTCACATGGCCCTAGCTAGGTCTTCTCGATGCAAATGCCTCCGAAAAATTGTGCCGCATAACAAGGCCTTCAATCATATTTCCTCATAGATGCACTGCGATCTACTCCGGACGCAAATCCAGTGTTCCAAATGGACCAAGGCTGATTCAGAAGCGAGCAACCCGGACAAATCGATCTCGTAAGACGGATGAGGGTTTTGTTCGGCTATTTCCGTTTTGCGGTGTGTCCGTTTTCCTGAATCAGCACATCGGAGACAAACCATGTTATAGGATGCGACAGATTGTGTCGAAAAGACTGTCTGTCTGGGCGGCTGCGACGCCGCTACGCGGTCCTGACCCTTGACACTGGCCTTTTTACCTCCGCGCACAATTCAAATATCCGCGGAATGTGATCTATTCCTCCATCAGTATCCGCTCAGTTGGCGAAAACTGTTTGGGGAGCGACATTGCGGCTAGTCACCTTCGGCACTTCGCCGAACAGCGAAGTGCCGAAGGAGGCAGAACAAAACTACGAAAATGCAGGAACACAAATGTTTGAAAACGCGCTTTGAATGGGACCCCGCCAAAGCGGCCAGGAACTTCCGAAAGCTCGGCGTGAGCTTTCAGACGGCGGCTCGCGTCTTTGCCGACCCTTATGCTCACGTAGAGCGAGACCGTATCGAAAATGGCGAAGAGCGATGGCTGACGAGAGGAGTTGTCGAGCGTGTCCTGATGCTGACGGCGGCCCATACCGTGCGCGAACAGGACCGATATCGAAGGAATTCGCATGATATCGGCGAGACATGCCAACCGCAGGGGAAGCGGCGCAGAGAGCGGAATTGAAGGCGCTTCGGGCCAAGCCGGAAAGCGAGATCGTAGTGCAATTTCCAAGGGGGCTTGAGTGGATCCATGGCGGCCGTCCTGGCACCTCCCAAAAGAAGCACGAGGAGTAGGTCTCCAGGGACGGGTCCGCATGGATCCCGGCAGAGATGTCCGTCCTCCCCCCCGGCACGGTCTTGCATGGGCATTCGTCAGCCTGCCGTTCTTATCTTCTGTGTCTGGCGGTAAATCGCGCACTTGCACAAAGATGGAGTACGTATGGTCTGGGAAGCCCTCTTTCTGACGTACAGGCGCCATAACGGGCCAATGTGGACCGGTACAGTGCTTCTGCAGATGCTCGTGATCGACATTCAGGATGATGAGATAGGAGGTATGGGTCAATTTTAGCGTTCAATCAGAAATGGATGGCGGGGCTACAATTGAAGCAGAGCGAATCTCTGTGTCGAATCACCGTCACAGGATCTCAATCCGATTGCACGCGCTCTCGTCTACCCAGGAGGATGACTCGATGCCCTATATCGTGATCGGTTTTGGTGGACTCGCTGTCCTGGCCGTCGCTGGCCTGTACTACCTCGGACATTCTCATTCTCGACGGACAATATCCACCACCGAATGGGTGAAACTGATGCGCGAGAACGACGCCCGGGCTGCCGCCAGGATGAAGAGGAAGGCGGCCAAGCACAGGCCACCCAATGCGCACGCGTGATCTGGCCGGCATCGAATGGAACGCCGAACTGGTATGACGGGGCGCCTTTGAGCCCCCCCCGTCGTGCCGCGTTGACCGCACTGGAATGACCAGCTCGTTAAAGCGAAAGCCAGGGGGACTGCCCCAGCGACACCAACGGCCGCACCCAGGCCTGGAAGGGTCATCGCCGAACTCACGTTTGGATTCTGGATTGACCTCCTTAAGAATCAAAACCAGGTTGGCACCCGCACCTGGCGCAGGCCCAGTTCCTTGTCCATGAAGTAGAAGGAGTAGTGCAGGCTCTCGCCACTGTCCGGCTTGAGAAAGGTCCTGCCCGTTTGCTTGTCGTGTCCGGGCTTATAGCTCGAGCAGGGCTCCATGGCCGACAAAATCGCTACCAGCCAGGATGCTCGCCACGCCGGGTGAGCACTTGCTTCACCCGCCCCTCCTTGCAGAAGTTTCCCTTGCGGATGAACTCGATCTCGATGCCGGCCTCAGCCGCCAGCCGATCGGCGTTCTCGCGCAACTGGTCGCGGAACGGCTCGGCGAAACGCGGGCAGTCGAAGATCCGCACCTGGCGCTCGTTAAGACAGGTGGTCATTCCGGCCGCAAAGCAGACCTTCGGCAGCGTTCCGAAGACCAGTACCCGATCCCAGCAGCTCAGCACACCGGCATTCTGACGCATATCGCTCTGTAAGAAGTTCGATGTCCATGCCCCAGCATAAAACCCACCTTCTGGTTCCGGCTACGCCGGGTTAGGAAGGGGAGGATGTCAATAGGAGCGGCTGGCGGCGAGCAGATTCTGCCAGCCTGCTTTGCTCATCTTGACGCGGTTTCCGCTGGCAAGAAGAACCCAGCCCTCGTTGCGGCCCTCGCGGAGGATCTCTCGCACCCGGTCAACGTTCACGATGGCGCAGCGGTGGACCCGGACAAACTTCCGGGGATCGAGCGTGCCGGCAAGCTGCTTGATGGTTTCGCGCAGCATCAGTTTCCGTCCGCCGACGTGAAGACATGAGTAGTAATCCGCGGCCTCAACCCAATCGATTTCGTCGACGTTCACAAAGGAATCCTTGGCTCCGTTGGGCACAACCAACCGCCGGAGATATTCCGGTTGCGCTGCATCTCGGTCCTTCAGAGATTCAAGAACCGCTTTGAGCTGCTCCTGCGTGAGCAGCGCAGCCTGAAGGGCAATTCTTTCCTTGATGCGGGCAAGCGCAGCCTTCAACCGTTCCGGCTCTACGGGCTTTGTCAGGTAATCGAGCGCGTGCACTTCGAACGCCTTTACAGCGTAGTGGTTATGCGCAGTTACAAAAACCGTAACAGGCATGTTTGCAGGACCGATCTGCTCGACGATCTCGATGCCGCTGCCACCCGGCATTTGGATGTCAAGAAAGAGTACGTCGTAGCGATTCTCGCGGAGCGCCGTGATCACTTCCCTGCCATTCCGGCATTCACCGGCAATCGCGATCTCGTCGTCCGCAGACAGCAGGAATCGCAGGCGTTCGCGCGCCAATGGCTCGTCGTCGGCAATCAGGGCTTTGAGCATCTTTCAGCCTCGTTCGTACGGGATCGCGATCGCGACCTCGAAGCCGCCCATGGGCAAAGGCAGGGCCTTCATGTCGAACGCCCCCTGGTAGAAATGAGCAAGCCGCTCTCGTGTATTCTTGAGGCCAATTCCATTGCCCGTCTTTGATTGGCCATTCATCCCAGCGCCGCTATCACGCACGCTGAGCCGGAGAACATCGCCATCCCGCCGCGCTGTAGCCACCACCAGCCCATTGCTCTCGCAATGCGCAATCCCGTGGCGGATTGCATTCTCAACGATCGGCTGAAGCAGAAAGCATGGCACCAGGCTGTCAAGAGCGCTGGGCTCGACCGTGATTTCGATACGCAGGCGATCGGCGAATCGAACCTGTTCAATGGCGAGATAGTTCTCCACAATCTCCAGTTCCAGCGACAGCGGCACCTTCTCCGGCGCCGTTCTTTTCAATGTGCTCTTGAGAATCGTGTTCAGGTGGCCGAGCATCTCCACGGCCTGCTCCTGTCTGCCGAGTTCAACCAGAGTCGTGATGGCATTCAGCGTATTAAACAGAAAGTGGGGCTCCAGCTGCATTTGTAATGCGCGCAGCTGCGCGGCGGAGAGTTGCCTTTCGAGCTCGAGCGACTTCATGGCTTCCCGCTGCGCCCGAATCTGGTTCTGAATCACTCCGGTCATCCCGAATACAAAGCCGTAAATCAAGATTTCGATGCCATAGCGGTTTACGTTGAAGAGATAACGGCCGACCGACAGCGGGGTTTGATCTCCCTGCCAGCCCAATCGAGTAAAGCCGAGGCTCCACAAAAGCAGAAGATGGATCGCGGCAAGAACCATGGCAGCAGGCAGATGAATCAAGGTCACTTTCACAGAGAAGGTTGACGCAGACGTCCCCCGCAAACTGAGCTTCCACAGGGCAATTGCAATGATGGCCCACCAACCCCACAGCACGAGGCCATAGACCAGCGAGGGGAGATGGGCGATGGAACTGCACTCGTTTGCCGTAATCAGTGCCAGGATGGCAGCCAGTGAGTAGACAATGGCGTAGCCGTTGACGCGGATCGGCACATTTTTGGCCTTCGCTAAGGGGTCTTTCTGCTTCGACATCGTAAAACTCCGCTTCTCCGGCGTGACGCATTGGGCGTTTTTAGATTGTTTGCCCTCTCCACCCTAGCCCAAGAAGAGCCGTCGCTTCGCGCCAGGTTTTCATCTGTTCATTGGATCTCTTTGGTTGCGAGCTCTCAAAGCTCATTCTAGATAGCATTCTGTATTGAGGGAAGCCAGGCAAGAGGATTGCAGCGAAAGATGTCTTCTCTGCAGCCAATGAACCCAGCCATCCGGTCCGGCTAAGAATCTACGTAGATTCTGCTCCCGCATTCAAGCCAACAGATTCCTCCAGGTTAACGACCGGCTGATCGTCGTATTGAGGTGGACTGCGACTGCACCCAGGTCGACAGCATCATCCATGAAGGCGATCCCTGTCGCTCTTCTCAACATCAAGACCGCCTTCGGGCCGCCTTAGGATTTTCTGCCTCGCAGAGCGAGGAAAATGGTCCGATGATTCCAAAAAACATGCGATCGCTTTCGCCTTGCCATTGCCACTCGAATCGACGAAGATTCAAAACCCGGGTACCACTGTGCCCACGCCGGTGGATAACCGTCGTTGCGACTCTGATTGACCTCCCGGAAGTAATCAACGGTGGATGAGCGCGGTGGTGATGCACGTATTGAGATGGCCTGCCCTCAATACGTGAATTGCGGAAACCTGGTGCTTTTATCGCGACTGATCCTGAATGCCACCCCGAGTGCCTCCCAGACTCTAAGCACGTTCATGATATACAGTTCAGCTGTACAGATAACCTGTATATATGCCATAATGGACTCCATGAATGATGGCGCAAGTCGTTCTCAAATAGAGCGGGCCTCTGCACTTGCAGCGGAACTTCGGGCGACCCTTGGCAAATTCAAGCGGAAGCTGCGCGAACACGGCGGGCGGAGCGATTTGCCCCCTTCCCAAGTTTCTGTCCTGCTTCGTCTTGAGAAAGACGGGCCTGCCGCGGTATCGAGTTTGGCTCGAGCCGAAGGTATGCGCCCTCAGTCCATGAGCGCCATCATCACCTCGTTACTGGAATCCGGATTGGTCAGTGGCTCTCCAGACCCGGACGACGGGCGGCAGACCTTGATGTCCCTCTCCCGGAAATGCGAGAAGTTTCTTAAGGAGGGCCGCGCGGCAAGACAGGACTGGCTCACAACCAGGATCCAGGAGAAGCTCTCTGTTCAAGAACAGGAGAATCTCGCGGCTGTTCTCGAATTACTCGCACGGCTCGTTGAAGATTGAGGTTTTCCTGCGCCCATTCTGCCCCCCCCCCTACAAACATCGTTTCCAAGGAGAAGACACTCGTGCCTGTGACAACAGTTGGCCCCAAAACCGCCCTGATTGTGGTTGATCTTCAGAAAGGTCTCGTTGATTCGCCGTTCATCCCTCCGCTCGCCGAGGTCACCAAACGCACGCAAACCTTGCTTGAAGTGTTCCGCAGGCTACACCTGGCCCTGGTCCTGATCAATGTGGCCGGAGGTGCTCCGGGCCGCATCGAGCAACCGCGCAAGCGAATCTATCCGAAGCGATGGACCGACCTTCTCCCCGAAACTCGGCCGGCAGCCCAGCGACATCGCGGTAACCAAGCGAGCATGGGGCGCCTTTGCCAGTACCGATCTTGAAGCCCGGCTCAGGGCGCACGGTGTAACGCAAGTTGTCATTAATAGCGTCGCCACTGGCACCGATGTAGAGCCCACAGTGCGCAGGCATATGCGGCGGGATTCAACGTTACTCTGGCCACGGACACCATGACTGACCTGAGGCCCGAAGCCCACGCGTACAGCCTCGCACATGTCTTTCCCCGCCTTGCGAGACGGGCACAACCCAGGAAAACATCACCCTGGTGAATGCAAGGAGCGCCTGAATATGAACTGGCTTCATCTCATTTCGTACTTCTTCGGAGGAGTCTTTCTGGCCAACGCTGTCCCGCACCTTGTCAGTGGAATGATGGGACGAGCTTTCCAGAGTCCCTTCGCAAAGCCTCCCGGCCAGGGGTTTTCCTCATCGACGGTCAATGTGCTGTGGGGCTTCTCGAACGCCGTCGTCGGATACCTTCTCGTCGTGCGTGTAGGCAGCTTTGAGCTGAGATCAACAGTCGATGTCCTCGCCTTTGGGGTTGGTGCGCTGCTGATCTGTCTTCAGATGGCCCGGCACTTCGGTCAGTTCAATGGGGGCAACGCTCCGGAGCGTTCATGAAGAATCCAGCAGCCGGCACTTTCCGCGCTTTGAACATCTTCAACTATCGAGTGTGGACAGCCGGCGCTCTGGTTTCCAACATCGGCACGTGGATGCAGCGTGTCGCTCAGGATTGGCTCGTACTCACGCAACTGACACACCACGATGCCTCCGCTGTGGGCATCGTCATGGCCCTTCAGTTCGGACCACAGCTTCTTCTGTTGCCCTTGTCCGGGTTTGCCGCGGACCATTTCAACCAGCGAAAACTCCTGATGAGCACCCAGGCGATGATGGGCGTCCTGGCATTGGCGTTGGGCATTCTTACGGTTGCGGGTAACGTCCGACTCTGGCACGTCTACGTGTTTGCGTTCTTGTTTGGTTCTGCGGCGGCTCTGGATGCTCCCGTGCGCCAGACGTTCGTGGCGGAGTTGGTAGGAGATGAGCACTTGGCGAATGCAGTCGCCCTCAACTCGACTTCTTTCAATGCCGCCCGTATGGTTGGTCCGGCGGTCGCCGGTGTGGTCATTGCAAAGGTGGGAACTGGCTGGGCGTTTGTGCTCAACGGACTGTCGTTCGCCGCGGTTCTGATCTCCATGTCGTTTTTCCGCGCGTCCGAACTGTATCCAAACACGAGGGCACGACGCACCGCGGGAGGATTTCTAGAAGGATTTCGCTATGTCTGGGGCCGCAAAGACCTCCGAGCGGTCTTGGTCATGCTGTTTTTGATTGGAACGTTCGGCCTCAACTTCCCCATCTTCACTTCGACGATGGCGGTCAAGGTCTTCCACACCGATGCGCGCGGCTTCGGGCTGCTGTCCTCAATCATGGCGGTCGGCACGATCTCCGGGGCGCTGCTCGCCGCCGGTCGCGACAAGCCAAAGCTTGGGTCCTTGCTGACAGGCTCAGCGGTCTTCGGGATCGGCTGCACTCTGGCCGCGCTGGCTCCCGGTTACTGGTGGTTCGCCGCTGCTCTCGTGGTCATTGGTGTTGCGGCTCTGACCGTTACCAACACAACCAACAGCATGATGCAACTCTCGACTGAGCCCGCCATGCGAGGCCGAGTCATGGCGCTTCGCCTCGCCGTCGCACTAGGAGGTACTCCCATAGGAGCGCCTATTGTCGGTTGGGTGGCAAACCGTTTCGGCCCGCGCTGGGCGCTTGGGGTGGGTGCAGCATCTGGCTTTGCCGCGGCTCTCGTTGCTGCGTATGTCCTGACCCGGTCGACTGGACTAAAGGATGCAGCCTGAAATCCGGCGTCGATTCAAACCAAAACCGACCGCGAGTCCTTTCCACACCACAAATGCTTCTCCTGGCTGCTTAACCATAACAGAATGTAAGTTTTCCACGCGAAAAACCACTTATGAGACGTGCCCGATCAACCCCGATGTGTCAGGTGCGGAGTCGCTCAGAACAAAACATTCACGGACCGAGCTGCTATTGTTGGCGCTGATCCCAGACTTTCTGCATTGCGCGTTCGAGCCCTTCAGGGTCGTTGCGTACCGAGTCCCAGACTTCCTCGGACCGTTGGTCGGCCCTTACATGGTCGATTCCATCTTCTATCCCTCGTAACGTTCGCTCGGCAACCTGACGGGGAGGCGTTTTCAGCTCTCCAGGCTGCGCAAGTTCTGATGCCATCTCCGTGTCGATAAAGCCAGCGTAGATAGCAAGCACGTGGGTACCCTGCGACCGAAGTTGAATTCGCGCGGCATCAGTTACAGCCAGAGCAGCATGCTTGGATGCACAGTACGTCGCATTGATAGGCAGGGTGAACCAACTGACAACGGATAGCATGTTGGCGATTGCCCCACCGCCATTTTTTGCAAGAATCGGCGCGAAGGCTTGGATCATAGCGAGCGTGCCGAAGACATTTACGTCCATTTCTCGCCTGAGCGCATCCGCAGAGTTTCCGGAAAGCATTGGCGAGTTCAACATGATGCCTGCATTGTTAATCAGGATGTTGACGTCCTGACATCTTTCGGCGGCGGCATGGACCTCATTCGGCGATGTGATATCCAGTTTGAGCGGAATCACGCGAGCGTCGATAGGCTGGAACGGCTGCCGAGCGCCTGCGTAAACTCTACTAGCGTCCGCGGCAAGCAGAGCCTCCACGAATACTTTTCCGAGCCCGCGGTTGGCTCCAGTCACCAGGGCTATGCATCCGTTGACAACCATCTATATTTCCTCTCGTCGTTCGATGTGCAATTGGAGTTCACGAAGCGATTCGTAACGGCAGTCTATGACGCCGGAGTCGATGTAATTCCTTCCTCTGTTTCGCCCCTTATCCCAGGACCCGAGGGCAAATCCAGTATAGAAGAGCCCCTCCGAAAACACGGTAGAATGCGAAAGTTCCTTCGTGAAGTTGCAGGCTCAGCATGCGTAATTGATGCACGTCCTCAAAAAGCGTGAGAGCGGGGCCTGAATAAGCTTCGTCGGAGGCGTCCGGGCCTGCCAAGCTACACAAACCCGCTCCGCGTCCCGCGGCACAACTAACTATGCGCTCTCAACAGGGTTCGCCGGAAGAAACACCGGCCCGCTCTTTTTTCTTGGCTTTCTTCGCGGCTAATCACAACCCGGACGGTCGACCTCATGCCCGTTGAGACCATCCTTCGCCGATCATTTTCCCAGCCCGATAGGGCTGAGCTAGGGTGTGCACCTTCGGCGCGATCCCAACAATCCAGCGCCCTATCCGGCGCAAATTTAACCGTGGCTGGCTTGCGCGTAAGGCCTCGACCACGTAAGGCATTCAGGACGCCATCGGGGGACACTTCAAGAATGGGAAATTTATGTGCGCTAAGATGGGGTCGCTTCGGAAAACGGACAATAAAGTGCGTTAAACCTGTCCTAAGCGCAAAAACGAGATTTGGCAGAATGAGAAAACGGCTGTTGTTGACGATCAGCTTCAGGCGGCTATAACGATGGCGCAGATCCCAGCCGATCCAGCCATCGCGCGCTCCACACTTCAGCGCAGAGGCCGAAAAGCTCAGCAATGCAACCCACTGCTCCTGCCAACTGGCCACATACCAGACTGTCTCGCTGATCTTCGGCAATGCGCCCAGGTAATGGTGCTGCCGCATTAGTTCCTGATAGCGCGGCTCCTCGCTCGAACGAACCGGCTGCACAACGATCTCGTGAAGGTTCAACCGCGCCTCTCTGGGATAAACTCCCCTGAGCATAGCAAGCCCGTAAACCGTTGTTCAGAGGGAATCCCCACTCCTCAAGTTTTGTTAGGGTTATCAGTAGGGACAAAAACACCCTGTTCAGCCCCCCCCGAATTACTCGTTACATTGCTGCAATGTGCTACAATTCGTAAGGCGGTGGAGCGAGAATGATTAAGTACGCGAAGAGCTGGGATTTGAGCAGTATTCCCGATGACCTCTTGCAGCGGGAAGCTGCAAAACGCAGACGCTCCAAGCAGCCCGCTGCACTCCGCAAGCGGATCGAGCTCCCGTGTAAGGGCTGTCGCAAATTGCTCTCTGCGCGCGAGCGCTACCGACCTTGCCCGGCTTGCGGTGCTAGGAACAGGTATCCGGACACTCAGGCAGAGCAGACTATGCAGCATCGGCATCTCAAGGTTGTAGATTTTTCCGCTATGTCCATCGACGATATGATCGAGCGCGGCAAGTGGCAAGATTGGGCAGTGTTGGGTGTTGCCGCACGACGCAACCCTGAAATCGCGCGCACTATCCGTATGGTGTGCGCAGCTCGCGTGCAAAACCCCTATGCACAACGTCATCGTTTTTGGGAGCACTATGCAGAAAAGATCTTACAAGCTGCCTGAGTGGGAGGACGTGCTTTCTGCTGCCTCTCATCTTCAACAAATATTTCCCGGTGCCGTTCTTGTCGGCGGCACCGCCTCTGCTATCTATGCAAAGCATCGTATGTCTACTGATGCTGACCATATTGTTCCAGGTGTCAAAGAGCACTTCGATGAAATTCTGGAACAACTTGAATCTGTCAGTGGATGGAAGACCGCCCGGATTATGCGGCCTGTACAAATTCTCGGAAGCCTTGACGGCATTGAAACAGGCATTCGTAACCTCATACGCTCTGAGCCTCTTGAAACCGTTGTAAAAGAGGTTGGCGGGCAGAAGATTACTCTTCCCTCTGAAGAGGAAATTTTGCGCATCAAGGCTGCACTCATTTTGCAACGGAATGCCACGCGCGATTACATCGACTTTCTCGCGTTAGCCGAGCATCTCGGCGTCAAAAGAGCCGTAGCGGCACTGAAACCTTTCGATAGGCTTTACCCGCAGCCAAATGGTGAATCACCAACTCAACAGCTTATTACGCAGCTTGCAACACCGTTGCCGTACGACCTTAAAGACACCAACCTTGCAAACTTCAAATCACTCGAACATAAATGGCAAGATTGGGAGAAGGTAAAGTTATTTGCCCTCAACCTCTCGATGAACATTTTCGAAGACATGATTCCAAATCCGAGCCACAGAAACACACCTTCTATCGAAAAGAAGAGGGCTAAGAATGGGATTGAACGCTAGCGTGTACAGCGGCTTCTCATAACCGGCAAGGCGTCTAAGCAAACGCCGGTTTCCATTCGACCCGCTGTAAATCCCCCGGTAAATACAGCGGCCTGCTCTGCATTATTGCGTGCTCTTGCTCCCCGGATGTCGGTGGCAGCGAAAAATGGGGCCATTTTGGCAGGACTGTGGCGTGCTTTCGCTGGCAGCAACCACTTGCGGCATTTCCCCGCGCAGCGAGACGGACGATTCGCTTTTGGACTTTTCCTTGCAGCGGTAGCTCGCGTAAGGTCGATTCCATCTTCTATCCCTCGTAACGTTCGCTCGGCAACCTGACGGGGAGGCGTTTTCAGCTCTCCAGGCTGCGCAAGTTCTTAAGATCCTTCACAGCCACGCTTTCAGTGCTGCGAACATGGCGTGGCCGTGGCCGTGGCTCCACAGGAACATCCCGAGCGCGGCCAGACACACCATGGCACCGACGCCCGCGTATGCCAAGTCTACACCGAGCGCATGCCAGCGATAGCTTCTGTTCTCGCCGTCATAGTCGTAGTCCATCTCCACTACCGGACGACAGTCAACCGTGTCTCCCGGCATCACAGGCGCACCCGTTGCGCATGCCAGTATACGCGCCTCCACATCGGCCGCGGTCTTGGCACCGGCCGCGCGCTCTATGTCGGTCGTCAGGCGTGCATTGGCACGCACGAATATCGCCTCTTGGCGCAGCATGTGCAAGCGGCTCTCTTGCTCTGTCATCCTCATATCGCCTCCTCAAATGATTGGTGCTCACGTTTGTCAACTTCGTAAAAGGTTGGGCCATCCGGCTTTGGTTTGACTCGGGTGCCGCGCAATGAACACGCATGCACCCAACAGGCGCGAGAGGTCTACGGACTTGCTGTCGGGGCTGAGGGGAGGCCCGGCATCGAGAAGAATCGTTGTCTTTCCTGATGGGACCTGAGTACAGTTTTCGCCAATTGTCAAGTCTAGCCTTGGCCGCCACGGTGTAGAACGATTGCACTCCCGCTTCATTGTCTAGGACCTTTTGCAGCCAGACCCTTGCATTTGCCTTGTCGCTTTTGTTCCGACACAACTCTGCCATCTGATACCGGAAGCTTTGCAGAGATGAGATTTTCGGGAAAGCGGCCTCCATCTCCGTAAACGCACTGATGAGCAGTCAAACGAGATCATATGCCATTCAAAGGAATGGACACTGAGCTAAACTGAACACGTTATGCGGCCTTGACTTACTTCCTTAATTGGCTTCAGAGGAGACGGAAGGACGCACCGGCGCTGGACACAGAGGCGATTTAGGGGGGGCGGGGGTGTTGAAGAAACCCGTCAACGCGGTAACCTCCCGGACTGTGTAAACCTTTTTTCTCTCATTTCGGCCGCCCTCCGCCGATGCGTGTTCAAGGTAGCGTCGGTCTGATTGGGGACACTTCAAGAAACGGAACGCAACGTACGCTGAGGCGAAGATGGTCCTTGCGTCGAATTGAACAGGCTACGGGAACGGCGTGAGACGGCCGGCGACTAAGTCTCCGCTCATAAATAACTGTTATCGAAATATCGGTTTTATGTCATACTCCATCCGCCGTCTCGCCGTGTTTCCTAACAGTGTAAGCCAGCCTGATCAGTAAAAATGGCACAATGAGAATAGACTCAACGAGGATGATGCGGCCAACTTTTTGTTGTAGTACCGAATAGGAGGAAGTTCGACTTTGGCGCTGCTGTTGCGGAAGAACATCGCTACTCTCGACGAGCTTACACTGGCCTTGGTCACATCGGTCACGGTGACTGTCTTCCGCAAACCGAAGACCCTCGACTACCTGACCAGCTACTCTCATCGTGGCCGCTACTATACGCTGCGGGAGATCTCCGAATTCGACGTGCCCGGGCTTTGCTCCCATGCCGGCATTCACTTCTCCCGCTTCGGCACTCTGCTGGCCACCGCCGAAGCGTTGGGCAACCGTTCACCGCGCGGGCATTCCGCCGAAGAAATGGCGCGCGCCCTCAATGTCGAGGTGCAGGATGCACTGCATCAACTGACCGAGCAGCGCCGGGTTTCTCGCCAGGTCATCTCCGGAAAGTACCTCTACACCGCCGTAGATCGCGCCCGACAGCAGGCGCAACCTGGAGCCCGGCGCTCGGTCGAAGCGCTACCCGCGCTAGTCGGCGCGGCCCGCCTGGAGATCCCGGTGGCTGAACTCAAAGCCGCGATCCTGCTGTTCTACAGCCTGCTTGACGAGCAACAGCGTCGCTTGTATGCCGGACTCGATGCGCTCAGACTAAGGGCGGGGCGGCGATCGCCAGCTTGCCGAATTCTTCGACCTCGATTCCCATACTGTGGCCCGCGGACGTCATGAGCTGCTGGCCCAGGATGTCGAGGTGGAACGTACACGCAGGATCGGGGGAGACCGGAAATCGGTGAAAAAACGCCCGAAATAATCAAGGCAATCGAAACTGTTCTCCGACATGACACAGCGGGCGATCCCATGATTGGCTTGAAGTGGATGCGGAAGACGACCGCGAAGATTGCCTGGATTCTTGAGGATCAGGGCATGTCGGTTAGCCCCAACACCATAGCTCGCCTGCTCTACCAGATGGCCTATCGTTGCGTGTCCATCGCAAGTCGATTGCCAGCAACTCCAGCCGCGATCGCAATCAGCAGTTTCAATACATTGGGTCGCTGCGCACCCGCTTTGAGCGCCAAGGCCTGCCCATCGTCAGCGTGGATTCGACAAAGCGCGGAATGATCGGCAACGTCAAGCAGGCCGGCGCCAAATGGGACCGCGCGCCGGTTGCGGTCAACGATCATGATTTCCTCTCCGATGTCGACAGTGTGGCTCTCCCCTACGGGATCTATGACCCGGTCGTCAACCGCGGCATGGTTTCGGTCGGCTTCTCCCATGACACTTCGGCCTTTGCCGCTCATTCAATCGCTTGCTGCTGGAAACGCGAAGGATCTGTACACTATCGGAATGCCTCCCGACTCCTCATACAGGCTGATGCCGGCGGCAGCAACAGCTACAATCGCTGGACTTGAAAAACCGAAATCCAAACCCAGCTATCTAACGCTTTCTCCCTGACCGTGACCGTGGCGCACTATCCCAGCGGGGCCTTCAAATGGAATCCTATTGAACATCGATTGTTCTCCGAAATCAGAAGAACTGGGCGGCTGAGCCTCCGGTAAGTTACGAAACAATGCTGAAGTTCATCCGCAGCACCAAAACACAAACTGGTCTGCTCGTGAATGCCTATCTGAATCGAGCCAACGATCCAACCGGTGTCAAACCCAACAAGGAAGAAATCTCCGACGTACGCCCTACCCGCAGCAAAATACTTCCGATTTGGAATTACGCCATTGCTCCGAATCAGTGAAACTAATTTTGCGCGGCCCCTAAGATCAAGCTGACCATTGCCCACTGAACGCGGACCAGCAGCCGTATTCACAGACGAGCACCCCTCATGACTCCATCACTCTCTTCATTAATGAGCGCGTATGTTTCAGGGTCTTCGGCCTCTCGCGGCCGGAGGAAGAATTTGCGGCCATCCGCCAGCAAGCGATTTGTACAGTAGAACGGCAGAGAGGGCGCTGCTGGAGTGGCTTTCCGCATAGGCATCTTCGGCCTGCAGCTCAACTCTCTGCGCGTCCAGCAGGTCCAGTAAACCGGTCGCTCCATTCTTGAAACGAACACTGGCAAGATCGGCTGCACGTTTACTATCCTTGGCAGCGAGCTGGAGTTGAACGTCACGGTCCTGCGACCTCGCATAGCTCACAAGAGCGTTCTCAACGTCCTCGAGAGCCAGGAGAACCGTTTGCTGGTACTGGGCAAGCTGCGCATCGCCATCGGCTCGGCTTCCCGCGATTCGAGCGCGAACTCTTCCTCGGTCAAGAAAGGACCAATCGATATTCAGTGTCGCCAGGTTCACAGCACTGATTCCGTCAAACGGTGTATCCCCATGAAGTTCGTTGAATCCAACAAGCCCCGCGAAGTTGACACGCGGGAAAAGGTCAGCGGTGGCAATACCTGTTCGTTCTGTCGCGGCATGCAGGCGTTCCTCCGACGCGCTTACGTCGGGGCGACGGCGTATAAGATCGGCCGGTGTTCCGGGATCGATACGATCCGGAAGGTCGGGTAGTGGCCTTGCCACTTCAAGCTGAGAGAGGAAGGCATCTGGAGCAAGTCCGCACAATACAGCAAGGCGATGTTGATCGAGCGCGATCGTGGAGAGCAGCTCTGGAATACGCGAGGTCGTGGTCTCGAGAAGCGCGCGTGCTCTCGCCGTATCGAACTCTGTCCCTCTGCCGGCTGAGTAAGCCGCATCAACCAGCCGTACCGTCTCCTGCTCATTCTTAACATTCTCCCGAGCTATCCGAAGAAGCTCCTGCCGTCCACGGAGATCTATATAAGCGCCCGCGACTTCTCCAACTACGGTGACCTGTATCGCAGCAAGGCTACTCGCATCAGCAAGAGCAAGCTGGCGTTGCGCTTCTATGTTGTGACGAACGCGTCCAAAAAAATCGAGTTCCCAACTTGCATTGACTTCTGGGTTGAAAAAGCGATTATTCCGCGGATAGCCAAACGCCTGGAATTCGCCGAACTTCTGTCTTCCCACGCTTGTGCTCATCGTTACCGTGGGATAGCGGTCGAATTTTGCTTCACGCAATAAGGCATTGGCACTGTCGTAATGGGCCAACGCGGTGCGCAGATCGTTATTCGCGGTAAGCGCGCGCTGCACAAGCGAGCTGAGTTCTGGGTCATTGAACCTATGCCAGAACTCTGAATCGCTCGCGTCGGCATGGGGACTAACGTCAACGGTTGCTGTATCGGGGCCAGTAAACTGCTGCGGAAGTACGAGCGTTGGCTGTTTGTAACGAGGTCCAACGGAACATGCGGTAAGCCCGACAGAGAGCACTGTCGCCAGAATTGATTTGCGATTAAGCATTGCTCTCCTCCAGTTCTTCGCGAGCCTCTTCCCACTCTTCGCGAAACTCTTTTGTCGTCCATGTACGCAGGGCCACATAGAACACAGGTGTCAGAAAGAGACCAAACAATGTCACACCCAGCATCCCGGAGAAGACTGTGATACCGGTCGCGGCGCGAACCTCGCTGCCGGCGCCGTGCCCCAGGAGCAGAGGGATCGAACCGCCGATAAAAGCGATCGACGTCATCACAATCGGACGCAGACGCATGCGACAGGCTTCGAGCGCAGCTTCGACGATGCTTTTGCCCCGAAGCTCTAACTCTCGAGCGAACTCGACGATAAGGATTGCGTTCTTGCATGCCAGGCCCATCAAGACCACTAAGCCCACCTGTACGAACACATTGTTGTCGCGACCTGTGAGCCACACGCCAAGAAGGGCCGCGCACATGCAGACGGGCACAATCAAAATGACTGCAAGCGGCAGCGTCCAGCTCTCATAAAGAGCGGCGAGCACAAGAAAGGCCAGCATTACAGCAAGTGGAAATACCACCGCGGCTGCATGGCTCTGTGTCACCTGCTGATAGCTCAAGTCTGTCCACTCGAGCACGATGCCACGGGGCAGCACTCGGTGGGCGATCTCCGTCAGTTTGGCGACCACCTGTCCGGATGACAGTATTTTAGGATCGGAATCGCCGATGAGATCGGCAGCCGGGTAGCCGTTATAACGCATGACAGGATCGGGTCCATAGCTCGGTGCGACCGTGACGATCGAGCCTATAGGCACCATCTCGCCGCGCGCATTGCGCACACGTAGATTGCCGATGTCCTCCACTCGCTGGCGATCGGTTGTATCCGCCTGCGCCATCACCCGGTAGACGCGTCCGAATATATTGAAGTCGTTGATATAGACCGAACCAAGATAGGTCTGCAGGGTGTCAAATAGATCAACCAACGCAACTCCTTGCGCCTTAGCCTTAGCCCGATCCACCTTGACTTCGAGTTGTGGGATGTTGGCCTGGTAGGAACTGACGGGAAAGGTCATCCCCGGTGTTTGTGCAACGGCGCTCTGGAACGTGCTCAACGCGTTCTGCAGGGCACCATAGCCGAGGCCAGCTCGATCTTCCAGATAAAGCGAATAGCCCGAGCCGTTGCCGAGCCCCTGAATGGGTGGCGGCATCAACGCGTAGGTGAAGCCTTCCTTGATGTTCGCAAACTTGGCGTTCAGTTCTTTGTCGATCTCCGCTGCACTGCGACGGCGCTCGTCGAACGGCTTGAGGATGACGTAGGCGACCGTAAGATTGGGCGTATTGACCTGCTGCAGAGCGCTAAAGCCGGAGAGGGAGGCCACCATATCGACACCATCCACACTGTGCGCCACCGCGATCATTCTGCGTGTCACCGCGTCGGTACGGGCGTGCGAAGCACCTTCAGGCAGCTTGGCTCCGGAGAAAAGATAAAGTTTGTCCTGGGTTGGAATGAATCCCCCGGGCACTTTGTTGAACAACAGTGCGGTCGCGGCCAGCAAAACCGCATATGCCGCGAACACTCCCCCCCGGTGCCGTAGTGTGCGCCCCACCGTACCGTGATAGTTCTCCGAACTACGCTCAAAGAAGCGATTAAACGGGCGAAACAACCAGCCAAACGTGCGCTCGATGCCGCGCGCCAGCACATCTTTGGGCGCATCGTGTCCTCTGAGTAACTTTGCCGCAAGCGCTGGAGACAAAGTGAGCGAATTGACCGCAGATATTACGGTCGAGATCGCGATGGTTACCGCGAACTGCCTGTAGAACTGACCAGTGACGCCGGAAAGAAATGCCATAGGCACGAAAACCGCGCACAGCACCAGCGCGATCGCAACGATGGGACCGGATACTTCTCTCATCGCCTGATGGGCAGCGTCACGCGGACTCAAGCCCTCCTGGATATTGCGCTCGACATTCTCGACTACAACGATCGCGTCGTCGACGACAATGCCGATCGCAAGTACCAGGCCAAACAGTGTCAGCGTGTTAATCGAGTAACCCAATAGATACAGCCACGCAAATGTGCCAACCACAGAGACTGGCACCGCAATAAGCGGAATGATGGAGGCGCGCCAGGTCTGCAGGAACAGAATCACTACCAGCACCACCAGCACCACGGCCTCGATCAGAGTATGCTCAACCGCACGGATCGATTCGCGCACGAACACGGTTGGGTCCCAGATTGGCTTGTAGGCCACGCCCGCAGGGAAGTCTCGAGACAACTCGTGCATCCGTGTATACACCGTATTGGCGACCCCTAAAGCGTTGGCGCCCGGGGTAAGAAATATCCCGATCGCTACAGCTTTCTGGGTGTCGGAGTACATATCCATGGTGTAGTCGCTGGAGCCGAGTTCCACCCGCGCCACATCGCGGAGATGCACGATCTGGCCGTCCGCACCATCTTTGAGCACGATGTCGCCAAACTCCTGCGCAGTGCGCAGGCGGCCTTGCACGTTGAGCGAGATCAGAAAGTCGGTTGTGTTCGGCGAGGGCTCAGCGCCGAGTTGGCCTGCCGACACTTGGACGTTCTGCTCGCGCACAGCATTGACTACGTCGGCGGCGGTAAGACCGCGCGAGGCGAGTTGGTTCGGGTCGAGCCAAAGACGCATTGCATAATCGCCGGAACCTATCATCTGGACATCACCAATACCGGGTAGGCGCGACAACTCGTCCCTAATATGCAGGACCGCGTAGTTACGCAGGTACAATGAGTCGAAACGATTGTCGGGAGAATACAAGCTCACGTACATGAGCGGCGTGGGAGATTGTTTCTGGGTGGTTACGCCGAACTGGCGCACCTCATCGGGCAATCGCGACAGTGCCTCGCTGACCCTGTTTTGCACGCGCACCGCTGCAGTATCGGGATCGACCCCAGGCCGAAAGGTGACCACGACCTGAAGGCTGCCATCGGAGCCGGCGACAGACTTCATGTACATAATGCCTTCGACACCGTTAATCGCCTCTTCGAGAGGCTCAGCGACAGAGTCCGCTATTTCCTTCGGGTTTGCGCCGGGATAAGTAGCATGGACGATCACACTCGGGGGGACGACTTCGGGATATTCCCCGGATGGAAGCATGGGAATGGCAATCAATCCGAGAGCGAAGATGATGATGGATAGGACGATTGCGAAGATCGGGCGGTCAATAAAGAATTTTGAGAAATCCATGATCTGTCTGCTCCTTACTTGCGCGCTTCCAGAGAGGGAGTGGAGGTACCGCTGGCAGTTACAGATCCCATTGCGACTTGAGTGGGAGTCACAGGCGAACCGGCGACGTAGATCTGTTGCAATCCGCTCACGATCACTTTGTCTCCTGGGGCAAGACCGGATTGAATCACACGCAGGCCGTCTGCCATGCCGCCGGTTCGGACATCTTTGCGCTGCGCCACATTCCCGGGGCCGACCACGTATACATACTTCTGGTCCTGATCGGTAAGAATCGCTTTGTCATCCACCAGGAGCGCCTGCACGAAGCCGGTGCTTTCAAGCTGAACGCGCGCATAGAGGCCTGGGGCGAAAAGATGGTCAGGATTGGGAAGGACGACGCGGGCACGAATTGTTCCGGTCGATGGATTGAGCTCGTTATCAAGAAAATCAATCCGGCCGACATGAGGAAAGCCGGTCTCATTCGCCAGCTCGACACGCACGGGGTTCGCCGAACTCACTCCGCTTGCGCGATGTACTCTTTCCTGGAAACGCAAATAACTCTGCTCATCGCAGTCGAAGTACACATAGGTGGGATCTTGTGACACGACCGTGGTTAGCACCGTTTGATCAGCTTGGGCAAGATTTCCACGCGTGAGCTGGGCTCGACTGGTCCGTCCATCAATGGGGGATCGCACTTCGGTAAAGGATAGATTGAGTTCTGCAGTTGCGACCGCAGATTCTGCCTCATGCACGCGAGCAGTGCTTTGAGACAGATCGGAGTCACGATTCTGATATTCTTCCTGCGAAATCGCCTCGGAAGCATTCAGCCTTTGCGCTCTTTTCTCCTGAATATTCGCAAATGCCGCCGCTGCCTTCTCTCGTTCCAGGTTTGCCTTTGCACTGTCGAGAGCATCGCGGAAAGGTCGTGGATCAATGACGAACAGCAAGTCGCCGCGCTTTACGCTGTCTCCCTCTCGATAGGCAACCTCATCCACGTAGCCTGTCACCCTGGCCCGCACATCTACGGAATTGATGGATGCGACGCGGCCGTTGAATTCGTCGGACAGACGAATCGGCTTGGGCTCGACCGCGGCAACTTCTACTGCCGCCGGTGAAGACGGTTTCTTGTCTGCTGCTGACTTACATCCCGCAAGAGGGATTGCCAAAGTCGCCGCGCACATGCTGACAAGCAGAAAATGCCTGGACGGATTTCGACGTGCGAAGAAACCCGATTCGACCAGGCGTCTTGCCGTGTCGGAGGCAATTCCCGGCGAAACGCCGGGAACGACCGCGGTTCCCTGCTGTTCTGCATTCAACTTGCTCATTGCCTGCCTCCTCGGGAGCATCGACCCCGGCGATATACAAGTAGATACTTGTATTTTAGAAAGGATGCAAGTATTTACTTGGAAAATGTGAGAACATCAAGACATGTCAGTTTTTGCCCCAGATCGAAAGCGAAACGCTCGGGGAGACCGCCGTGTGGCAAGCCTGCTCGATGCGGCGGGCCGCGTCTTCGGAGAGCTTGGTTACCACGCCGCCACCACGAACGCCATTGCTGCTGAAGGGAAGGTTTCCCCGGCAACGCTGTATCAGTTCTTTCCAAACAAGGAAGCGATCGCCGATGCGCTCGTGGCCCGTTACGCGATGGATCTGGCGAAAGAGGAGCGAGCTGCTGACATACAGAAACTTGCCTCAGCGCCTTTGGAAGAGGCCATCCGGCAGGTCACCGGAGTCGTGATCGAGTTTCATCGGAAGCATCCTGCATTTCGTACTCTATACGCAGAGGCTCCTCTTTCGGAGAGCACCGTCGAACAAAAGCGCCTCCTCGTTCAAACCTTCATCGATAACGTCTCCGAGCTGCTAAGTACAAGAAATCCCAAACTCGATAAGCTCGACGCTCTCTGGAGCGCAGAAATTGTCCTGACCGCCTTGATAGGTTTCCTGCCAGCCTTGGCAGGCCGCAAAACATCTGACCGGTCACGAACAATCGACGCCTTGAATCAAATGCTGGTGCGCTACCTGGAGCCTGTGCTCAAGCCGCCTAAACGCTAAAGGCCGGAGATCCGCTCAATTGATTTCTACGACGAGCTTGCCAAATGGACCGCGATCGAGGTGATCAAGGGCATCGGGCAGTTGGTCGAAGCTGTATCTGGCATCGATGATCGGCGAAAGTCGATGATTTTCAAAGAATGCCAGCAATTGCTCCATATCGCTTCGCGAGCCGAGGCTAACGCCATGAAGCCGCAAATGTTTGACCATCACGGCTGGAATCGAAATCGTCGCGGTCGGATGATCCATAATGCCGATCAAAGCAACATGTCCTCCCCACGCTGCTGCCTGAATGGACAGAGCTACAGCGTCCCCTCCGATGACGTCAACGATATGGTCCGCACCCCGGCCATCGGTGAGCCGGAGTACGGCCTCATCCCAGGCTGCGTTCGTACTCGTATCGATGACCTGTGCGGCTCCCAATTGTTTCAGGCGCGCAATCTTGGCTGGGCTTCTGGAAGTTATTAACACGCGAGCGCCATGCGCGACCGCCAATTGCAGAGCGAACAGCGAGACACCGCCGCTTCCCTGAAGCAGAACTGTCTCTCCAGGATTCAGGTTGCCGTGTGTGAGCAATGCCACCCATGCAGTTACCGCAGCCACCGGCAGCGTTGACGCCTCTGCCGGTGTCAAATAATCGGGGTAGGTGAGCGCACCTTGTTCAGAGAGCAGGACATATTCGGCAAGCACGCCCGGAAGTGGACCACCAAGGGTTTCGCGGGTCGCCTCGCTCGAAGGCACGCCACGGAGCCACTTCGGTCGGAAGATGGAAACCACCTGGTCGCCCGCCTTAAATCGAGATACCCCAGAGCCGACCGCGACCACTTCGCCCGCCAGTTCCGATCCAGGCACCAAAGGGTACACGACGGGGTGCAAATATCTGTCCTCCATCATGAGTTTGTCACGATAGTTCAGTGATACCGCCTTGGTTCGCACCAGAATCTGGTCCGGTCCTGGTTTCGGTTCGCTGATGTCGACGAGATGAAGGCTCTCTCGTCCTCCTCTTTCGAGTTGCCAGCTTTTCATAGGCTCTCAATGATGTATGTTCGATAAAACTCGAACTACACAACAGATGGGCATGATGCTATTTCCGACTCTTTTATTGTTCGAGTATGATCGAACCATGTGAGATGGGGTTGATCAATCGGATGAAGGCAAACAGCGGCAATGAACTCTCCTTGATGGAGGTGCATCACTCGTTGGCCGACTTCATGCGCCTGGAGATCGTCCGACAGCTTGATGATGCAGGTAAGAAGACGTGCGGAATGTTCGGGATCGATACGCCGAAATCCTCTCGCTCGCGCCATTTTCGTATCCCGCGATAGAGTGGCGTTATCGTTTCACAGACGCAGCGAGCGATCATGATGAACCGGCTTCGGTGCAAGGACCTCGAAGCCAGATTTCCAGGGGTGTTGAAAGGCATCCTTGCAGCGGCGCCTCAGGAAGATCGAGCTATTCAACGCCGCGGTGAGCGCAGTCTCAACTGCGTGTCGGCATTCTCGAGCATGCAGGAGTTGCCAGGCCCCGGCTTGGCGCTTGGCCGCAAAGTTGCTGGAAGGTGGTGCGGCTCTTGACCTCCGGTTGCTATCCCCGCAATACCCCGGAGGCTCCCGTTCGGGCATTCTTAATGGTCATTGCCAGGAACCCTGAAGCTGTGATCGCCCCCCTCCATCCTGCCCGGATTCAAGCAAAGAAACACGCGCGTCATGCCGCGCGCCGAAAGAGCAAGCACTCCAGCTGGACCTCACAGCTCATAGCGGAACCTGCCAGTATCGGCGCCCAGTTGCGCGGCGGAGAGGATTGAATGCGGCGGCGATCAGAGGGATAGATTTTGGAATGACTGGGCAGAAACGATGCTTGCGGAGCAAATTTCCTGGCTGCTCGCAGACCGTCCCGGCGAAGAGCGCAAGCTCAGCGCTCTCTTCGATCGATTCAACGACGATGACGTTGATTACTCTTCCACCGGCTTGCGTGGAGCGGGCTGGCAGCAGAGGCCACTCCCCGTGACGCTGGATCGAGGGAGAGCTCGGCAACCCCGAGATTCTCCGCCCGGTAGCTGTCCGGAGCAACCAACCTTGTGGAAGCCTTCATCCCGCAACCGCCGATTACCGGACGCCGGGTGAACGGCTCGCGGCGAGCAAGACCTCAAGTCTGAATCGCCTTCAGCAAGCGCGCAGGCCTGGAACAAAGCCCGAGGCCGAGCCGTGCCAGGTTGAGGGTTACTCGTCCGCGTCGCGGTCGGCCTGGCGGGCGTAGACGGCACGAATGGCATTCGCTGAGGTAGTCTCCGCGGCGGCCTCTTGCCACTGCTTCTCGTTGATCACTTCGATGGTCTGCAGGTGCCTGTCAGTGAGCTGACGGTTGATGTCCGGCAGCTGCTTTGCGGCGAGGTCGTTGAACTCCTGGACGACATCGTCGAGCTGGTGGCGAAGAACCGCGGCGCGGGCGATCTGCTCGTCCGCCGGGCGGCCTTCGTACTGAGAAACGTCGCCATAGAGGTCGCCCGTGTACTCGCGTAGGCGCTCCTCGCCGGTGATCGCGCCGCCCTCTTTGGTTGCGACGATCTTCTTCCGAATGGTGTCGGCAGACTGGGCAAGGGCGATGAGCTGGCCGTGCAGCTTGTCGGTGGCGGCGACCTTGGCAGCATCCTCCTGGGCGCCGTTGCGCACCGCGATGATCGCGTCGACCGCCCAGCTCATGTGGTTGAGCAGCTCGCCGACCTTCAGGGTCAGAGCCAGCTGGGCCTGGCGATCGGCGAGCGTATAGGGCGCACGCGGGTCGAGGACAATGCTGAGTTTGGTGGTGTAGACCTGATCGTTCTTGGTTAGCCGCACGGTGTAGACACCGGGCAGCACGCGAGGGCCCTGCGCGGCCTGAAACAAGACGCTGGCGGCCGGGGGCACGCGCGGCGGCTTCATGCGCATGGACCACGTCGCGCGGTTGACGCCGCGATGCTTGCTGCTGGTGACGGTGTCGACGAGATTGCCCTGTTCGTCGAGGATTTCGAGCTTCAGATCCCCGTAGATGTGGCGCATACGCTGGTAGTAGGTGATGGCTGCGTCCTGCGGCCGCTCCTGCCCGTGGAAGGCGTTGTCGCCCTCAGCCCATCCACCGGACGCCTGCACGTACTGGATGACCGGGGTCGCGGGGAAGAACGTGGCGTCCGCAGCCATTAGCGAAGGTGTGAGCGTGCGCCACGGCGAGATGTCGTCGATGATCCAAATGCCGCGGCCGTGCGTGGCAAGCACCAGGTCGGAGGTGCGCGGATGGACGACGATGTCGCGCACCGCGACGTCGGGGAAGTTGCTGCCCGTGTACTGGGCCCAGCGCGCACCGCCGTCGATGCTGACCCACAGCCCGAATTCGGTGCCGAGGAAGAGCAAGTCCGGATTCACATTGTCTTCTTTGATCACGTGAGCATAGCCGCGCACGCCGCTGCCATCCATGTTGAGCGGCTGCCACGTCCTGCCATAGTCAGTGGTTTTGAAGACGTGAGGCGTGGGGTCGCCGTTCATGTGTTCGTCGAAGGCGGCGTAGGCCGTCGACGCAGAGAAGCGGCTGGCCTCAACCCAGGAAACGATGGGCTGCGGGGCAATGCCGTGGACATTTGCGGTAAGGTTGGTCCAGTGCGCGCCGCCGTCCCGCGTGAGCTGGACGTTACCGTCGTCGGTGCCGACCCAGACGGTCTGCGCGCTCTTCGGCGACTCGCTGATGGTATAGATGGTATTATTCATCTCCGCCGAGGAGTTATCGATGGTGACGCCGCCGGACTCTTCCTGTTTCTGCTTCTCGGGGTTATTGGTTGTGAGGTCCGGCGAGATGCGGTCCCATGTCTGTCCGTGATTACGCGTGCGGTAAAGGAACTGCGCGCCGATGTAGAGCGTGCTCTTGTCGGTCGGGCTGATCTGGACGGGCGTGTTCCAGTTGAAGCGAAGCTTCTTCTCGCCGTATTGCGCGTAAGGCTCAATGGCGCGCGTCTCGTGGGAGTAGCGATTGACGCGGCCGAGGGTTCCGCCCTGCGCCTCCGCATAGATATA
Source organism: Occallatibacter sp. (assembly GCA_036519195.1). Lineage (GTDB taxonomy): Bacteria > Acidobacteriota > Terriglobia > Terriglobales > Acidobacteriaceae > Telmatobacter. The sequence continues at coordinate 46,401 of DATDLS010000012.1, read as the reverse complement.
GTCGGGGTCGGACGGGTCGGCCCACATCCAGAAGCCGTCGCTGTTATACATGTTTTCCCACTGTGCGTTGGCGACGCCGCCGGGATAGCTTGATTCGCCGACCCATGAGCTGTTGTCCTGCAGACCGCCGTAGACGCGATACGGATCGCCGTTGTCGACGCTCACATGATAGAACTGCGCGATGGGCAGGTTAACCATGTGCTCCCACGCGCTGCCGCCGTCCTGGCTGCGCCATAGCCCCCCATCATCGCCGGTGAAGATGAGGTTGGGATTATCCGGCGCAATCCAGACGTCATGAAAGTCTCCGTGCGCGCTGGTAGCCGTGCTCTGAAAGCTCTTGCCGCCGTCGGTGCTAAGCAGGAGGACTAAGTCGACTTTGAAAACTTTGTTCTCGTCCTTCGGATCGACGATCAGGTTGGCGAAATAAAAGGGACGCCACACCATGTACTGGCTGGCGTCCTCGCGCTGCCAGGTCTTGCCCGCATCGTTGGAGCGGTAGAGGGCGCTGGCGGCGCTCTCGATCATGGCGTAGACGACCTTCGGATTGGACGGAGCGACCCCGATGGCGATGCGCCCCCAGGGCTTGGCCGGCAGACCCGTGCCGCCGGAGGCGTCGATCTCGGTCCAGTGTTCGCCCTTGTCCGTCGATTTGAAGATGCCGCTGCCGGGGCCGCCGGAGCGGAAGGTCCACGCCGCGCGCCGATAGTCCCACATCGTGGCGTAGATCACGTCAGGCTCCGCGGCATTCATCGCCAGCATGCCGCAGCCCGTGGAGCCGTTGGCGCCAGCGAGCACCTTGCGCCAGGTCTGGCCGCCGTCGGTGGTCTTATAGACGCCACGATCGGGACTGTCGTCGTAGGCATGGCCGACGGCGCATACATAGATGGTCGAGCCACTGGTCGGGTCGACCAGTATCTTCGAGATGCGTTCCGACTGTGGCAGGCCGACGTTGGTCCAGTTGTCGCCGCCATCGGTGGACTTATAAACACCATCGCCCATCGAGGCGCTGTTGCGCTCCCAGGATTCTCCGCTTCCTACCCACAGCGTCTTCGGATTTGAGGGATCGATGGCGATGGCGCCGATGGACTGCACCTTCTGCCGGTCGAAGATGGGGCGGAAATTGGAGCCGCCGTCGGTGGACTTCCAGACACCACCGCTGGCCGAGCCAATGTAGAGCGTGGTGCGGCCGTCTTCTTTGACGCCTGCGACCGCCGCAATGCGGCCGCTCATTTGCGCGGAGCCAATGTTGCGCGCGGGGATGCCGGAGATGGTTCCGGAATCGAAGCGGACCGATGGGGCAGACGAGGTTTGCGCGCAAACAGGCAGGGAGAGCAACATGGCGATCAGCAGCGGGCTGGTGCGATTCATTGGCCAGCTCCCTTCGGGCCTGCGTCCTTTGCCGGCGCCTGCGGGGTGGCCGGCATTTTGAAATCGCTATCAGGGATCGGGACGTTCGCCTCGATCTTCGTCATGGTGAACTTGACTGTGCTGCCTGGGCTGCGTGGAGAGCCGGTCTCAATGGCGAAGGGGAAATACACGCCGTTCACTTTCTTGTACGAGCCGAGGTTCGTGAACGTCTCGCGCACGCTGCCGCGCACGAACATGAGCCGTTCGGTGCGGATTTCCAGATAAGTATCGGGGTCAAGGAAGTAATTGAACACGTCGCCGTTCTTCAGCGTCACCTTGAGCAGCAGCGCATCGTCGCCATCGACGAGAGCGTGGCCGACGTAATTCACGCGAGACCCTTTCTCTTTGTAGTCAACGAGCGGCCCGTAGAAGTCGGAGCTCTCGACGAGGTCGCGGGCGTCATCATCGCCGAGGCGCTCCGGGTCGCGGCGCCCGGCAAAAGGGTTGTTCTGCCAACCCTCCGACCCGTCCCAGGCCTGGGTCTGCGTCATGCCCTGCACCGTGAACGACATGCGGACGAGGAAGTCGGGCTTCTGTTCCATCTCGGCCGCAATTTTCAGGCCCTGCGTGTCTATCCTTCCGGAACTCCGCAGGGTGGTGATCGCCTTAAGCTGCGCCATGCCGCCTTTAGCCTCAATATTTTTGGCAATCAATTCATCCGCGGTCTGCGCGTGGAGGACGAGCGCGGCGCAGAAAGCGGCAACCAGAAGCGATGCCTTTTGCAATGGCCCCGACAAAGAAGTTTGCATCGATCGTTCCCTCCGGAGAATCGTCAAAGGCTTCGTCGGCGAAGCTCTGTGGGGTTAAGACGGAGCCGCTGCAGACGGTGTTCGTCTGGGCGGCGACGAAGTCTCCGCGCGCTTCAGAGAAACGCCGCTGGCCTGCAAGGCGACAGGCGGAAACATCGAATGAGACGGTCAGCGGTTGGGACCATCAAACACGGCGGCAGACCGGTTGTCAAGCGGGATTAGCGGGACCGACCGACCGCTCTGACCATGCCGCGGATATCGCGCCCTTCGATATTCAGCGTGGGCTGGTAGCCCTTCATAACGATAAGAACCTCGCATGGACCATCGTGAGCAAGATTCGTGGTCTCATGCTCCGGGTCTACAAAATTGGCCTCCGGCACATCTATATCGACAAGAACCCCGTCGAGCATACCGAATGCCGGTCAACTACCGCTTATAAGGCCATCATCGGTCACGCCTCGGCAAACGTTCGCTATTCTCGACACGCTTTCGGGAAATCCGCTGCACTTTGCCCTCGTGCTCACATGCGCCGCAACAGCCCTCCGTTCTTCGCAGATTCTGTCGCTGCGCTGGTCCGACATTCTGTGGACAAGGAGAAAATCAGTGTATCGAAGCGGTGGGCAAAAGGCTCTGAAGGGAAAACTAAAACCGCCGCTTCCAACAGCACGGTACCGCTGCATACAGTGCTCGATAAATATCGGAAGCAGTGGCACGTCCAGACGCCATATCCCAAACATGGCGACTTCGATTCCCATTGCTCGCCAAATTAGGAAAGGTGCCGATCTCTGCTTCAACCTTCGTGCAGGATCAGCTGCGCGGAGTTGCAATCAAAGCCGGCGTCTTCATCGCTAGCGATCAGAGGTTTGGCCTTTTTAGCCTGCGTCACAGACTCTCAACGTGGCTCGTGAATGAGCGGGGCGGCGAGCGCTTCTCAGCGCTCCGGGCAAGGCGCACCGGCAGTTGTCCACACATGCACCTCCCTAAGGAAGGCGCTTTCCGGCATTGACTCTGGTTTGCGTCCTTCGCCAGGATGCCAGCCCCACAACACCAGCGATGTGTGCATGTGAAGCTCGATTGCTTTCGCACCCCGCCCACCATTGCGACCGAGATCCGTCAAAAGCCGACATAATTGGCTGTCCGTCAGGCCTTCCCAGATCATTGGATTGTCCGGTGACGGCAGGTGCCAGTCCGGTGCACCTGGGGGCATATGCAGGCCGGTAAGATTGTGATCCTGATGGCAGGCGCTGCAAAGCACGGGAGCAGCGCCCTCACCATGTGGGCCGCGGCGCACGTCCATGATGTGCACGTGAAGATCGTCGCCCTGGCGCGGATAGTCCCCGCTCGAGTGGCAGACGAGGCATCGGGGATGCCGCAGAGCGGGCGTGATGGCCTCAAATGCCGCGACGCCACGAGCGCGATCCGGGGCACTCACGGAAGCAGCATCCGGCGTCATTGCGCCGAATTCGATCCCAGCAGCCGCGAGTAGCACAAATGCGATTGCCCTCATGCCGACCTCGCTTGTTGTCCCGCTTTGAGCGCTGCCAGCATCCGCGTGGTAGTGAACGGCAGGTGGCGCAGACGAGCACCGGTCGCGTTGAAGATAGCATTCCCCAGAGCGGCCGGCGTCACGGTGATGGAGGTCTCGCCAGCGCCGGTCGCTTTTACGTTGTCGGGCACGACGAAGACTGCTTCGATCTCCGGAATCTCGTAATCCAGACGAAGGCTCGCATAGCCCTCCCAGTCAACCGAAGTGACGCGCTTCGCGTCCCACGTCACTTCCTCCACCAAGGCGCGGCTAGCCCCTTGAAGAAGACCCCCTTCTACCTGATTGCGCAGGCCGTCCGGGTTCGAGATGGGACCGCAGTCGACCGCGATAGTGAGTTTGACCGGCCGCACGACGCCCGTAGTCCTGTTAACCGCTACGTCCGCGACAAGTGCAGCGTATCCGTTATCGCCTTCATATGCGACACAGGCAAAGCCGCGCCCCATGACCTCATTGCTGTCTGCTGCAAGGCGCGAGGAAAGTGGTTTCCACTGCGCCGCCTTCGCCGCGGCCATTACAACTCCGCGTAGACGGTCGTTGCGTAGATGGCGCAGCCTATACTCCACCGGGTCTACATGCGCGGCCGCAGCCAGTTCATCCATGAAGCATTCATTCGCAAAATTGTTCTGAATGCGCAGCGGCGAACGCAATGGCCCGGTGTAGAAGGGCGATATGACGGTATGGGTGAGCACGCGCTCGCTTTGTACGCTACCGCTGCCATTGCATGCTCCGCCAGCACAGCCTGCGACATACTCTGGAACGGTATTGCTTCCGTTGTGTAACTTCTTGGTTGGCGACTTGGCCGGCACGGGCTCCATGGATTCAGGCTCGTAGCCGAGCAGCATCCCGCTAATGACGTTCCCCGGCCGGTCATATCCGGGACGGCTGCCTCGGTTGGCTACCCAGTTTTCGCGGTCCCACGCAATGATATCGCCATCTTTACCAAGGCCCGCGCGATGTTCGATCACGCAGGCATTGCCGAAATTCTCCCACATCATTTCGTCTTGCCGGGTATATTGCAGCCGAACCGGCCTGCTCACTGCCTGCGACAAGACTGCCGAGTCGAATGAGACCGCATCCGCGCCATTCAAGCCGTAGCAGCCGGAGCCGCGCACGAAGATCACACGCACGCTTTCTGGCGGCCGGTTGAGCAGCATGGCAATGCAGTTGCGCGTAGGATAAACCGATTGCGTCGGCGACCACACCGTTGCACGATCTTTCTGTACATCGGCGACCGCGCAGGAACTGCCCACCGATCCATGCATCTGGTAGGGATAGGTGTATCGAGCGTGTAGTACGCGATGCGCACCTGCCATGGATCTGGGAATGTCTCCGGAATCCACCAGTAGTTCATCGTGTGAGGGCAGCTGTTGCAGGTGTTCAAAGAACGTTTCTGGCGCCGGCAAAGCTGGTCCCGGCGACCATCGGCACACGAGTTGTCGCGCCGCCTGCAGTGCAGCGAACTGTGTCTGCGCGACCACACCAACGAAGTCACCTCGCACAACCACTTTCGCAAGCCCGGTGATGTCGCGGACGGAAGCTTCGTCGACCGAAAGCAGCTTTGCGCCCATCTCAGGAGGACGCACCACGCGGCCGTGCAGCATGCCGGGCACCCGCACGTTCTGCACAAACTCGAACGTTCCGGTCACCAACGCCGGGTGATCAAGCCCCGGCACCGCCTTGCCGAGCACCGTCCACTCCGTCGGAGAGCGGCGCCTCGCATGTTGATCGATCGGCAGGTTGAACCTTTTGGCGCCAATGAGCTCGGCGTAGGCGACTCTCCGGCCGTCCGATGCTGTCACCGCCCCGTCCCTTGCCGTGAGCTGGCGTGCATCTTCTTCCAGATGCGTGGCAGCCATGCTCAGCAGCGCTTCCCGCGCGGTGGCTGCGGCCAGTGCCAGGTCCTGCACGTTGAAGTTGGTGGGCGTGGACTGGCTGCCGGAGGTGCTACCCTGATCCGGAGTTACTGCGGTATCGCATTGCACGAGCTTCACGTATTCAAGTCGGACGCAGAGCTCTTCGGCAATGAGTTGTGTCTGCGCCGTGAAGATCCCCTGACCCAAATCGCATTTGCCTGTATGGGCCGTTACGGTCCCGTCCGCGTTCACAGAGATCCATGAGTCCAGCTTGTCAGGATCGATAGGTGAGGCATTGGTTCCAAACTGTGCATGCTCCTGTTGCAACATACTCGGTCCCGCGGAGCGGAAGCTCACAATCAATGCGCCGGCGCAGTGCAGGAATTCGCGACGGGAAATCATGATGCGCGCCTCGCGTCTCGATAGCACCGAATCGCACGCAGCATTCGGGTATGCGCAAAACAGCGGCATAGCACGCCACCCAGAGCATCCCGGATCTCCTCATCGGTCGCACCGGGACGGTCATCGAGTAATGCTTTTGCCGTAAGGATCACGCCGCTCAGGCAGTAGCCGCACTGCATAGCGCCTTCTTCGAGGAATGCCTTCTGAATCGGGTGGGGGTTCTCGATAGTGCCCAGACCCTCGAGTGTGGTGATCGGAGAGTTCGCGACGCTGCCGACCGCTTTGACGCACGAACGAATGACCTGCGACCCTATGATCACGGTGCAAGCGCCACACTGCGCCATGCCGCATCCGAACCGGGGCGCATTCAAATGAAGTTCGTCTGCGAGGACGAACAACAAGGGTGTCGAAGGATCGACCTCGACCACTTGCTCCTTACCGTTGACCCAAAGAAACTGTCTCATGGCCTATAGCGCTGCGGGAAATACGTACGGACGTGCCATTCCAGATTCGCACAAAACCGGGCAGCCTGACAGTACAAAAGAGCAGGTCGCTTTCACGAGGACCGATGCCCCTCAGGCTTTCTTCGCGACCTCCTCAAGGCTGGCGCCAAACTCTTTGAGAATCACCGACGCCGCATTGCGGCCAGGAACACCTGTGCGCCTCCAAAAGCGTAAAGTTGGGTCGTACCCCACTTTCAAAAGAATTATACCCACCAACTTTCCTACCAGATGTCCGCGGATTTACCCGCAGGCTGGCAATGGCGGGGACGACGGGGCTCGAACCGGCGACCATTGACCCGGCTGGCCCCCGCTTTTCAGTGGCACGGTATAAGCGCTGGTGATTGCACTGGCTGCCGCCCCCGTATTGCCCAAGTAGGCGGGCTGCACGAATGCTGTGGTCGAGTTCGGCTCCCAATCCGGAAGGGGCTGCATCGTGGCGGCAGAGAGCGTATTCCCGGCTGAGTCAAACTGCGGGCGGCCGGGCAACGCGGCAGCGCTTCCCGAGAGATAGTCATTCACGTTCTGGGCCGGATAAACCGCAGGTGGGTTTACCAGGTTCGGCGCGCTGAACGAGAACGTCGGTGTGTCAAGATCGCCTGCGAAGAACGCGAACGTTATTTGTCCCGCCTGGTTGGTGGTCAGCTGCACTGGTTCATCGGGAGTGACGTTGTACAGCGTTTGTCCCACCCATACGCCTGTCGCCTGATCCGCCGTAATCGAAATCTGTACGCCGGGCTGCGGCGACGAGTTATCGTCGGTAACAGTCAGTTCACTGACATAGCGGCTGACATATTCGGCATCCCCATTCGTGCCGGCCGGTTTCAACGTCACAACGTCGGTGAGCGCGCCTGTGATGGCGTCCTCGGAAAGTACGTTTACTTCATAACCCGAATCGAGGCTGAACAGATCCACCGGCGGGGTATTCGCCACGTTCGGCGCCGACATCGTGCAACCCGTCGCCAGTACCGCGCACTCATCGCCAAGAGGATGGAATTGGCTCCAGCCGAATTGAGGCGGTGTACCTTGAGCTTCGCTAACCTGCCGGATCACCCAAAGCGAATTGTTGACGTCTCGTGCGTAAATCCGCGCGCCGGAGCTGGCCGTTGCGATCATGCCGGTGGCACCGGTAATCGTTCCGATGGGATCGCTGCTGGAGTCACTCAACTGCTGGACATTAAATGTTTTGAGGTCGGTCGTTACGGTCCAGATCTGGCCGCTGGTGTCGAGCACAGCAAGGAGTGAGGCCGAAATGCCCTGAGGATTCGTGGCGAATGGAATCACCGACGCAAGCGTCGGCAGCCCGTCCACTTTGGCAAGCTTGTCCGCCGGCGCGCCTATCACCAGTTCTCCGTTTACAACGGCGCACGTGACCCACTGCCCCCCACAGTTAAAGTATTGCTGCGGGCCTGATAGCGAGGTCTTCATCGAATGCTCGCCGGCAGTCCAGGTTCCTTGTACGTTCTGCACCAGGACGAAGTCGCCATTTGAGTTAAGCCCATAGACCATCAGGTTCGAATCGGCCGTGGGGTCGTTGACCACCCCGATGTTGCTGATTCCCGAATACACCGAGGCCCTTGGCGTCCAGTAACCTCCAAACACGCCTTCCTGCTCCTGGAATACCGACCAGTACAGGTCGCCGTCAATCACGTAAAACGCATACTGTTGGCCCATCGCGTGCCGGCCCGTGACAACTTCGCTCACGCTCAGCCCACCGGTTGTACCCGAAAGATCCGTTGGCTGGATCTGCCGGATCCATGTGCTGTCGGCATAGCGCCACACGGTTCCGATCGTGTCGAGACCCCATAGGCTCCCGTCCATCCCGACTGAAATCCCGTTCAGGGGACGTCCGGTAGGCTGCGGGACGGAAGTGTTGTTGCCGTTGCCGTCACAGGAGTAAAGTGTGGTCGCGTCGCTTTGGGCCCTACTCAACGCGTAGAATTGATTGGCATTCACGGGCGCGAAGCCCAACATGTCCTCCGGCACCTTCAATTGGTCCCAATCGATGCCGTCGCTGTCTAGCGTATAGAGCGTGTTGGAATCGCAAAGGGCCCAGACGGCTTGGTCGGCCGAAACAAACATCTGCACCGGCGTGTTGCTGGGCTGGCTCTGGAACACGGTCCACCCTTCCACCCCGTCAGTTGCCACAATCGCGCTGTTATCGTCGAGCGACCAGAGATTGCCCGTACTTCCGACGGGCGAGCTTGAATACAGAACCAATTGCTGCTGCACGAACGAGGCACTGGCCGGGTCGTAAGCGTAAAGGACGTATTGCCCGTTTTGTTGCGCCGTTCCGTATATGGTCCCGTCGGTCAGGACTGAGATCTGCTGGTTGCCGCCCGGCAGATTCTGGATCAGGTTCCAATGGCCGGCATTGCTCATCCAGATGTTCTGGTCGTAGGTCGTTATCCAGACGTTCCCGCTGTTTGCCGCACTGATCGTAGCGACCCGAGCGCCGATGCCGATGATATTCCAGCCGGAGTTGCTAAGCGGCTCGCGCTGCAAATGACAGAGCTCTCCATCGTCGTGAATGACTAATGCCTCCGATTGATTGCTCGAGTTCAGAAATGTAGCAATCGGATTCGCTGCGGTCGACGAGGCCAGAATCGATTCGGCGTGGATGAAATCCTCGGTTAACTGCGTGTTGTAAGTGAGCGTGTAACTAGGCATACTCATCCTCTTCTGCCCGGTGTACGGGCCAGTGCTGCCGGGTTGTGGTTCAGAACCTGTGCTTCTCTATACGGCCGAGGTTTCGTGAAGGCGTTGCGCGAGCCGCTCCCGCAGTGCTTGAGCACGTTCGCGATTTCAGGTCCCATGGAGTCATTGCTGTCCCCCGCTCCGGCAACTCGAAGCCGGCATTTCGTCCGTTTGGCTAGGCGTGCATGCCGGCCACCAGACTCAATATTTGGATAGGGCCGTACCGTAGCGCCATTAAGCTCTGTGGTCAGGGAGAACCGGACGGGGAGCAGCCCTGCCGGAGGACTGCCGTTCGCGCGATCTCTTGTTGCTGGTTGGTGCTAAATCTTGAGATTGAACTTGTCGCCCGTTGCAGGTGAACTGACATGTCGACCTGCGGTCTTCCGGTTAAGTGTGACTCTTCACAGTCGGATCCGGCCTAGACGGAATTAACATTGTTGACCTGCTTCTCTTCGAGACTTGGCCGCCTTTGGCTTTGCTCGCTCGCCGCCAAGCGAATCAGCGGCAACAGGAAACTTCAGCGCGGCATCGGGATACAGAGGAGTCTATATCACTCTTATTCCGAGTTGTGTTTTTTTTCGGACCTAAGCGTCCATGCAAAAATAGTTTCACAGATTCGGGGAGATGGTGTAGTTCCATTTGGGAAGTATCTTTCCATGTTTAAGGCGGAGGGCTGAGATCTGTTCCGGGTCGGGTTTGATACCTGTTGGATAGTGGGCCCGATCGAGATAGGCATTGACGAGCAGACCGGTTTTTGTGCTGGTAGTGCGGATGAACTTGATCACTTTTTCGTAACGGACCAGTGGCTCAGCCGCCCAGTTCTTGCTGATCTCTGAGAACATGCGATGTTCAATGGGATTCCATCTGGAAGCGCCGCTTGGATAGTGGGCCACGGTCACGTCGAGAGAGAAGACGTTCGATAACTGGGTTTGGATCTGGGTTTTCCAGGCCCATCGGTTCGAGCTGTTGCTGCCGCCGGAATCGGCCAGGACGAGCAGCCGGGAGGCATTCGGATAGTGCACAGAACCTTCTCGTTTCCACCATGTGGCGATCGAATGAGCGGCAAATGTGGAGGTGTCATGGGAGATGCCGACGGAAACCATGCCGCGGTTGAGCACCGGGTCGTAGATCCCATAGGGGAGAGCCACGCCGTCGGCATCGGAGAGAAAATCGTGATCGTTGACCTTGACCGGCGTGCGGTCCTATTTGGAGCCGGCCTGCTTGAAGTTGCCGATCATCTCCCGCTTTTTCGAATCCACACTGATGATGGGCAGGCCCTGACGTTCAAAGCGGGTACGCAGCGAGGCGATGAGTTGAAACTGCTGATCGCGATAAGGGCTGGAGTTGCTGGCAATCGATTTGCGATTGACACGCAGGGAAAAGTCCATCTCGTCGAGCAGGCGAGCCACGGTATTGGGAGAGACAGAAATGCCCTGCTTGACAAGAATCTGGGCAATCATCTCGGTGGTCTTCCGCGTCCACTTCACACCGGGTCATCGGATCACCTGCGGTGTCGTGTTCAAGAATCGTTTCGATGGCCTGGACTATTTCGGGAGTTTTTTTCCACCGGTTTCCGGCCTCCGCCGATCCTGCGTGCCCGTTCCACTTCCACATCCTGGTTCATCAACTCGTGACGTCCGCGAGCCACCGTATGGGGATCGAGGTCGAGCAATTCTGCCAGCTGACGATCGCCACTGCGCCCCAGTTTGAGCGCCTCAAGCCCGGCATAGAGGCGCCGCTGTTGTTCGTCAAGCAAGCTGTAGAACAGCAGGATCGCAGTCTTGAGTTCATCCACAGAGACCTCCAGGCGGCCAGCGTCGATCACAAGGGGCAGTGCTTGGACCGGGCGCCGGGCACGGAGTTGCGCCTGCTGTCTGGTGCGATCTACGGCGGTGTAAAGGTACCTTCCGGAGACGATTTGGCGGCAGACCCGGCGTTTCCCTGTCAGTTGACGCAATGCATCCTGCATGTCGACATCGAGCAGGCGCGCCACGTCTTCGGCGAAATACCCGAGCGGTGAACGATTGACCAGCGCTTCAGCGGTGGCCAGCAGAGTGCCGAAGCGGGAGAAGCGTACGCCCTTATGAGACCAGAGTCCCTGCTCGTCGAATTGGGCGATCTCCCGCAACGTATAGTAGCGGCCGCGATGAGAGTAGCTGGTGAGGTAGTCGAGCACCTTGAGTTTGCGGAAGACCGTCATGGTGGACGAGGTGCCCAGAGCCTGTTTGAGTTCATCCAGAGTGGCGATTTTCCTCTGCAATAGCAGCGTACGGAGCACTTCAGAGTGGAACGAGTTTGGTCTCATTATGGTATAGTCGCGACTTCTGACTTCCTCCTGTCGATGACATACCAAAATATCTGGCAAACCATTCACTTTTATTCTATTCAAAATATTGCGCTTGCTTTCTGATTAGAGTCGCTTGCGCGAGCGGAAAGAGGCTCAGCGGTCTGGGATGGCTTGAGCCGTTGCCCGGCAGAGGTTTTGACCCGAAAACGTAGCAGCAACCTTCTCGAAGTTTGATGCCAGATGGATCCTTCTGAACTGAGGCTTCCCTTCCCCTCGTCTTCTTTGGGAGACGATATCTCTGCCTGCAACCGCAGCCGGAAAACATCATGCAAGATGGGAGCATCATACGACAAAATCGCTTGAAGCACTCGGACATTTGGCAATTTCGCTGGTGAGAGAAAATATCTGACGGAAAGAAAATCGATCGACGGAGGCAAATCGGAACGCTCGATCAGATTCCAGATATTGAAACAGCGCCTAAAGCAGCAAGCCTTCTTGTGCCGGATCCCAATGCACGAATGGCAAAATCAAAATCTGTTTCGATGACCATCGCCCAGCTTTGCCGTCATTTTGAACAATGCGAATTGTGTCTCACGAACACTTGGCGAAGCCTCACTCTCATTGGCAGGCACTTACGCGAAGGGATAGATGTTTCAAGCGAGTCGAGATGGGCGTGACTGTAGTCCCCCGGCGCCGTGTGGCCTGGGAGACCAACAGGACTTAAGATGACTTGGTTGCATTACTACCCCTCGAAGGAATCGACCTATCTTCTGCTCCATTCGGGCGACTGATCCTTAACGTGAACTCACAATCTGTCCAATTGCAAAGTTCGACGGCGTGGTCAGTTGTGTCTTGATCCAGATTACGAGACTGGAACCTTCCAGGTGATCGATGTAGCCGACGCGAAAGTCTTTGCCTTCCACAACAGGTTTGCCGTTCAATCTCAGCGAAGCGCCGCCATGACCCCATCCATCGATAACGAATGCAGGATTCACAGCCGGAGATTTCTCGCTGGCCTGAATGCTGAACTCGAGCTTCGTGTTTTCTTGTGCTGACCGATGCAGATGGTAAGCGCGGTCATCGCGACTGTAGCCGTCGCTTGTATAGGCCGCGCCTGAAATCTTCAGATCCGGCGGCTGCAACCATGCACGTGCCACAGGAATCGTCGAAGCTGGCTGGCTCGCAAACCCCGTAAGCCAGCGGGCTTCGACTGTCCCGTCTCCTTCTAGCTTGGTCTCCGGTGGTTCGGGAGCGAATATCTCCGAGCTGGAGACCCGGTCGAGTGCGAGTGCCGGACGGCCGTCGGATGGAATCTGCGCAACCGGCCAATGATCAAACGTCTCAAACGGCGGGCTTCCTTCTCTACCCTCAAAACCGATCGACGTAGGAGGCTCGTAAATCCATGCCGGCTTAAAAGTCGATTTCAGATTCACGATTGCAATATTCGCGTTGGGAACATCCTTCAATGGATCGCTGTGCGCCTGCCCGTTCGCGCCATCCAGATTTGCCAGCGTGACCGCATCCGCCGACATGTTGTCCTCCAGTCTTTCTCCAGGATTGTTCAGAACCTGCGGCGCAGTCATGCTGTATCTTTTTCGCGGAGCATGGAGCAGAATATGGCGAACCGCCCAACCGTCAGGATAGATGGTGTAGTATTCGTCCGCCCAGTCTCCCCAGCCGGTGATTGGATCCTGCTCACCGATGTTGTACAGGACATCCGTTAGGGCATATCGCCAGTGCACAACCACCCGTGCAGGGCTGCTTTCAATCAAGCGGACGTGGGAATAGCGGGCCTGCTTGTCGGACATGTGTTCAACACATCCATTTACGGATCGATGTGCTTCTGCACTTTGCTCTCCCATCCAGCGGCCATCCTCCATAACCAGCGAGAGGCCGTAGGTAGTCCCATGCCAGAAGACCATCTTGTAGGCCGCGTTGTCGAAGGTGACGACAATATCGGGATATTCGTCAATGCGCCAGAGCCGGTCCCACTCCGGGTAGAACTTCAGAGCTGTGTAGAAAACTCCAAATCGCTTTTCTCCATCCGGGATGCGCGGAAGCTTGCGCCAGGTGAGCGGAGGCGCCGACGCGGGACGCGAAGACTCGAAGGATCTCTGGATCTCGCTGCCATCGAGGGCGCGGCCGTAGATTCTGAGCTCGTCGATGATTCCGTCGAATGAATACGAAGCAGGAATGGGCCTGCTGGCAGCGGCGGGCAATTCGTCGAGGTTGCGGCCGATCTGGAAGGCGCCACCCCCGGTTCGAGTTGAAGTGAAGTATTTATCCTCACTCTCAGACCGAATCGCATTCTCCCTCCGGGAGAATCGGCCTGAGATCTTCAGACCACCGGCCACTTGTCCGTTGATGTAGACGGTCAGGCCATTGTTGGGATCGAAGGTCCCGGCGATATGCGACCACTGCATGAAGGGTACTTGCGTAAATGAAACGCATTCCCTCCAATGATTGTCGATGTAGACACGCAAACCTATGTGTCCCGTTTCGTCCAGCCCGAAGAAATATCGATCCTTCTGCTCGACGATGGCATTCCAATTCCACGGGTAAGCCTGAGGAGCGATCCAGGCCTCGACGGTCATCGCATCTTTGATTTCGGGCGCATTCCATTTCCCGTTCACGAAGGAATCGCGGGTAATGCGGGTCGTGAATCCGTCAAATTTGAGGCCCTTGCCGCGGACGCCGTCCACAAACGAGAAATTCCCCCGAATCGTGTCCTCGGTCTGCTGGACGCGTTCAACGGTGTCGGTGCCGCTTGCCTCATCGAACGACCAGTAGGCCAATAAGCCATTATCCTGGCTGATACCTGACTGACATGTGAGAACAAAGAATGCTAACTTCCAAACTATTCGATGCCCCAGCAAGTGCACCTCCACCAGACTCTACGTTCTTGTTCTATTCAGAATTCCCGCAGGGCACACTCCGTTTAATCCCTGCAGCGCGGAGGCATTGGGCACAACTCCTCAAACCATCAGGAAGCCGCCATTCACCTCAATCACCTGCCCCTGGATGAAGCGCGCAGCATCAGAACAGAGAAATACAACTACATTCGCAACCTCTTCAACTGTTCCCAGCCGCCTTACAGGAGTCGCGGATACAACTGCATCGAGTGCCTCTTTTGTTGAGAACTTCTTGTGATAATCGGTATCGATGGTACCCGGCGACACGGCATTCACATGGATGCCCTGTGGTCCGAATTCTCGGGCCAGCCCTTTAGTCATCGCGGATAGGGACGCCTTTGCAGAAGAGTACGCAATGGCCCCGGTTCCGCCGCCGAATCGAGCAGCAACTGAAGAGATGTTGACCACCACGCCACGCTTCCGCTGCAGCATCGCAGGAAGGACGGCTTGTGTCGTAAGAAAGGCGCTCGTGAGGTTTAACGTGAAGACCTTTGACCACAATTCTTCGGTGATTTGAAGGAACGGTCTCCTTTCGATCAGCGAACCAGCGTTATTGACCAGAATGTCGATTGGATTCCGAATCTGTTGCAATGAGTCTGCGAATTGCTGAATTGCTTCTGTATTGCTAAAATCAGCGGCGATAAGTTCCCCGTCGCCTCCAGCGTGACGGATGCGTTCGAGCGCCTCAGTCGCTCCAGGCAGGTTCTTGTGGTAATGGATGATCGCATAGGCGCCATGGCACCCAAGCTGGGTTGCGATTTCAGCGCCGATTCCACTGCTGGCGCCAGTAATGAGAGCTGTTAAACCCTTGAAGTCAGCTGGTGTTTCCATACATTCTCAAATTGCATTCATGGCCAGGTAGTAGGACTGCCGCTTAGGACTGCACATGCTCTCGGCATCGCAGTCCCATAGGGTGAGAGAGAAAATGATAAATGTTACCAGCTGATCTTGGCGGCGAGTTGCAACTGGCGCGGGAGATTGCTTTGCCCCACTTGCCCTCTTGGAATCTCACCGAAGGTCGGAGCCGTGACGCCTCCGACATATGCATCCTGCCACAACGGGTGGTTGAGCACGTTGAAGGCCTCGAAGCGAACCTGCAACTTCAAATTCTCGAAGATGGAGAAATTCTTCGAGAGGTTCGCGTCGAACTGATGCGAGTTAGGCAAACGGACGCCCGTGAAAACGACGTTCGGCTCTATGACATAACCTTGCGAAGGCGCAGCCTTGAAATCTGCTTGCGTGCAGCTACCAGAGTAATTATAAGCACTTGGAGAAATAGGCTCAACAGCCCAATTTTGGGTCGGGTTTCCGGTAAAGCCGGGGCTGCTGGGCGTATTGGGCGCAACCCACTCCTCTGTGCACGGCGCCACTCCACGGATAAATCCAGTGGCCGGGTCGATGGATCTATTAACCTTTGGGTTGTGCAGAAGGGCGACGGTGGCCCCCCCGCCTCCCACACTGCCAGGAAAGGCGGAAGTGCCCGGCACGCCCCAGGGAGTACCAACTTCGAATATGTACAAGGGCGCAATCTCCCAACCGCCTATCACTCCATCCACAACGCGATTGGCGTTCCCCAGCAACGCGCGTCCGCGCCCCACCGGCAATTGATAGACGGCCGAAGCTGTAATCCTTTGAGGCCTATCGGCTAAGTCGAGCCACCTTGCTGTCACGCCGTGCACCTGGTCATGCCACCAGCCCGCGTCCATGGTCTTCGACCATGTCCAGGTCCCATGAAGGGTTAAAACCTTGGACATTTGATGCAATGCTGTCGCCTGGAGAGCGTTGTACCAGGTTCTGCCGATATTTTGGATTTCGAAAAGGTCGCCAAATGCGGGGAGAGGACGCGAAAGATCTCCGCCCCAGATCGTTGGGTCCGTGTCGTAGCCGCTTCCTGCAAAGGCGCTGATCCCATAAAACGGGCTTGGGTTGTTATAGTCGTTCGCGCAGATGTTCGGGTTGCCCCCCAGTTCGACATTGCAGTTATCTAAGTAACCCCTGCTTTCCAGATTTTGATTGGTGCCGTGATTGGGGTCGAATTCATTGTGGCTCTGTGTTCCCACATATGAGAGTTGTACCGTGTCGTGAGTGAAGAACTGGCGCTCAACCCCAATTGAATAGCTCCAAAAATCCGGGACCTTCAAGTTGGGGTCAAAATAGGTTTCGCCCTGCCCCATGGCGGTCAACAATCCATTCTTAGAACCTGATTTTTGGAGCAGGCCGTTCGGGAAGGGATTCGAGAGGGTGTAGAGCCCGGTTGTGGGGTCATTGCCTGCAATTGTGCTGGAGGTAGGGTACTGGTTATTGAACTGGTTTCCGGCATAGTTGCTGGTAGCGTTGAACCCAGTCTGAAACGGCTGCATGCCTTCATTTGTGATGTTGTTGCCGCTAAACATCAGTCCAACTCCGCCGCGCAAGACGGTTTTGGAATCAAGGGCATAAGCAACCCCGAATCGAGGTTGAAAGTTTGCCCTGCGGAGACTGCTGAACCGCCGCGGATTTCCATCGACGCCAAGAAAAGTGACGCCGCCTTCAATCGGCTGAATCGCTATGCCGAGAGACGCTGCATTGGCCTGGGCCTGCGCATTCGTTGGGTTGATGGACGTAGTGTTGAAGGCATATATGCCGTCATTGTTGCGTGACAGCGGCGCCCAAAGCAGGTCGTAGCGAAGGCCCAGGTTGAGCGTCATCTTTGATGTAACTTTCCAGTCGTCCTGCACCCAAGGAGCGAAGTAGGGCCAGGTATAGAAGGTGTTTGTGGCCTGCGTAATACTGCCGCTGTCCGCCGTTCCCAGAAGAAGCGAGGCTATAGAGCTACCTCCATTGGCGGGAGTCCAGTTTGTAATATTAAATTGTGTGAAACCTGTGCCTGTAAAAAATGTAAGATTACTTCCCCCAAACCATTCACCGCCGGTGTGGACGCCGTACTCCAGAAAAGTATAGTTGGCTCCGGCGTGAACCGAGTGCTTTCCTCTGATCCAGGTCACGCTCGGATTGAAGTTATAGTTGTAAAAGTAAGCCGCACCGTTACCGTTGCCTCCTTCCTGGGCATAACTGTCGCCTGCCTCGTTATAGTTCCCGGTGAACGCATTGCCTGTGTAAAACTGTGGGAAGAGGCCTGCATCTACTCCTTCCTGCGAAAGGAACGATGCCGGGAGGCCAAGTTGCGACTGGTCGTAACTGTACGAATTATTCGCCCATTGGTGGTGTCTGTTCGCGCTGGCCATTATGTTGAGCAGCAGGGTTGGACTAAAAGTGTGAATCCAGCTCACTGCGACAGTATTGCTCGTATCCACCTGGGGTAATTGTCCTTCGCCAATTGGTGCCGGCATGCCGTTGAATGATGAGTTAATAAAATTGTCGAAGTAACTATAACGCAAGCTCAAACGGTCGGCGTTGGAAAGATCAAAATCGAACTTTCCAACCACACTGCGATACGTATTCTGATTGGGGATCTGAGCCGCGTAGTTGTTGGTAAAAGCGTCTTCCCCGGGGGGCGTGGGGGTATTCGGCGCGGGATAAAGGGACAGAACTTTCTGCGCAATCGGGTTGAGCCGCGCAGGCGGAATCTGGTTGTTCGGAAATGGTTGGCGAGTGCAGTTTCCGTTTACATCGCAAGTGGTGGTTAGTGGATCGTAGATAGTCACGGGAGACTGCCCGTTGCCGTCAAAATAGGTCAGATCGCTGAAGTCGCCGGTTTTGGCCCAGTTCGGATCCGGCACGGATTCGACTTGGGTGGCTGGCAGAACTTCCTTAAGCTCTTCGTAATCAAGAAGAAAAAACGCTTTGTTCTTCCCGTTATAGAAGTGGGGAACAAAGATAGGTCCATCCAATTCCGCTCCAAACTGATCCTCCTTATGGTCAGGTCGAGGTAGATTCTGATAATTGTTCTGCCAGGAATTGGCATCCAACCAGGTGCGGCGCGCGAATTCATACACGTCCCCATGCAGCCTGTTGGTGCCGGACTTCATTTCCTCGTCTATGACGGCTCCCATCGCCCTGCCATACTGGGCATCATAGGGATTGGTGATGACCTTGACCTGCTGAACGGCATCCAGAGGCGTAATGGCCGCCTGCCAGCCGCTTCCCGCACCCGATCCGTTGTCCTGACCGTCAAGCAGCAATAGGTTGGAGCCCATGTCTGTCATCGCCTGGTTCTGTCCCCCATTGGAACTTAAGAATGTACTAGTTTGGGCGTCAGGGGTTGCCGGGCAATTCGTACAGTTGTTGATGATGCCTGGGCTCAGAGCTGCGAGCATGAGGGGATCGCGCCCGTCCAGGGGTAACTCCGTGACGCGATCGTTTTCAATCGTTTCGCCAATGTCGGCCTTTGCCTCGTCCAGAAACGCTTGATCATCTCTAACTGTCACGGTTTCGGACGTAGAGCCGATCTTGAGAATGAAGTTGACGGTCAGAGTTCTGTCCGCATCCAGAGTGATGTCGGTTTTGACTTGTTTTTGAAATCCCGTCGACTCCACGCCCAGCGAGTACAGACCAACCTTCAGGTAAGGAACGGTGTAGTCCCCTGTTCCCGTGGTTTTGGTCGAGATGCCGATGCCTGTCAGTTGATCGTGGACGGTGATCGTTGCCCCTGGCACGGCAGCGCCGCTGGTGTCTGTGACATGACCGGTGAATTCTTGGCCGAGCAGGGCGGTCGAAAAGAACCCCACAAACACCGTGCACAAGAATGCACGATGCACTAATCTCAGTTGCCCACCTTGTCCTGTTTTCATTGACCTCTCCTTCAAACTGAAGAAAACGATTCAGCAATGGTCCATCCATTTAGCGAAAAAACGTAACACCCCTTTCAGCCGCTGTCAAGTATTTTGTCAGTACGCGCCTAAGAGGCGCGCGCATTTGAATGTAACCAATTTTTTATCAATGGCTTCGGAGTGATCGGCAGAGCCACAACCCATAGCACGCGTCCCAAAAAACGATGGAGATGCGCGAATGCGGCTTCGGTTTAATTGACTACCTTAGAAATAGTATTTATCGCAACTGGCTCAGCCGTTTGTTTCCCGCATTTTTGTTTTCAATGTGCTCCTGGAACAGGGCTTAAGCGTGGCCTCAGGTCTTGCCCGACGGCGTTCTGATTCTCCCTCTCTAAAACGGCCGCAGCGATTGGATTGTACCTTTCTCCTCTTTTCTCCTCTAGTCAATGGCACAGGCACCGCCTCCGATGTCTTATCTCGTGGAGAAAAGGGCGGCCAACTGTCAGGGAGCATTCCGGTCTGTCTCCTGGGAAAGACTAGAATCTCGATGAGTGAATCGAGGTTCGCGTCAATACCCTTTTTCGAAAACCTTTGGCTGTACCATTGCAACAGGCAGCATCAACGTGTCTCCTGCTTTCTCGAAGTTCCGCTGGAGTATACTGCTGATTCGATTCAGGAAGCGGCGCCAGGACATGCGAACCGATTCGAGCCGGAACCTTTGCTGTGACAGTAAATGCCATCACTTGCGGCGTATTCTGCACTGCTCTGACGGAAAGTCTGCTTGACGGTACGACACCTGGCCAGGAACTGCTGATGCGGATGCCAATGGGCCACCTCGACAAAGCCGACGACTTGGTAGAGACCGCAGTCTTTTCATCCTCCGATTGCGCGTCCTTCATAATTGTGCAGACAATTGCTGTGGACGGAGGCTCTTCTTGCAAACGGAGTCAACCAGTAGGACCGTTACGGTGGAAGATGACCTTAGGGCTGCACATGTCTGGCAAGGTCAGCCCGGCGTCTGTGATGCGCCCAGGACCCTCAGCACGATGAATCGGGCTGACGACCGGATACAGTTCATTGTCCTGCGAGTTGTGAAGGACGAGGCAATGAGGCTGGGTATTGCATGATGGCCAGTACCGCCGCTTCCCGAATACGATGGGCGATGATCGCGCTGGCGTTTTTCGCCACACTGATCAACTATCTCGATCGTCAGGCGCTTTCAGTCGCAGCTCCCGTTCTGCGCTTGCAGTTCCATTTGAGCAACGAGGGCTACGCGCGGATTCTGTTCGCGTTTATGCTCGCCTACACGATCGTGAACGGTGTATCGGGACTGGTGATCGACCGGTTGGGGACGCGCACCGGTTATGCACTGTTTGTCGCGTGGTGGTCATTATGCGCGATGCTGCACGCCTTTGCGCGAGGTGCGCTGTCGCTGGGTATCTTTCGCTTCCTACTTGGGATTGGGGAATCGGGCAACTGGCCCGCCGCTGTGAAGGTGGTTGCGGAGTGGTTCGCTGTCGAGGAGCGCTCCATTGCTTCGGGCATCTTCAATAGTGGATCGTCGGCTGGCGCGATTCTCGCTCCACCTATCATCGTCTTCCTTCTGCTGAAATGGGGCTGGCGCTCGACATTTGTAGCCGTGGGCTGCCTGGGCTTTGTTTGGCTGGCTGTTTGGCTGCGGTGGTATCGCACGCCCGTACGTAGGGCTCAAGAGGTTGCCCTACCGCCGAAAGCGTCAGTGCGGCAAGTACTGCATTCACGCTTCGTCTGGATTTTCACTCTGTCGAAGATTTTCATGGATCCGGTGTGGTACTTTTACACCTTCTGGTTTCCTGAGTACCTGCATCATAGCCGGCACTTCGACATGACGAACATCGGCCGGTATGCCTGGATTCCGTTCTTCGTGGCCGGACTGGGCAGCGTCGGCGGCGGTTTTATTGCCAGGGGTCTCTTGAAGCTGGGCATGTCAATAACGGCTGCTCGCAAATCGGCAATCACGATCGCAGCCCTGATGATGACAACGTCCATTCCTGCAGTTTTGACTGAAAGTTCCGCTCTGTCCATCGCATTCGTGTCGATCGCGATGGCAGGCTATACGGCGGCTTTGGCTAATATGCTGGCGATACCCGCCGACGTCTTTCCGGCCGAAGCGGTCGCATCAGTCTACGGCATTGCCAGCATGGGCTCAGGTTTCGGAGGCATGATCTTCATGCTGCTTACAGGATGGCTGGTCGACAAGTATTCATATGCACCGGCATTTCTGCTCTTCGGCCTGATTCCTCTGATTTGCGCGTTCGTTTTATGGACACTCTTGGGGCCGCTCGAAGGACACTCGGAGTCCGGCGCGGAGACATTTCAAGTACCAGAATGAGTTTAGATATGATCTTATGTTGGAACCACGGCTTCTCTGCAGTCTTTGAATTGAATTGGCGGTCATTCTAAAACCTGTCTCGGCAGCATTTCAGCTTGGGCGGGAAAATGGAGTGCCAACTGAATCACAATCATCTGTTCTGTAAAGTTGTCTTGGCCGAAAAAGTAGCTCTTGTTACAGGGGCTGAGCACGATATAGGACGTGCTATCTGCCTCGGCTAGCAGAGGCTGGAGCGAGGGTCGTTCTCAATCACACCCGGACACTGGGCCCGCGCAGGATCCGTGTAAATGGCCGAGGCGCCCACGTTCCGCTGCCTCCTGGCGTCGGTCACAGAATTGGACTTTCTTTATAATCCGCGAAGCGATCCAAGCCTGCCAAGCTAGAAAACTGATGAACACTTGGACCTGGTTCCCCTCCACCAGACGCTGCTGGAAGCCGCAGCACACGGGGCCAGCAACCAGGCAGTGAGCGAATGGTGAGAATGCGTTTGACAGCCTTGGCTTTCACTTGCGGAACTGCATAACTAGCCGAGGCCGTTGACATCCACAATAGCCTTGATGAGCGATTGTCGATTGGGCAGAAGCTGAAATTGCGAAGCAACCTCAGCAAGCTTCAGGCGATCGGTTACCCAGTGCGAGGTGTCGATTTTGCCTTCTTCAATGAGCTGTATGATTCGCGGAAACTGGCGATGACTGTTACGACTGGCGAGCAGCGTCACCTCCTTGCGGTGAAAAAGGCTATCGTCGATACAAACCGGGTCGCGCGTGAGGCCTACATAGACCAGGCGCCCCCCCGTCGCCACCTGTGCGAGGCTTTTGCCCATCGCGACGGCGCTTCCGGTTGCATCGAACACGGTGTCGGCCTGACGGTCCTCCGGTGTCAGCGATGCTGAGTACCCCATGCTCTCTACGAAGGCTCTGCGCCACTCGATCCGTTCCACCAAGTGAACCTTCGCGCCTATCGCGGCAGCGAACTGGGCCACGGCGATTCCGATCGGTCCCGCCCCCATGATGAGAGCCTCTTCCCCTTCCTTTAGACCGCTGCGCATGACGGCATGCGCCCCAATGCCGAGCGTTTCCACCAGCGCCAGTTGATCGAGCGACAATCGATTCGATTTATGTAGCAGAACAAGGGGCACGGAAAGAAATTCCTGCATACCCCCATCGACGTGGATTCCGAGAATCCGAATACGCTCGCAGCAATTGTTCCTCCCCGTGGCACAGGCCCGGCATTTCCCGCAACTCATGTACGGTTCGATCGCACAGCGATCTCCGGATTGAATGCCATTTTCATTGGCCGGCGCTTCCAGGACGACTCCAGAGAGTTCATGGCCGATGATTCGTGGATATGTATAGATCGGATGGCTCCCCGTATACGCGTGAAAGTCGCTCCCACAGACGCCTACTTTCTCCATCCGGACTAGAGCCTGCCCTGCGGCTGCAATCGGAGCCGGAACTTCCCTTTCCGTAAATCTCCCCGGCGATTCCAGTACGATTTGTTTCATTTGGTCTCACCCACTCGACGATGAATTGGTCCAGCCATAATGAAGCGTGAGTCTATCAGACCCACCCAAGGCCGTCAAGATGCGTGGGTTTATTCTTGCTGTCTTTGGCAAATCTTGGTTCCGGTTAAATGCTGTGCCAATCGAATCTTAACCTCAGTCACTTTTTCACTGTAAAATTAGCACAATATTTTGGCCATGCGTTACCAGAGGAAGTTTTTATGCCACGCTCTACCGCCGAAACACGCAAACAGCCGGATACCCGGATCACGGCTAAGCTTATTGGCCGCATCAAGAGTCTGATTTCCACAGGGGTGGTTTCGCCGGGTTCCAAGTTCCCCCCGGAACGCGAATTAGCCAAAGAGTTTGGCGCCAATCGCGCCTCCGTCCGGCAGGCGCTGAAGGTGCTCGAGATCATGGGCGTCCTCTCGCAGCGTGTTGGAGACGGTACGTATTTGAGCGAGAGCGCTGAAACCATTCTCAATGAGCCGATTGACTTTCTGGTGCTCCTCGACGACCTTTCGCAGCATGAACTGTTTGAGACCCGCCTCATGATGGAACCTGAGCTCACGGCGCGTGCGGCCGAACGCGCTACCGCGGAAGACTTGTCCGCGCTGCGCAATGCCATCTTTTCGATGGAGCGCAGCAAGACCGTGCGTGAGCGCCTGAATGCGGATATGGCCTTTCATGAAGCGGTCTTTCGAGCCAGTGGTAACCGAATCTGCCACCTACTTTTTAAAAGCATCCATCGTACCCTGCTGAAGAGTATGAGCCAGCTTTCGGATCGTGTTTCTCTAGACCGTCCTTTGATGTTCCACCGCAAAATCTACGACGCGATACGGGGGCGAAACCCGGAAGACGCAAGGCGCTGCATGCATGAGCACATTACAGACGCCCGAGACCTCCTGGGGAAATCGCACCCCTCCAATTGAAATCACCCGACAGCAGCTCTTTCTTATCTTTGACTTAGAAGTCAGTGACGAGAGAGCGAAAGCTGCCTGATTAGCCCTGACCATTGATGGCCCGGCAATCGGGTTTAGGTCCCGACAGAGAGCCTCAGCTGGCCGGCATGAAATCGCTCCAGGTCAGACGCGGGCCTGTATTTCTAATGCGTTACACCGGATTCCGTCGCCCCCGCGCGAGTCGCAGAAGAGCCACTCTCAGAATGGCTTCTTGAGCTTGATCCTGTAGACGAAAGCATCGTTACAGGGTTTCGCCGTCGGTGTCGTCAACACCAGGGCTTCCTTGGTGAACTCCCATTTGATGGGTTCGTCACTGCCAAGCATTTTGATCGATTCGATCTCCGACGGATACAATCCCGCCCACCTTTCTTTTTTTGGAACTAGGCTGGTGATGGCAGCCCGTTCTCCCGGCCATGCCAGGACTGTGGCATACAGATAATCGTCTTTACACGTGAATCGAATGTCCTGCGGGGTGTATTGGAGTGCGTTGTCTTCGTTGAAGGGGCCACTTTTCTTCAGATTCGTTGGTCCTTCCCCAGCAATCACCCAGGGGCTGGTGCCGTAAATGGCTTCGCCGTTGATCCGTAGCCAATCCCCGATGCCGCGCAGGCGGTCCTTGGCGGGCTCAGGAATAGTCCCATCCGGCTTTGGCCCGACGTTCAGCAGCAGGAAGCCGTTCTTGCTGACGCGATCCACGAGGCCGGTAACCAGTTCGTTAACTGATTTGAATCCGAGCGCGCTGACGTATCCCCAACCACTGCCCGCATCAATGGTGGTGTCGGTGATCCATTCGGCATAGGTCATCTCCTGTTCCTGGCCGAGTTCCAGATCGTAGATCCCAACTCCCGGGGGAAGATCGTGCCACTTGTAAGTGATCGTCACTTCTTTGCCAAGCTGCGCTGCCCGATTGAAGTAGTAAGCGACAAAATCCTTCTTGTACCACTGCTGCATTAACTGCAGGCCGAAGTCATACCAGATGACATCGGGATCGTAGTTGTCTACGACCTCGATCATCTTTCCTTCCCAAGTGTCGAGGAACTTCTTATCAGGCAGCGCGTTTTCGAGATGAAAATCTCCGTACAATCCGGAATACCGAGGATCGGCAAGATCAGCCCGCTTGGTCCATTTGGGGAAATAAAACCAGTTTTCGGCGTGATGAAACGCGGTGAGGAACTTCAGTCCCTGTGCCTTGTAGGCCTTGGAGAGCTCTCCCACAACGTCACGTTTCGGTCCCATCTTAGCCGCGTTCCATTCGGAGTATTTCGTGTTCCACATGGAAAAACCGTCATGATGCTCCGCAACGGGTCCTGCGAAGCGCGCTCCCGCGTTCTTGAACAATTCGGCCCACTCTTCCGGATCGAAGTGAATCCCGGTGAACATGGGAATGAAATCTTTGTAGCCGAACTTCTCGAGCGGCCCATAGGTGGCGAGGTGGTGCTTCGCGTCATCGGAGTCTGGCTTGGTGTAAATGTTGTGGGCGTACCAGGTGCCGTTTTTGCCGTATGCGGGAACCGAATAGACGCCCCAATGGGTATAAATGCCGAATTTCCCATCCCTGAGCCACTGTGGAACAGGGATTCCCCGCAGCGAGTTCCATGACGGCTGGAACCGGCCGCTGCCGGAGGCGGCATGAGCGCGCTTGTGGTCCAAGGCCACTGCCCGAGTGTTCATCAATGAAGCTGCGGAAAGGGCGGCGCCGCCCTTCAGTAGATCGCGTCTGTTAAAGTTCATATCCATCGTGTCTCCCTTGAGCAACTTGTACTGGTGCTCTGCCTCCAAACTGGCATCGCACAATGTCAATGCGGTCTTGACGGATGTGGAACCGATGTCTCCCGAGATCGACTTGTCACTCAAATTTCGGCGATATCGCTGCCGCGGCGATCCTCACGGGTTGTGGTATACCTCTCGCATCATCGACCAGGAATGCTCGCCCTGCAATGGAATCTGCATTGGATCGGTCATGCTTAGCCACTCCTGATTGCGAGGCTCGGCGGCAAGCTTCTCCATGTCGGCCTCATAGTCGTTTCCGGTGTACTCGTAGCACCCGAACAGGTAGTAACGATCGTCCTGGAGCTGCTGGATGAATATGGAGAAGTTGTGCATGTTGTACTTGGTCAGCAAATCACGTACGCCCGGATTCGACGCCGCGTGCGCTGTCTCATAGGCGCTTATGCGATCTGGCCTGATGCCTATCACCATTCCAATTCTTCGAGTGGTTTGGTTCACTTTTGACTCCTCCTTTGCGGTGCGACGCTGGGATCCTCCGAGAGCCACTTCTCAGCAAATTCTCCGCTCAATCCCCATTTCCCCATTTCGAAATTGGTAAAGCCGAGTTTTAATGCCGGCGACTCCGGACGAACACCGAAATCGTGACTCGGCGGATCGATAAACAGCGGGTCAGCAAACAGCGAATTCTTGTCCCAGCCTAGCGTCTGCCATTCAGTCAATTCATAGCGGCGGGGACTTCGCTTCCCGTCTTCGGAACGCAGTCGGTCCACGACGACTTGGAACTTGCCGTTTTCCGCATAAAAGACGTTATGATCCACCTCATCGAACCAAGGACCTATCGCGGGCGGAGCAATCACAGAGAGAAACATCTGGGGCCACCATGGCGAGCCGGCAGGCCATTGCACGTCGCTGGAATCCATGACCGTGATGTTGTTGTAGTAGCGGTCATGATTGTAGTTATTGCCTACGTGGAAACACGGAGCGACTCGCGACTTGTACCAGATATTGTTGTGAACTTCGCGGTACGCTCCCTCGCGCCATTTGAAACTTACTCCTCCGATGGAAATGTTGTTGTATATCTTGTAATTCGATGCGCCGTCGTCCAGATCGAGGCCCCACCCGGATTTTTCATCGAAAAAGTTGTTGCGCACGATGACCGGCTCCATGGCATCTACCAGAACATCGTAGGCATCGATGCCACGGTCAGAGGTGTAAGGACCGTGGGATTGCGCAAGACTCCAGGCTCGATCACGCCCCCATGCATTGAAGGGACCGTGGTCGCTCGTTTCAAGCACGGTGTCGTGGGTGTGGTTGAATTCGATGACATGGCCGCCCCAAGTGCTGTCTCCTATGCAGATGGCGGCGCGCGGCATATTGTAGATCAGGTTGTGGCTGGCTGTGATCCGCTTTGCTCGCGAAATATAAACGCCGGCAATTTGTTTTCCATAAACGCCGCAATCGTGAACAAGATTATTGCTGGCCTGACATTCATAAGGAAATGCCCGCTGCGCTCCGTTCGTTTGCGCCAGATCCCCGACGAAGCACATGGCACTATCGCCGGTCTCAGTGAACTTGCATCCCTTTACAGAAAACTCCCTGTTGTAGTTATTGACAAAGATGCCATTCCCCCCAACTGCATCGAACCAGCAATCTTGAACGGAACACTGCCTGGTCCCTTCCGCAAAGACGGTGCCGCCTCGGTGGATGGACCAATCGCTGAGCGATGGCACGTCGTATCCGGACATGTAGGTGCTTAGCGCATGGGCGAAGCGGACCCCTTTGATGGCTATGTTGGTGACCGGCACGTTCTGTGTTCCTGAGAAATGGATGATCTGCTCGAGCCGGGGAACCTCAATCAGCGCGGTCTTGAGGTCAACTCCGGGTTCAGGATAGTAATAAAGGATATTCGTCCGCTTATCGAGAAACCACTCTCCCGGAGAGTCTAATTCCTCAAACACATTTTCAATGAAGTACCGGGATCGGCCGCCTACCCTGGCTGGATTCTTATCCCATTTGGCTCCAATCTGTTGGCCGCCTTCGCCAAACCAGATGGAATGTTTCTCGTGGTCGATGCCTTTTAACCGCCATTGCAGATTTCCCCAATATGCTTCCTGGAAGATGTGGATTTCAGCCTCTTCCGGATGAGTCCAGCTCTTGTTCGTAAACGTGGCGGGATCGAACTGCACCCCACGGGGCGCCTCACCGGAGAAGGTCATGTCCGCATCCGGTCCGGCAAAGGGATCCTTCGCATCCTGGGGAATGGGACCGGCAGCCTGCAGGTATCCTGACTTGCCGGGTTGGGATGGATCGTAATTTGGGTAGCGCGCGCGTATCTTCCGTTTGCCGTTCACAAAGAGCTGCGAAAAGGCCAACTTTTCCGTCACGGCGGCCTTCAAAATGCCGTTGGCATGTGGCGTCCACTGGCAGTTAAGCCGCAGCCCGCCGCTTAAAGTGACGATTTCATCCTGCCAGGCCGACCACGTTACGGAAGCTTCGGGTGTGCCCGAGTCCTGGGGTTCGAAAGTAACCGGCGAGTCGAGGTAATAGGTGCCCTGGTGAAGCCAAACCTGGATCGGGCCATGGCGCTCGACCGTGCGCACCGCTCGCTGCGCGCGCTCTGGCGTGGCAAAAGGACGCGAAGCTGTCCCGGGATTACGGTCGTTACCCTGAGGCGAAACATGGAACACGTTTGCATTCGGAGCCGGAGCCTCTTCCGCGCTGGCTGAAGCCAAGCCGACTTCTGGCAGGCTCACGCCGACAGCGACGGCTGTGCTGCTCGTTAGCTTGAGAAAGTCTCGTCGTTGCATAATCCCCGGTGGCCTCCTGATTTCCCTGTTGCGGGTTCATAGACGGTAAACACTCTTGGCCGTTCTGCTGCAGATGCTCTCCTGCTCGTCTGTAGAGAGCTCGGCAATGAATGATCGGAACGTGTTTACCCAACGGTTGTAGTCGCCGGCCAGAGTTAAGACCGGCCAGTCGGAGCCGAACATCAGCCGATGTACACCGAACGCCGATAGCACCACATCGAAGTAGGGCTTCAGCTGGTCCGCATTCCAGTTTTTCCAGTCCGCTTCTGTCGCCATTCCCGAGACTTTGCAATAGACATTCTGCCTGCGGGCCAGCTCGCGCAGGTTCTCTTTCCACGGAGAAAGAGCGCCTTCCTTGATCCGTGGCTTGGCAATGTGGTCGAGAACAAAAACCTGTCGCGGATGGCGATCTACAAACTCGATCGTCTGCGCGAGATGCCGCTCGAAGATGAGAATGTCATAGGCCAGATGACGATCATTCAGCAGCGCAACTCCCCGGTTGAACTCATCCCGCAGCATGTAGAGGTCATCGGGCTCGTCGTGCAGGACATGCCGCACTGCTTTGAGCTTCGGGCGAAGGGCGAACCGGTCGAGCTCTCTTGCTATTTCGGCGGCGCACAGTGGAACCCACCCGACCACACCCAGGATGGATGGTTCGCGCTCGGCAAGTCCAAGTAGCCACTCCGTCTCCTGGGTGCTCTGACGCGCCTGCACAACGACAGTTCCGTCCACACCCGCATCACGCATCACTGACTCGAGCTCTGGAACGAGGAAGTTGCGGCGGAGCGAAGTCATCTCTCCGCTCATCCATACGTAATCGCGGTGGTTGTACTCCCAGAGGTGATGGTGCGCGTCGATCAGCACGTTAATAGCTCCACTCCTTGTTCAGGATCGGCTGGAGAATCTTCTGAACCTGGTCCAATAACGCTTTATCATAGGGCTGTTCGTAGTCGGCCACATTGCGGCGCACGCTCTCGGGGTTAGCTGTACTGAATAGGGTCGTCGGGATATCGGGGTTTTGACTGGAGAACTGAAGAGCCAGTCGGCTGATCGATACCCCTTGCGAGCGGCAGAACTCCGCGGCGTTGAGGAAAAGAGCGCGATCTTCCCGGTTGGCAGGATGCCAGTCGGCGGGTCCCCGATCTGTCAGCAGTCCGGAGGCAAAGGGCGAGCCATTCACAATGCCGATGCGCTTCTCTCGGGCGCTTGGCAGCAGATCGAGAAGTTGTGTGTCATTCAGGCAATAGTGATTATGAACCAGGGCGGCATCGATATCGAGCGACGCGAAGATTTGCTTCCACAGATCCATGGGGTAGATGCCAAAGCTGACGTACCCTATCCTGCCCTCCCGCTTCAACTCCTGCAGTGCTTCGTAGCCTTCAGTCAGAGCCCACTGAGTATGTTTTCGATTCTGGTACTCAATGTCGTGAATATGAATGATGTCAAAGTAGTCCACGCCCAATCGTCCCGCGCTCTCATCCAGCGAAGCCCGAATGCGCGCACGCGAGTAATCCAGCGTGTCGTTGCCATAACTGTTTGGATCGGTGTATTTACCCACCTTGGTGGACAACAGGTATCGGTCACGGGCAATACCACCCAGGGCCTTGCCGAGAACCGTCTCAGATCGGGTACCTCCGTAGGCCGGCGCAACGTCAAAATAGTTGATGCCGCAATCGAGCGCAGCGTGCACTGCTGCAATGGCCTCCGCTTCGTCCACGGCATGAAAAACGCCGCCGAGTGACGAGGCTCCAAAGCTGAGCCGGGAAACCTTCAATCCCGTTTTGCCGAGCACATTGTATTGCATGGCGAAGTACGACCTTTCTTTGAATCTCTAATGCCCCGTCATTGAATTGCCGACAGCGAGCACGACGATGGCGCCGACCAGAACCGAAAGGCCGGTGTAGAGCGTTCTAAGTGCTCGTGGCGGCGCGCCCGTCCACTCGCGGGTCATAAAGCCGAAGATGTTGGCAACCAGAAGCGTAAAGGCCATGTACACGGCCCATCCGACAGAGGTACCGAGGCGGCCCAGGTAGTATGTGCCCATACCGTAGGGGATCGTGGCAACAAACCAGATGACCCCCATCAATACACCCATCAGCCAGTCGTACGCGGCATCCGGGCCGAAATTCTTCCGCCATGTGCCTCTCTTAACCTGCAAGCAGCCAAACCAGAGCAGGAGCGAAGCGGTTGCTCCCCAGAAGACGGGCATCCAACTGGCGAGAGTGGAGAAGACCGGACTCACGCCGAGCTTCTGAGCCTCTTCGCCGACTCGGCTCGTAAAGGCAAAACCAAGATTCGCGCAGGCACTTAGCAGGCCGGAGGCCACACAGACCAGCAAGGCGCTGCCATATCTACTTCGTTGATCGCTGGCGCCTGTCTGGCATTCCCGCAGAAAGCCCCCCCTCCCGCAGACCACCACCCCGGCGACGCATCCTGCGATACCGAGCAGAATCACCAGCCCGGCTGACGTTAGAAGATCGGCGGGAGACTTTACCAGGAACGGAAGAAGGGACCCGACTGCGGTGTTGATCCCCATGATGGTCGCAAAGCCGACCGACATTCCCGCCATGGTGACACCATAGCCAAATAGGAGGGAGCCAACGCCCCATCCGAACCCGAATGCAGCGCCTCTCCAGACGGCTCCTGCGCCCGCCGCGTGCACGGCCTGCTGCCAGTTCGGCATCACGAAAGCGGCCATGGCAAACGGCAGGATAAGCATCATGACGAGTGTGGAGGGAATGTAGATGTTTTCGAGCTCAAAGTGTCGCCTCTTCTTCAGAGGAACGGCAAGAGCACCGCCTGAGAGAGCAGCGATGAAGACCAGTGCAAATCCCAGAACAGTCGAATGCATGCGAATGGGCCTTCCTTCCTTTACTGCCAGCGGTGTGGCAGATGCCGATCCCCAACTTCGGGAGCTCGACAAATTGGTTCAGCCATATTTACTTGCGGATTCTAAGCATTGCGTTCCTCCCTCGTCAAGCCTGCGTCCCAGTCATCCGGAGTGCCTCTTTGATGCTGGGGGGCAATCCGGCCTGGCCTCTCCGATCTTCGGACGAAGATCGCCTGCCAGCGCCGGGCCCCGGCCGCCACTTCTGTGTCTGAACACACTTGCGCGCAGCAAATCGGGGCTGACTTGAGTGGGCCGGCATGATCTTCCTTACACGTTACGGTGTTCTGCGCTTTTCAGTAGAAAACAGAAACCCCGGCGATGCCCACGCTTCCAGATCTCCGACTATTCAACTCGCTGCGCCCTGGCGCGGAGACGCTGCTGCCGCAAAATGCTTGTTATATTTCCCCACCTTCAATTCTGAAAGCCCAGGCAGTCTTGCATGGCCTTTTCACCTCATCTTGCAGTGCGGAAGGAATTTCGATCGCCAATCCGTCACCATGATCATCGTGCCAATTGAGTTGCTGCTTTAGGCCCAGCAGGGTGATTTTGGCACTTTTTTTCATTCGAATTGTCTGCAATTTCAGCACAGTACCGGGCCATTGCAAGCAGATAGCATAGAGCGATCGACCATCTTTGCTGCGAGTAAACCGGATCGGGCCATTTTCGCCTGCTGCAGGAGGTAGTTCGCCAGTCTGGTTCGAAGGTTCGGCAAAGGAAACTTGCGCGCCTTCTTTCCACAAATCACCCGGACGCGGGCGCGTACTGTATATCGCTTCTCCATTCACTTTCAGCCATTGGCCAACTTCTTCCAGTTGATTCAATGCCGTAGGGCTGAACCTGCCGTCGCGATCCGGACCAATGCCGACCATGAAATTGCCGCCCTTTGCTACTGTGTCAGCCAGATTTTGGATAACCCACTTACTTCCCTTGAAGTGATCATCAGGACCGCCATAGGAAAAACCGCTCCCTAATGGATAGATCACAAACCAGGGCATATCCGTTGTTCCCTTGCTCCCTGGCACATACCTCTCCGGCGTATAGTAGTCGCCGTAATTGCCAATGCCGCGGGCGCGAAACATCACCTCAGGCTGGATCTTTCGAAGTGCGACCATTGTCTCTCGCAGCTCAGGCCACACTTGTTTCCCCAGCCACATGTCGAGGCAGACCATGTCGATCTTGCCGTAATTTGTGAGAAGTTCGGTGAGTTGCTGGCGATGGCTGGCCATCATCCGCTGGACTTCAGCAGGTGAAGGATCTGGAACCGTGATGGGAGAATCACCGTAAGCTCGGCGAGTTTGCTCAAAATCGTGGGTCGCCAGAAGATTCTGCGAGGATGGAACTTGAGCAGGATCCCGTACGTAAGGCCGGAAATCGGCGTCGTACCAGTTGGGATGCGAGAAATACAGATCCACCTTAAGGCCATTCCGTCTCCCCGCCTCCACAACCTCCCGCACTATATCTCGTCCAAACGGCGTTTCCATAATGCCGTAGGCTAGATCGCAATCCTGCAACACAGGCCCCGTAGGATTGGACCAGTCAATTCTGCGCCGAATGCGGCGCTTGGTGTCATACATCGAGAATCCTTCGTGGTGATTGGGTGTGAACGTGAACATTCTCATTCCGTTCTCCCGGAAAAAGGTCATCCATGATTCCGGCTCAAACCCCTGTGGATTCCAAGACTGGTATTGCAGATTGTAGCGGGCTCTCTCTGCAGGAGAAAGCTTCAGGAAGGGCCAACTCGTGTTCCACCACTCCTGGAGCGAGTACAGCCCCCAATGAATGCGCACGCCGTACTTGATGTCGCGAAACGCTTCGAATGCCGATTCGGACGCATGCCGGTACTCCGGCCCAGGTTCGGTAACGAATTCGCTGACCACTTTCCAGTTCTCGTCTGTTTCCGGCACCCGGATGTTCCCTGTCGGTGGAACGTATCCATCAATAGACAATGATGACCATGGATCGCTTGCAAAACCTTGATTGATTCCGCCCGCTGCAATGACGGAGGCGATCCCCATCTTCTTCAGAAAGCTTCTTCTCGTGTCGTCACACATTTGGATCCTCCCGATCGCGGATTCACACCCTGAAACTTTCAACAACTTGGTGGCGTTCGGTTCCCCTTGCGAACTGCGACGCTCCACCGTCGGCGTTTGTCCGGTGATCAATGAAATGTGCTTTGCAATAAGGAACGCACAGATACTGCCCGTGATCTGACCTCAAAACAGCCAACCACCCAGAATGCGAAACACTTAGCTCGCGCCAGGTGCCGTCATCCTCTCTCCCGCAATTCCGCCTCCGAGCGAGATCGATGCTGGCCTGGGTGTTTGTTTTTTCGGTCCAGCCAATAATGCTGCACGTTCAATTTCATGGCGAGACTCTACATGCTAAAGTTCCAATCTGTCAACAAGCAATTTCTCGTTA
Organism: Occallatibacter sp.; assembly: GCA_036519195.1. Taxonomy (GTDB): domain Bacteria; phylum Acidobacteriota; class Terriglobia; order Terriglobales; family Acidobacteriaceae; genus Telmatobacter. Next base: position 12,662 of record DATDLS010000012.1, on the reverse strand, counting down.
TTTAACGCTATTCAACGCATAAATCAAGGAATTATCCACATTTATGCCTGCAACGACCGCTGGTCCGGATAGTCCTGAATGCGATGATCCCGCCTGTCATTTTGGATGAGCCAATGGAAACGTGGTCGCCTTGCCGATGCTACCAATGGCTCAAGAAATACCGAGGCCGATCACGGTCTGAAAGCAAGGTGCTGCGTGCTGCCGATTGCGCAGGAGAGTGAGGTCAATTCAGAAGGTCTATGGGTGCGAATTCGTCCCGGCAGTCCGTAGCCGCTTCAACTCAGTCTGGGCTGCGGCGTAGTGCATTTCCCGGATTGCTCCGGTATCGAGCGCGTTCTGGAGCAGGCTCCTCGCCGCTGGTCGGTCACCCTCTAACAACGCTTTTTCAGCCAGGAAGAAGTAAGCTTCGCAATGCTGGCTTTGGTTTAAATCCGGGGCTCGGGCCGCAGACAGGACCGCGGCGGGGGCAGCCGTTCCCAGATAAAGTTCGATCGCTTGCCCCGGCCATGCCGTCAGATTGATCTGTTTCGAGTTTTGCTCCAATACGTTACGCCCGTCGTTCCCGGCGCGGGCTTGCGCCAGGTATAACCACAGGGCTGAATAGGCGTCGCTTGGATTTGCTTTGAGAACTTCGGCAAAGTCCGGTTCGGCGGCTGCGAATTCACCCATGACAAAGTGGGCCGTGCTCCGGGCGCGGAGCGCGTATTGATCTCTCGGATTCAGCTTGATCGCCTGGTCATAGTCCTGGATTGCGCGGTCGTATTCGCCTTTGTCTTCGTATGCCTTGCCCCGGTTGCTGAACGCCAGGGCATAGCTGGGATTGAGCTGTATCGCCTGATCGAAGTCCTCGATGGCGAGGTCATATTCTCCCTTGTCGTCGAAGGCGATACCCCTGTTGTTGAACGATTCAGCAAGAATGGGATTTAACCGGATCGCTTGGCCGTAGTCCTCGATGGCGCGGTCGTATTCGCCCTTATCTAAATAGGCATTTCCGCGGAGGCTGAACGCACCGGCATCATTGGGATTGAGCCGGATCGCTTCGTCACAATCGTGGATGGCGTGGTTGAAATCGTCCTTGCCCAAGTAAGCGCGGGCCCGGAATCTGAACGCTATCGCAAGGCTGGGATTGAGCCGGATCACCTGATCGTAGTCGTGGATCGCCCGGTTGTATTCGCTCTTGCCGGTGTACGCGATGCCCCGGTTGTAGAATGCTTCCACATAGCTGGGGTTGAGCCGGATTGCCTCGTCATAGTCCTGAATGGCGCGGTCGTAATCGCCTTTCTCATCGTAGGAGGTTCCCCGGTTGTTGAGAGCAGAGGTAAAGCTGGGATTCAGCTGGATCGCTTCGTTATAGTCCTGGATGGCGAGATCGTATTCTCTCTTGTGGTCGTAGGCGATGCCCCGGTTGTTGAACGCAGGGGCATAGCTGGGATTGAGCCGGATCGCCTCGTCATAATCCTGGATGGCGAGATCGTATTCGCCCTTGTCCTTGTAGGCAATTCCCCGACTGTTGAACGCCAGGGAATAGCTGGGATTGAGCCGAATCGCCTCGTCATCGTCATGGATGGCGCGGTCATATTCTCCCTTGCGTAGATACGCATTACCCCGATTGTAAAAAGCTTTGGCAAGTTTGGCGTCCGCCTCCTGGCCGGTCTGAATCAAGGCGGTGCATCCGGCAATGCTTAGGTCCGGATCGTGGCTTCCACAGTGCTTCCAGTTTTCTTCACGCGTCTGAGCTAACAGCGTTATTGCACAGGCGCCAAATAGCGCCGCTATCACGACGATTGGCAAGACACGCATTGTTTTCCTCAACGAACAGCAAGGCTACACTCGCCGACCGGACGGGCTCAAAGCAGCGCGCCCTCCGTGGTGGGGTTGACAGACAGGGCGGACATCAGGGAACTACAGTTGCCTGATCCCGGGGTGATAATTCCCTGTTCCGATGAGCCTATGATTCAAGCCTCTCGCGTTGAAACCCGAATCGAATCATAACGCTCGAGAATCCAGCAAGCAAGAATCAGTCGAGAAATGGCAAATTTCCCTCTATTTTCCCTGTTAGCGGGGAATTGGGCCCGAAGAACGGTTCGCTGGAGACTGTATCCACCACCAACCATTTTTCGAACTGCACCACTAGATAACTGACTTTCCGCACATGGGGCAGGCGCATTTCTAGTTCATTATCTTGATCCCCGATGGAGAATCAGGCTCTTTGTTGCTTCTGTGCTTCGATCCAGCGCTCGGTTTCAACCTCCCAATGTGGCATACTGCCGGAAATGTCAAACTACTACTGCCACCCCGGCAGAGCCCGGGGGATCTCCTCACCCTTTAGCGACCGTCTCCAGGAGATTCATCACTCGGCAAGTGATGAATTGGCCTCCCTAGCCCAAGACACCGCTTTGGCCGACCTCACGGCTGCCCTGGCGGTCTCGGAAGACCGAAAGGGATTCTCCTCCAACCTCAGTGGGACGCATTACCGAGTCCTCTGCAAAGTCGAAAATCCCGTCGAGCGTCGGTTTTTATGAAATCGAGGCCGAAAAAACGGGCTGGAGCGTTTTGGCTTTAGTGCGGCAGATTCACAGCTTCCTCTTCGCGCGCTTGCTTAAGTGCCGCGACAACGGGGGTGTCCTCGCCTTGGCCGGACACGGCCAGACGGTCAGCCAGCCCATCGACGTTATCAAGCAGCCCTATGTTCTCGATTTTCTCGACCTCCCGGATCAGGCGCAGATCCACGAATCCGATCTCGAAACCGCGATCATCGAGAACCTGCAACCGATTCTCCTCAAACTGGGCAAAGGCTTTTCTTTCGTGGGCCGTCAATATCGCATCGCCACCGAATCGCAACACTTCTTCATCGACCTGATGTTTTACAACTTCCTGCTGAAATGTTTTGTCCTGATCGAACTCTTATGTGGCCGATTACATAAGCTGCATAGGTATTGCTTTGATTGCACGATACATAACCAGATGAGAAGATCGTGCTTCAGTTGGAGATTTCATCGAATATGCGATGGACTTTGTCATTACTGATCCATCGAAAGTTCGGCACTCCTGCGAACACACCCTCCGCTGCTGCCACCACTTCCTTCAGAACTTTGTTGTACTTCGGTTTCTTTGCGGTAAGCGTGTGGTCTGGCTTTCAATTACCCACAACTCGAGTCAGGAACCACGGCAGGTTCGGCCTCAAGGGTGTCACTTTTAATCTTTGTGTGGGCCTGTTGGACTGCTTGTATGGAGACTCAGGATGAAGAGATTGGCAGTTGGCTGGAACGCGAGGTGGCGGGCTGCCAGTTTCAGGATCTTCGACACGGCAAGCGGTTCCGGACTTTGCTTGGGCAGCTGTCCGAGCAGATTGGTGGAAGCATCCCCTTCGCTTGCCAGGACTGGGCTGCGACCAAGGCAGCGTATCGATTTCTTTCCAACGACCGCATCAGCGAAGAGAGGATTCTTGCCGGGCATTTCTTCTGCACGCGAGAGCGAACTGCCGCGCACGCACATCCTGTGCTCGTCCTGCATGACACAACGGAGTTCGTCCACCGCCGCGAAGATCCTTATGCGATTGGCATCATCCAGAAGCAGCAGACCCGCTACGATAGCCGTCCTCGTTACCATACGACCTCTGGCGTGCTGATGCACTCGAGCCTGGTGGTGACCCAGGATGGGCTGCCTCTGGGTCTGGCCGCGATCAAGTTCTGGACCCGCGACAAATTTCATGGAGCCAATGCCCTGAAGCGCAGGATCAACCCGACCCGCGTTCCCATCTGTCAACGCTCACTTGGAATTGACCCCCTAACGCTCACCTGGAATTGACCCCTTGTGTGTAAGATGAGCGTTGACAACAGCGTCGACCAATGGCGCCAAGAGCTCACTCGTTGCTCCAACCCATCCTGCCAACGTGGAGCGGTCGAGGTCGACGCCTTCACGAGCGTAGATCTCTGACTGCCGATAGAGGGGCATGTGGTCGGCATACTTCAACACCAGCATATGAGCGAGCAGCCCTGGTCCAGCGAGTCCGCGATCGATTGGCCGTGATGGCGCGGGTGTCAGAAGGAAGCGAGCGCGTCTCCGCAGTTACCGATGCGTTGCTGTGTAGAGCCAGAACATCTAGAGACTAACGGCAGGCGGGGGAACATAACTCTGACGGTCGGAGTATCTACCATCGGAATTCGGTGGCCCAATTGAGGTCGCCAGTTTCACTTTTGCTACGTCATCATCAATTGGATCAGGGAATCCTGGGCAATAAATCCAATCGGAGTTCACAGAGATAATCGGCACTAAGAAGAGCCGGAAAAGAAGGCAGAATGCGAACGCTCCTAATGCCCACCCAGTCCACCGAGCGACATTTCCATCGAGAAAACCTAAAACACCGACGGCAATTGAATTTGTTCCGTCCCGCCACCAGTCGAAGATTAGGAGCACTATAGTGCATAAAGCATATAGCGAAACAACCCACTGCTCCTGCATCGCCTCCTCATGTTCCTGGTGCATCACTGAGTAGTGGTCATTTGATTCTCGGTTTGCCTTTTCGAGAATCAGCTTCTGGGGAACACATCCAGTGCCTAGTAGCTGTGTCCTGGTCGGCTCCGAAGAACCCTTCCATCGCGCTCGCGCCTTGTCAAACGCATTGAGATAGATGATCTCGATCAAAGCTCGGCGAAGAAGACCCACGCCTGCCGTGAGAAAAAGCCCAAATACGCAAAGGAAAGCTAATGCAGCACCCACCGGTACGGTCTCAACTGCGGTTGACCATCTTTCGTGCAGGACGGTGACATGCAGTCCTCGCACGAGCGCAATGTTTGCGCCGAGCAACAGATTCAAGATCAAAAGTACGGGTTCCGCCTTTGTTAGGTTTCGGAGTAAGGCAAGCGTCTCGGATTTATCGTTGGCTTTCTCGTCCATTATGTCCCTCCAGTGGGTGCACCAATTTCTTGTCTTTCTTATCGGCAAGGTCCACGAGGAGATTTAGTAAAAGCTTAACTATGAGTATTCTTCAGCCGGGCTCATAAACTGGCTCTACTATGTAGAGCAATTTCAATTAGTTGCAGACCGCATCCAATAACGGCACGGAATCCGTGGCAGCGGACAATGGCAGTGAGTTTGAAAGAACGGATGACTCCGGGCTAGGTACCGGCACGCTCGGCTGACTAAGGGGCATAGGTCAACCTTCAGTCCGATGGGCCTTGGGTTTGCTAAGCAACTGACAGCGGCATCATGCCGTACTACAGCGCTATCTTTCCCTAATACCGGCAGGGGGAAGACTCGATCTGAACCATCTTCCGAGGGTCCATTAAGGGTCCAATAATGGGGGAAATATGTGCATCCTGCTGTGTTTCATTGCGGTTGATGTCGTGCAATATCAATGAGTTGCGTGACGTTGCCGAAATGCACAGGAAGCAATCATCGAGCCAGCGTCGCTTCATCTTGCTTATTTTCTGAAACTTATAGGTTTGTCATAATTCTGCGAAGGACCAAAAGGGTCCACTAACAGGCTGCGAATGCTGGTGTCGGTGTTGTCAGAGGGACTTTGCCGTTGGCATGGAAAATAGAAGAGCTGGCATCCTAGCGACCGCTACGCGGTTACGACCATTTTCTTTTGCGCCATAGAGCGCCTTATCGGTTTCCTCCAACAGTTGAAGCAAGGTGGAATCCGTGGGGAATCTGTGGGTGGCGACACCGATGCTAAGGGTGACGTAGAGTCCGATGGGCGACTCGTTCTCAACGGCCAGGCCGCGGACGGCGTCCTGCATCTTCTCTGCCACGATCGATGCCCCTTCTGTGTTCGTGTTGGGAAGGATGACCGCGAACTCCTCGCCTCCGTAGCGAGCGAGCAGATCGCCGCTGCGGGGGAGGCAGCCGCGTAGGGCTCGAGCCACCCCCGCCAGACAGTTGTCCCCGGCCTGATGGCCGTACCGGTCGTTCAGACGCTTGAAGTAGTCGATGTCTATCATCATCAGAGAGAGCGACTCCCCAGTGCGCACCGCGCGGTTCCACTCCGACTCGAGGGTGCGGTCGAAACAGCGCCGGTTGGCGACCCCGGTCAGCGCGTCGGTGAGACTCATGGTCTCGAGCTGGTCGCGGGCCACCTGGAGAGCCTGCTGGGAGCGTTCATAGATCTTCTGCAAAGTCGTCGATCGAATCATGTGCAGGATGAAGGCCACTGCAATGGCGCCCATACCAAAAACGAAATAGTGCCGGGCCACATCGATCCCCATAGCCAGCAAAGCCAGGGTGAAGAAGGCGGGGCAGACGATGTTGAGAATCTCGGCGATACTGCTGGAACGATGAATGGTCCCTCCCTCTTTGCTTTCGAGAGGAAGAGAAAGGAACAGCCCGAAGCCGATATAGTTGCTCAGCGCCACAAGCAACTCGTAATACGTGGCAGAGTCGCTTGTACCGGCCAGGATATTGTAAAGCGTGATCAGACATAAGCTGTTGGCCGAAAAGATGCTCCAAGTCCCGAAGAACCGCCTCTCATCTGGTGTCATCCCACCCAAATAGCGCAGAGCCATCAAAATAAGAATGAAGACATTGAAGGCAATCATTAAAATGGTCATCGTCTGAGCCGATACAGGAGCAACGGCTTTATGCGTGAATGGGATGACCCCGAAGAGCCTCAGATAGACGAGGTAGGCCAACAATACAATCTGCATACTATCGATCCAGAAGAACAGCCGAGAGTGAGGCCGGCCGTTCGGCTGCGACAAGACGATGAGATTGGGAGCCATGGAAAGCACAATCAGCAGATCGGTGTAATTCGTTTCTGAGGCGTGCGTAGGGCTATGGGTGAGGATGTTATAGTAGATCGCTCCGCGCCACATCAGAGCCACGAAGTTCATCAACACACCGACCAGCATCAGAGTCCAAAGCCTTTTCAGAGAGACGGCCGTTCGTATCCTCCAGTCGAACATTGAGATCGGGAACACCCCATACAGCAGAAAATAGAAGAAGTAGACCAGTTCCCAGCCTGCCAATATATTGTGGCGGAAAACGTAGAGACCAAACACCTCGAAGGCCATCAGGCCGGCCACTGTCGCGACGTAATGACGCAATTTGATGAAGCCGGCGAGGATCAAAGTGGGCACCCTTTCCTACGGCACTCCTTTTCCTGCATGGGGAGATAATTCTTAGTGATAGCAGCCGGCGTGTCTGGTGTATAGAAAAATCCTTCCGCGTTCCCAAACGAAAGTGTTATAGCCGGGATTGGTCGGGGTCGCCCTCGGATAGGCATGCTAACGATCAGGAAGTTACCCGTTCCGCACGCGGGCCGGGGAACTCAGCAACTCGTCTGCTTCCATCATCTCGTTGCGCTCCTTCTGAAAAGAGAGATATCCCTTTTTGGACACCCCTAAAGAGAAAAGAAACCTTGCAAAGCGAAAGAGAATCTCTGTACGGACGTCCCCGACATGAAAAGACTATCGGCAACACAACCCGAATAGTTTACTTTTAAGCCCATGCTGGACGTTTCGCGCAATAAAGCTCTAAGCTGCTACTATTGCGGCGATGGCTACAGCACAAACTTGGGACCCGGCGTCTTATGCGCGAAACGCGAGATTCGTATCCGATTTAGGATCGCCCGTCGTGGATTTGCTTGCCCCTAAGCCTGGCGAAAGAATCCTCGATCTTGGATGCGGAGACGGGGTACTAACGAAAAAACTAGCGGATATGGGTTGTGAAGTGGTTGCGGTCGATTCGAGCGCTCCGCAGATCGAAGCCGCGAGGAAGCTCGGCTTGAACGCGTTCGCGATCAGCGGGGAAGACCTGCCGTATAACGAGGAATTCGATGCCGTGTTTAGCAATGCCGCGCTGCACTGGATTAAGCGCGCAGATGTGATGCTTGCCGGAGTGTATCGTTCTTTGAAGCTAGGCGGCCGGTTTGTTGCTGAGTGCGGAGGCCACGGTTGCATTCACAAGATCCGGACTGCTCTGGTGCAAGCATTGGACCGCCGAGGGCTGGATGGCGAGGCTCGCGTTCCGTGGTATTTTCCCACACCCGGCGACTACGCGACCAGGCTGGAAAGCGCAGGGTTTCGCGTCGATAGCATTGCGCTTACCCCCGCCCTACTCCCTTGCCAAGCGACATCATTGGTTACCTGGAAACTTTTGCTCTCAACTTTTTTCAAGGCTTCTCCGACGAAGTTCGCAACGACTATCTGCAGGAGGTTCGGACGGTCCTGGAACCGCAACTTCGCGATGCCAATGGAACCTGGGTCGCCGACTACGTACGACTGCGATTCGCAGCAACCAAAGCCCGCAACTGATACGGTCTGAAACGATGTTACAAAGCCTTACCAGCCCGATCGGCTCACTAAGGGGCGATCTTCGCTTGCCGAATCGGATCGAAGAGGGGTTATCGATGCATTGCGAAGCCGGAGGTCTTCCGATCCCACTTCAGTTGTTCAACGGAGATGCTTGTGTACTTCTGACCCGATACCGCGTTTCACCCGACCATCATCCTCTTAGCTGTACGATAATATACGATTATGTCATAATTACCTCATGAGCGTCTCTAGATCGCGAGCATCCCGTGTATTCACCATCAGCTTCCCGGAGGACTTGGCGACGCAGGTCGAGGAAGTCGCCAAGCAGGAGAGCAGGAACATCAGCGAGCTGTTTCGAGAGGCCTTTCGCACCTACCGCCTGGAACGCATGCAGCGAAAGCTCTCTTCGACCCGAGCCGCCGCAGCCGCTCGCACCGGATCGCGCTATACGGAAGAGGACGTGGAACAGTTGGTCGATGAGATTCGTACAGAATTGTACTCAGGGAGAAAGCGCAAGGTGTGATCGTTGTTCTCGACTCCGGCATCTGGATCTCAGCTTTCCAGTTCGGCGGCACCCCTCAGGCCGCTCTCGACTCCGTGTTCAGCGACCATACCGTTGCGATTTGCGATCAGATCGTTACGGAGATTCGCGCGACGCTGGTGCGCAAGTTCTCCTGGAAGGACGAGGAAGTGCTTGCCGTCCTCAAGGAATACACCAGCGATGGAAAGCATGTCGCAGTGACGGGAACCTTGAACGGGGTGTGCCGCGATCCAAAGGATGACATGGTCTTCGAGTGTGCCGTAAAGGCCGACGCCGAGATCATCCTCTCCGGCGACAATGATCTTCTCAGCGTGAAGACCTATCGCGGTATCGAGGTTCTGACCGCCCGGCAATACCTCGACCGGTTTACGCCGCCGCCAGCGTGACGTATCGCTACTCTTGCTGCGGCTCCGTTTGCTCCGCCTAAAGAGACTCATGCCACTCAATACAATTACCGGTGAACGGTATTGCCGGGGCTATTTCACTTCGGAGAACGGCATAAACACGTATCCATTGATAGGCGTCCGGCACGGCCGGACGCCCTCTTTTCCAGTGGGACCGTATTCAGGCCATCCGCGTTGCGTGACAACTCGCTTCAACCCCGCCGCAACATTGTCTCTTCGACATAGGAATCCAGCGCAGAAGCACGGAAGCGCCAAAGTTTCCGGTCTCCCCAAGTGGCGTTGCCAGTCTTTGGCGCGGTTATGCAACTCCAGGGTGAGTAGGATGAGCCGAAGGGGGCTGAGGTCAAGGAATGTACCGTGCTCCTCCATTCGGCCAAGTATCCGATCAGCTGTATTGGAGAAGTTCTCCGCAGAGACGATCTGCGTTCGTTCGGCGCAGATCAGCCAGGAGCCTTCTTCGGAGACATCGATTGCGGCGTTGTCGACGGGAGACAGGGAAATTTCGGCGTTTTCTTCGGTCAAATCTGTCTACCTCGGAAGTCGCAACTCCTATGGTATCCCTTACGAATTGCCAAGCAGAGTTACGCAATTGGTGGCATCAGAGAAACAGACATGGGACTCACTGAACTGCTTCCCCTAGAATACGACGGAGCAGAAGGCTCGATTATGAGAAGGGACGCGCAGCAGTCATAACGCGGGAACGACGGCTGAACCTGCGGTCAAAGGCTCACCGTCAGGACTAATCGCGGCTTGACTTACGGATCTGGCTTTTAGCTTGTTCGTACCGTGCCAGCATTACTGCTTCCACAGCCTGCGAAGCGCGGAACCCGTATCGACGGAGCTGTTTCAGTGCTTCGGGAAAATCAAAATATCCCCGCAGGGACGCTTGCAGAAGAACGGCAAGCGTACCCGCAACTTCTATATGCCGTGCTTCGGCCTCTTGCCGGCCCGCTCGCTCGTCGATCAGGAGAACATCGGCATCAACTTCGAGAGCAAGACTGATCGCTTCGCGTTCTCCCGCTCCAAGTTCCGCAGCCAGGCTTCCGGCGATCTGCTGCACCTGCCTCTCCTCAATCCATACGGGAGGCGCGGACGCCCAGGCACGCACCTCGGAGGGCGCCTCAGGGTGCTGCATCTCGATCAGGACGGCGTGGGGAACCAGAACACGGCCATAGATTTTCTGAAGAACGTCAGGATGGCCTAGACGGATGAGGTAATTGAGCGGGCTGGTATCGGCTACAACGATCATGCCGGCGACTACCGGCTGTTCGGTGCAAGCACCCGGTCCAGCGTGGCCATGTCCTTGTCGAGATCCTCGACAGTGTAGTCGTAGATTTCATGCTGCTGGAGGAAAGCATCCACCTGCATGCGTGTCCCGAAACCGAGAATCTCGCGGACCTGTTCCATCATCAACCGACCGTCCCGGTACGCGCCAGCCACCGACTCCTCCAAGAGCGAACGGCCCGCATCGCGGCCAGCGGGCACGAGGTGCCGGACAAACTGGTCGGGGATTTCGACGGTCACCTGCATAGCTTGAGCGTAGCAAAATGGGCAGAAATACGCCATTCATGATTGGAGGAAATCATGCCAACCCCAAATATCCAGCGACCTTTGGGATGGCACACCAAAGAGCTGCCGCTCCAACGACCTTTGGGTTTTCCAACCCCAATCCAACCCCAAGTACTATTGCCCTGTACCTATTTTCAACAACTTAGCCCTCTTTGAAACTACCATCCATGCTGCGTAACTCGTTGATAATACGATTGTTACGTCACTCATAACCCAAAGGTCGCTGGTTCAAATCCAGCCCCCGCAACCACACGAATTTCCCGGTGTGACCATTCCAGAGCCGACAGCGCATTCTGCTCCTTTCCAGGCAGTTTCCATTCTCCCCTTGCAACGTAAGGCCCCTTGCCACCCCTTACCTGATGGGGCAACATGCGGATTTCCGAAACATGCTTGAACAGCTCCTTGCGGGCTTGGGCAGGATCGCCCGCAAGCAGTTCGCGGAGGCTCCCCATCTTTCCGACGATGAAGTTGCGGATGTCCGACAGTTGAGCGTCAACGGAATTGGTCCCTCCGGCCAGAAGCTAGTCGGAAAGTTCCCGCAACGGCGTTTCGCGCTCATGGATCGCTTCGACGAGGAAGGCCGAAGGCCCTGTCTCCGCGCCACTCGCCGCCAGCCGCCGCAGCTCCCCTTCGAGTTTCTGCTTGCGCTCCCGCATCTGGGCCATCTGGTTTGAAAGGTCTGCGAACGCATCCCGGACATGAGAACTTTACACTCGGAGCCAGTCAGGACACCATGTACGGCACTCACACGGACCAGATTTCATTGTCGCGGATGCCCAAGTGGGGGATAATAGACGGTAGGTGCTTATGGACGTTCAACTGCAAATCCCGGACGATGTTGCCCGCGTCATTCAGAGCGACCAACCCGATCTCTCCCGTGCCGCCCTCGAAGCCTTGGCGCTGGAAGGATACCGCAGCGTACGCCTGTCTGAAGCGCAGGTGCGTCGTATGCTGGGTTTCAGGACGCGGATGCAAGTTCACGCATTCCTGAAGGCCCACAATGTCTATCTCAATTATTCGATTCAGGAACTGGAAAACGATCTTGAGTCTCTTAAGCACTTCGAAGAAACATTGACAGCATAGAGCGAGGGCGAAGCTGCGTGATCGTCGTCGCGGATACCTCGCCCCTCAACTATCTGGTGCTCCTCGGACACATCGAAATCCTGCCGAAAATATACGGCGAGGTTCTCATCCCGCAGGCCGTCCTTGATGAGCTTCAGGATAGCGATGCACCCGTAGAAGTTCGTGCATGGGTTTCAACTCCCCCCGCATGGCTGCGAATCAGTAGCATCGTCTACCAGTCCCACCCGCTGTTGGATTTTCTGGACCGAGGGGAACGGGATGCGATTCTGCTCGCGGAATCGGTCAACGCCGATCGGCTGATTATCGATGATCTGGATGGCAGACGCGAAGCTGCAAATCGCCGGCTTCCTGTAATCGGAACTCTCGGCATTCTCGCGGAAGCAGCCCGCCGCGACCTCCTGGACTTGTCGCAGGCACTTGCGGCTTTGCAGGCAACCAACTTTCATGCTGCTCCCGCGCTTATAAAACTGTTGCTTGCAAACGATGCCGAACGCCATAAAAGGTAGTCATCTTTTACGTTTCGGAGGGCACGGATACCATGCGCTCCATATGCTATCTGACGAGGCGGCGCGTCTCCGCTTCAACTGCCTCGTCGACTCTGTCGACCGCTTGGTCCTCAAGCGCCATTGGGCGCTTGGCACCGAGTACCCGGCTCTTCGCCTCGGAGCGCGTCAAGAAGCGATCAGATGGCCGGATAAAGCCGATTTCTCCCCATGTATGGAGGCACAGTACCGCCGTTCATCTTCTGGAAGCAGGTGTCGAGGTAAACGTCATTCGCGCTTGGCTGGGTCATGCAAGCCTGGAAACAAC
>DATDLS010000011.1:0-18722 GCA_036519195.1 Occallatibacter sp. | reverse complement strand
CCCATTGACTACGTAGGAAAACACCAAGGCGTGCCGATTCCGGTCAATCTCATCCCGGTTAACTATCCGAATTCTGCCTGCGATTGAGAGGCGCCGTTCAAGGCAACGGTCGTGATCGGCCCGATCGTGGACTCCCGGGGGATGCCTCATCAAGTACATATGGTAAGTGCATCCAAGCCGGGCTTTGACCTCGAAGCGATCAAACTCGGGCGTCAGCATCGATTCATACCAGGTAGCGGATTGGAGAAGTCCGTTGCCGTCGCGCTCAACACCAAAGTGAACTTCGAAAAAATAATTGAAAGTTCCAGCTGACTCGGCATGGTCGCGCGGATTAACTATCTATTTCCTTGAACGTTAACGACTCGATTCTCGGCTGTATCTCGGAGTAGAAGCCGCGAACCAGGACCCGGTTAACACTCCACGGCAGGTCCATTTGAAAGGTCAAGATCTGATCGGGTTCGAAGCCAAACGGCGATTTAATCAACTTCCAAAAGGACTGCGCCAGCAGAGATGCGCCGATCAGCAGCACCAGCGAAAGTCCCACCTGTAAAGTGATGAAGGCATCGCGCACATTTCCATTCTCCGGACCACCCAGCCGCGGATCGCCGTATTTCAAGCTCATGTTCAACGCCGCATGCCGATTCTGGAAGGCAGGGGCAAGCCCGAATAACATTCGGCGCTACGATCAGTACCGGGGCGCTGCTCGTTCAAGCAAGAAGACTTTTCACTGGAGGGCACGGCCATGCTGACCGCCGAGAACATCGCGAACCCGATCTCGTAAGCATTCGCGATTCCCGAGCGAGTACGCAGTCGTTAATACCGAGTAAACTCTCGGCTACCAAGCTGCACAAAGTAGCGACGCGCAAGGTATCCTTTTCGGTAGGCGAAGGCATCTTAAACGCGCAGAGCCTTAGCACGGAATTGAAACCACCACAGGAGTCGTACGAATGGCTTATTCGAACAAAGTCGCTCTCCCGGGAAGCGAACGCACCCTGATGAGCGGAGCCACGCTGATCGGTCCTACTGATCCGAACCAGAGGGTTCAGGTTTCTATCGTGCTCAAGCCACGGCAGGCGATCAAGCCAGTGGAATTTCGAGGCAGAGTTCTCCGCCATGATGAGTTTGCGGCGAACTACGGTGCCGACCCCCAACAAATACAGCAGGTGACCGCATTCGCCTCGGCGAACAACCTGACGGTGATCGAAATTCCCGACGCGGTCGCCCGCCGCACCGTGATGGTCCAAGGCACTGCAGCAGATGTGCAAAAGGCGTTCTCGGTCACCCTGAACGACCACAACTACCCCGAAGGGTCCTACCGAGGTCGCACAGGGGCCATCATGCTGCCGGCGGAAATCGTGGAGATCGTCCAAGGTGTGTTCGGCCTCGACAACCGCCCCCAGGCCAAGCCCCATTTTCGCTTTCGCGGACAAACAGGCGTAACCGGCTCCGCGGCTTCCTCTACGCCCGACATCACCTATACTCCCATCCAGGTTGCCGAGCTTTACAGTTTTCCCACCGGCGTCACCGGAGCGGGGCAGACTATCGGCATCATCGAACTTGGCGGCGGTTACCAAGAGGCTGACATTACCAACTACTTTCAGTCGCTTGGGCTCACCCCGCCCACGGTCACCAACGTCTTGGTTGACGGCGGCACCAACAGCCCCACAACGCCGGATAGCGCTGACGGGGAGGTGATGCTGGACATCGAAGTTGCCGGAGCCGTTGCGCCGGGCGCGAAGATCGTCGTCTACTTCACCTCCAACACATCGCAGGGCTTTCAGGATGCGCTGAGCGCGGCCATTCACGACAGCACCAACAATCCCTCTGTGGTCTCGATCAGTTGGGGCGGACCGGAATCCACCTGGACTTCGCAACTGCTGCAGAGCTTCAACCTGGTGGCTCAGGATGCCGCGGCGCTGGGAGTCACCATCACGGTCGCAGCCGGCGACAACGGATCGAGCGACGGCGTCAGCAACGGCTCCAACAATGTGGATTTTCCCGCCTCCAGCCCCAATGTGCTGGCCTGTGGCGGCACCACCTTGATTTCCTCCAACGGAACCATCACCAGTGAAACCGTCTGGAATGACGGTGCCGAAGGTGGCGCTACCGGGGGTGGATTCAGCACCGTTTTTTCGCAGCCTTCCTATCAGTCTTCGCTCGCTACCAGCTATCCCGGTCAGACCGGTCGCGGCGTGCCCGATGTTGCCGGAGATGCCGACCCGGACACCGGCTACGAGATCCTCGTCGACGGCGAGCAGGAGCAGGTGGGTGGAACCAGTGCGGTGGCCCCGCTCTGGGCAGGACTGGTCGCGCTGCTCAACCAGCAGTTCAACACGCGGCTGGGATTCCTAAATCCGTCTCTCTATGCCTTGCCCGAGATGCAGGCCTTCCACGAAATCACTCAAGGCAATAACGGCGCGTTTTCAGCCGGTCCGGGTTGGAATCCATGCGCCGGCCTGGGCTCGCCGATCGGAACCGCGATCGAGTCTCTGCTGGCTTCGGCTCAAACTAGCGGCGGAGGGAGTGGAACGGGAAGCGGCACCAGCGGCACCAGCGGCAATCGAACGGACAAAGCGGGACGGTAAGCAGCGCCGGTAGCGGCGTTTTATGTTCTGCACGTTCCGCGGGTGCGTTCCCAGACCAGACACTCCTGGCCAGACACTCCAGGTAGGATCGCTCGTCGCGACATCCAGCAGGATGTTGCTGTCCACAATGACGCCCCTCGGATTGCGTAATCGGCCAGCCAGGCCCGCGAACACCGCGATTATTTCCTCTAACTGCCGCGGCGCCCTTCGATGCGGGTGAGCGCCATGATCTCGTTTGCGCTCATGCGGGCGTCCGCGCTGCCACGGAGCGTTTCGAGCGCTCTGCGGACTCGAGCGCCTGCGCCGGTCGCAGGAGTCGCCTTGCGGATGCGGGCGAGATCTCATGCGAGTTCGAATCCGACTGCAGTGTGAGGCAGAAGTCTCAGACCGTCGCGGACCTCCTGCGGAATGGTCACTGGCCTTTTGCTTGTGATTTCGATGGCATTACTTCCGTTGGTAAGTGTAATGACCATGGGTTGACTAGGCGCCAGCAACGCATCATCCGCTGTGACAGTTCACAAACGCCGGCAGTCACCGTTTCCATCGATTTAGCGGCTCAGGCTGTGCATGAGAAGTCATCGTAGTCGGGGCAGACCCCTCTCGGTTCCGAGGTCGAGCGTCTGCTTCTGAAAAGCGTCAACAGGTGTCATTTTCGGTCTGCTGAGGAAGTCGTCTGCTTGAGTTGTCCGCGAGCAGTGATCGACCTAGGAACGAGTTCGCAGATGGCTGTCTGTTCTGGCCCGATGCGACCTGCTGGAAAGCTCAGTCTATGAGGCGCACTGGACAACGACTATCTAAAGTGAGGCATTGCTGCGGAATTCCGCTTGGTGGAGCTCACGCGCGCAACAAAGGATGGAGACATCGGTCCCAGCCGGCAAGCGAGCAGAGGGCCCTCAAACCTTCCCTAACGCACGGGCGTTAGAGCCTCGTGTTTCCGCCAATCCCGCAAAGGGTGTTTCGCTTGGTCCCGATGAGTCCGTATCCGGCAATCGGGAGGTACTTGAGAGACGCACGCGCGGGAAAGCATCCGGGTAATTGTCTCGCAGGAAGGCAATCATCTTTTCGCGGACAAGGCAGCGCAGATCAAAGCTTTCGCTGGAGTTTTTTGAACTCACCAGACAGCGGATCTCCATGGTGTGTTCCTTGAGGTCGGTTACCTGCAAGCCGCAAACACGCTTGTCCCATAAGGGCGAGCTCGCGGCAATCTTCTCTAGCTGTGCCCGCATTGCTTCTACGGGCACCGTGTAATCGACGTACAAAAATGCGGTGCCCAAAATATCCGACGAATGGCGGGTCCAGTTGGCATAGGAATTCTCGATGAAGTAGGACAGAGGCACGATCAGCCTCCGCTGATCCCATATCTTGATCACCACATAAGCGGTAGTGATCTCTTCGATGCGCCCCCATTCCCCTTGAACCACCACGACATCATCCAGGCGGATCGGAGAGGTGAGCGCAATCTGAACGCCGGCGAGGAAGTTCGACGCCGTCGATTTCGCCGCGGTTGCCAGAATCAGCGAAGCGATTCCTGCCGAGGCAAGCAACCCCGTTCCCGCCTTCCAAATGCGCTCATCATGGAAAGTCCATAGCAGGCCACCGGCGGTGATGACGAGAATGAAGCCAATCAATACGCGTCGGAAAATCACCGTCTGCGTTTGAATCTGCCTCGCCCGCACGTTGTCTTCTCGCGTGATGTCGTACCTGCGCAGGAATGCGCTCTCGAGGACGTACACCGTGCCCGTCGCAAACCAACCCAGCGAAAGCACCATCGCCACTGCCAGAGCCTGGTGAACTGATGCGCCGAGAAACGGTCTCAACTCGCCCGGCGCAAACGGAAGGACAAGAAACAGGCAGGTAATAACGAAAATGAAGCGCGCAGGGGTGCCAAGATGCTTATGCAATCCCCAGCCAAACGTGCGTGAACGGACTTCAAGTTGTTTGCGGCGGAGTACGCGGAAGACAATCCAGTGTAGGCTGTTGGAGAGGACGAGGGCCCCGCAAAACAGAAACAGGGCGAAAAACCAGCCATGCCAGCTATGCAGGATCTTGTCCATTCCAACTCCCTTGTTCCAGGTAAACGCAGGCCCGGCGCCTGGGGGCTACCGGACAGTTTCTATTCGATAGACTCTCACGCCCCAAGTCATAAATAAACAGAGATATCTCAATAATCCGAGGCAATTCTCCGCATGTTAACAATTGCCCTTAACCGGTGTGATTTCAAGGGCGAAACCCTTGCTGGGATTTCGGCCGCAGGGCAGGGATCGGTGCCCGATTCTGGTCATGCACCACGCTCTTTTTGTCCGCAAGCTGCGGAGGAGAGAAGGGTACATGACCGGACGGTGATCGAGGAGTCTAGAAGGGGCTAGTTGCCGCCCGCAGCGATGGCAGCCAATACATTCTCGCTGTGGTGAATCAGGTCTGCATTGACATCAGGCCAAGTCTTGACGATTTTTCCCGAGGGATCAATCAGGAATGTCTGCCGCGACGCGATCTTCATATCGTTGTAGGTTTTTACTGGAACGCCGTATTCCCCGATAACCTTCCCGTCAGGGTCCGCCAGCAGTTTGAAAGTCAGGCTCTCCTTGGTGCAGAAAGTCTGGTGGCTGCTTGCAGTATCAAAGCTCACTCCCAGCACGACTGCGTTAGCGGCTTTGAACTTGTCCAGATCGCGCTGGAAATTATGCGCCTCCAGTGTGCAGCCTTTGGTCATATCCTTGGGGTAGAAGTAAAGCACCACCCATTTTCCCTTGTAATCGGCCAGGCTTATGGCCGAGTTGTCCTGGGAGGGCAGAGTAAAGCTGGGGGCAGTGGCGCCGGCGGCAAGCGAATCTCCGGCATAGGCAGGCAGAATGGCGGCCGGCAGCAGAAGTGCAGCGGCGAGCGAAAGCAGGCCGAGTTTTTTCATGTTTTGGAACCTCCTGAGGTTAAGACTGACAGCAGTTAAGATGTTTGAGCCCTGACATTAGTTACGGGCACCCGTAGTCAGGATGGGATGAATTCAGTTTTCACCCGGAGGTAAGCAGCTGAACACGGATAATCCAGACGCGGTTCACCTGAAAGTTGGTGTCCTCTATTGCATCCGCGCGGGACCGGCAATTGATCTCGATCCCGGGCTGGCAGGGTTGGGCACGGTTGATTTCTGCAACCTCTGGCTTGCCAACAGCAATCGGGATTCCGGCTGACTGGAAGCCAGAGTTCGAATTCTTGGCGAAAGAGCTTGGCTACGCGGCAACCACTGCGGCAGAGATCGAAGCTCGATTCCGAATCTGTGTACACACAGTCGCAAGTGCGTCTGCAAGGAGACAGGACGGTAGCTGCGCCCATTCAGGTGTGGTTGTTGGCGAGACTGTCAACGCTGAAGCGCATTCGCTACACCTCGATCGCATTTCAGGATAGCTCCAAGAGCCGATAGAGGTGGTCATCGTTCCAACCTGCGCGTTCGAACCTTCCGCGCATCGCCCCTTTGGATCGCTCTTTCTCGATGGCGTTGAGGGCCATGCGGCGCAGTGCGGCGAGATTCTCGAGCTCGTGGCACATTCGCGTTCTGTCCTGGTCTTCGTTCCTCAACAGGTCGAGCCGCCAGTGGGGGTAGTTCTCCACGTCCCACTGCTGGCGAGCAACCTCGTTGGACGGCGCCGTAGTGAGCGCCCGGCAGACGAGATAGTACCCCATTTCTGCCGTGGTCTTTTCCGCCCTTTCACCCTCCCGAACCGTCTTGCCGATGGCCTTCATGCCTGGCCATTGGCGCTCCTTCTCAAGCCAGACGGTCCCGGTGGGTAACGTCGCCGTGGAGGTCTCCATGCTTCCTTGATCGCCCTCAACCCGAGGCTTGACCGTATTCACCTTTGCGTCCGCATCCTCAGGAAGCAGAAGCAGATAGCAATGCCGCATGCCCTTGCCTGCCTTTCAGCCCCGACATGCAATCTCCCGGCTGCTCCACGATCTAGGGGACGATGGCGCGATCGCCAGTTGGGCGCATTGGCGGTCACGATGGTGCTTTTCGGTGCCAGCATCCTGACCGGCTAGGCACCGCCGTGCTCTGGTTCGATTGGGTATCGGTGGCCATGTCGGCCAGCACCAGCCTCTGTTCCCAGCCCCGCGCGCTCGCCATGCGCAAACTGATATCGATGACGACCCATTTTACGCTTGCGAACAAAGATGATGGTCCTCGGCGAATCCAGTATCATAATCGAATCATGTGCGGACGCTACGGCAGAAGGGCTGATAAACAACGCATTGCGGAGTGGATGCAGGCGCACAACACAAACGTGTTCGATGATTCCTACTATGCGCCCTCGTACAACGTCGCGCCGCAGACCCTACAGCCCGTAGTGCGCCTGGACAGCGAGATAGATGGACGCGAACTCACCATCATGCGTTGGGGCTTTGTGCCGTTCTGGTCCAAGGATGGGAAGGCAACGTTCAACACGATCAATGCGCGTGCAGAGACCATCGCTACCAGTCCCGTCTATCGGAAATCTTTCCTGCTCCGCCGCTGCCTGGTTCCTGCCGGCTGGTTCTATGAGTGGAAGAAGCTGGACACCAAGACGAAACAGCCGTACGCCATCGCCATGAAAGACCGCGGCATGTTCGCATTCGCGGGGCTTTGGGATACCTGGACGGACCGGGCGACAGGCGAGAGCAAAGACACATACACGATTGTCACCACGAACTCCAACGAACTGATGTCCGGGATGGGGATCCATGATCGAATGCCGGTCATTCTCAGGCCCTCAGACTATGGACGCTGGTTAGACCCTGGTGATCCGGCGCTGCCGCCTGTTGATCTGTTGCGACCCTTCGACGCGGACATGATGACAACTTGGCCGGTCGGCCCCGATGTCGGCAACGTGCGCAACAACAGGCCCGACCTGGTGGAACCACTCAATCCGAAGGACTGACATCGGAACTCACAGAAGACGCTGCCTCGCGAGGCAGCGCAATTCGAGGACTATTACATGGTTGCTTCTTGTTTGGCCTTAATGTTACGCCGCAGGGAGCACGCGGTCTGACGAATCTTGACCATACTCGTCGATTGCTCAGGCGTACGGTATCCGATATCCTACCCGAATCCAGAAATCGCGGTTTCGCTCGGGTTTCCTACTGTCCCCGTTCCAATTCAATCGGAACCTTCGACTGAATTTCACTGAACCGCTACCGGACGGCGGCGAGCGTGCCGACTGAATCGGACCTGACTGCTTCAGACTTGGCCAAGGGAGAAGTGCAGCATCCGGGCAACGCGCGAATCCTCGAAGATCGCGTCGTAGATCAATACCCGCAGGGGTTGCGTGCAAATGTCCGGCGAAAGGCAGCCTGAGCCCTCTGGTCCCCATCAACTGGTGCCCTTTGACCTCTGGCCCCACGACACCACGTTCCTTCAGACAACAATGCAAACGCAATATGGTCGTCCCGTCAGAGCGGCCGCTCAGTGTTTCCAAGTTGCGTTTATTGCCCGACGACTATGTCTTCCGCTGCCGAACCCTGTGATGATGAGGACTCGAATCTGGCATCCTTCGGCAGATGGCAAGGAGCACTCCGTGCCGCAAGGCTGACAAATTAGACCTCCAGCTTTGCGCAAGTCGTCTCGAATCCTCATCTCCTCGCAAGATTCAAGAGTTTATCGAAGGATCCGGAAGTGATCGCATGAGCCTCGATTCCTGGCAGGTTCTCTCGGACCAGGTCACTCAGAGTGTGCCCGGGTGGAACTTCGAGGAACAGTTCGCAGCCAAGCTCACATGCAACTGTGGTTGCCTCGTGCCATCGAACCCCATGAGCTATGTTGTCGGCAAGATCGCGGGCGACTCCATGAGCGGTGCGCACAGCTCGTGCATTTACGTTGGCAAGGTAGATCGCTTTCGGGTCTTTCACAGATAGAGATTGAAGTTGATGGCGGAGAGAGTCGGCAACAGGCTGTAGTAAAGAACAATGAGAAGGAACCGGTACTTCCAGCCGCTCCGCTTTGCGAGCGCCTTGTAAGCGAGCTTTTTGCAACACCTGCTCCATGCCCTCATTCGAGCCGGCAATAACGATCTGTCTCGGTGCATTGATATTTCCGACGAATACCGGATGCTCTTTTGTGTTTGCAGCATCGACCAATTTCGCGACTTGCTCTTCATTCAGTCCAACGATCGCAGAAAGTCCATATCCAATCGGGTACATCTGTTCCATTTGCTCCGCGCGCGAACGTACCAGCCGCACTGCATCTGAGAGCAATATCGAGTCAGCGGCAACCGCCGCCGAGAATGCTCCCACCGATAGGCCGGCGACAGCCAACGGTTCAAACCCGCCCTGTTGAAGGGCTCTTGCGGTGGCAACGCCTGCCGCCAAAATCGCCAGTTGAACCGAAACCGCAGATTGCAAAGCATCGGGCGTGTCCAAAGTTCGTACGTCGAGCTCAAGGACTTCACTGATCTCAGATAGAGTTTCGTCAACTGCGGGGTGGCGTACAAGGTTGTGGAGCATTTCGGGTTTCTGCGAACCCTGGCCTGGGAAAAGTAATCCTGTTTTCATTCCTTATCCTTGATGGCAGAGATCGCCCAAGGGTCTGCTCCCAGTTGGCGGCCCGCAGGCAACCGCACGAGGACGTGTTCGGTCCCCTTTCGGGCGTACTCTTCGAGAGAAAATCCGCAATGTAGAGTCTCCACACGTACATCAACTTTTGCTGGAGCCGCACGGATTGCACTCCAGAGATCACGAGCGGTATCTCGAGTGATTCGCGTCGGAGCGAATAGAACAAGATCGAGATCGCTGGTTGCGGTTACAACCTGCTCGCCAGTTGCCAACTCAAAACCAACGCTGCCTACGGGTCCCAAATCCAGCTCCGACTGACCGAGTTTCCCTTCAATCCAATCCAGAGCTGCGAGTGCGGGAACCGCGATGCGAGTACGACATGCCATGCGAAAGGAAAGCTGTGAAGGGCGAAGTCTCTCTCTTACATCGGCGAGGGCAGCGAAACCGCCCCAGCGCTCGTGCCGGTTGAAGCCGCGTACTCCCACAGCTACGAACCCGTCCGGAGCAATGGTTCGACGCACCACAACCCAGAGACTCCCGGTTGGAGATGAAGTAACCCAATCGGGTTTGACGGCTTCGGCTGAGCTCACAGAACCCGATCTGAGCAGTAACAGGTCGTGGACATGAGGCAGTGGTTGGGCGATAGGAGTCATGATCCCTCAGAAGAACTTTGCCGCAAGCAGCATCCAGAGGGCCAGGGTGGCCCAACCGGTCAGATAAGTACCAATCAATCCTGAGCTGGCAATCTCCGGCGTGGCATTGAATCCTTTGCCGAAGACCAGGCCAAAAAATCCGCCAGGAATTGCGCTGATCACTGTGATGTTCCTTAGATCATTGTGATCCATACGAAATAGCAGCATCACGCATAAGGCGAAAAGTGGTTGTACCACCAGCTTTAGAACTGTGGTGATCGCGACGCCACCAGTGAACCGGAAGCTCTGCGCGGAGACAACCAAGCCGGTGAGGATAAGGGCGGAGCCAGTTGCGGCGCTGCCCAGAGTTGTGAGTGTGCCTGCAAGGAAGGACGGCAGATGAATGTTGAAGAAGACTGCGACCAGAGCCAAGAGCGGAGCCCAGACCACCGGACGTAAAAGAGCGCGAGGGAAGCTACGCAAGATCTGCGTTACGGAGATACTGCGCCCTCCGGACTGCTTATCTGCTTCAAGGAGTGCCAGGGTGAGGGGCGAGATCGTGATCGATCCGATTGCGATAGACAACGCAGCAGTAATGATCGATTCGGGACCGTAGGCTCCCTTGAATAAGGGTAGAGCGATTGCGGCCGCATTGGGGAATCCAATGGTGAGAGCCAATACGGAGGCATCTGAAAGCGACATGCCAAGCCCCTTGCGCGCCCAAACATAGCTAATCAGATACAGGGCACAGAAGACCAGAGTGATCATCAGGGCAGCGGGGACATGGTGCAGTAAATCAGCTCGCGATGAGCCGATAATCGTTGAGAACAGAGCGCAGGGGATCGCAAAGCTCATCACCAGCACGATCAGATTGCGGACATTCCGGTTGTCCATCGTGCCGCGCCGGCCTGCAACATATCCGAGAAGCAGACCGGCGAATATGGGAATGAGTGTGTCCAGTAACACCTTCGTCACGGCCGCTCCCTATGCGTTCTGCCACTGTGCCTCGAGCGCGGCGCGAACGGCAATCCCAGCTTTTCGTGTTTGTTTGGCAGCATCGGACTGAAGCCGGTTGCTGAGGTCAGTTCCACCATTTCTGGCATCCTCAATTGCCTCGATCAACTCGCGCTTGATAGCTTCGACGTCGGCCGTGGTGGGATTCCGGGGATCGTCGACGTGGAGCAGTTTGCTGAGCAGACCAAGCTTGGCGTAGTCGCGGACGTCATAGGACATCGGGGCAATTTCATGTCCGAGCGCTTCAAGTTCAGCGACAGAACGACGGGTGATTCTCGCTGCCGCTTCCT
This sequence comes from Occallatibacter sp., assembly GCA_036519195.1. Lineage (GTDB taxonomy): Bacteria > Acidobacteriota > Terriglobia > Terriglobales > Acidobacteriaceae > Telmatobacter. Next base: position 7,691 of record DATDLS010000011.1, on the reverse strand, counting down.
TATGCATCGCGTGAATCACAATGCCAGAATCATCAAAGGCAAGAATGCGATTCGCTTGATAGCCATGCGTAAGAAATCCGCCGGAGAAAGCTTGTCCCGCGACAAGCGAGATCACCGGATGTCCAGCCATCCGCGCTGATGCGTAGGCGTCAGAGGAGGCCGCCGCAGCGAAGAATATTCCCGCCGTCTCCTCGCGGCGCCCATAAGCCTGGCTCTTCACATCGACGATCGCGATCACCGGACGCTTCTTTGCTTTTGGCTTCTCACGGTCTTCCGTGATCACTCGACGCAAGTGATGCGCCAGGGTGAACGCTTCCTCGAGACCCACCTGACCATCACGCACGCACGGAAAGCGGCTCAACGGATTGGGCACGACACAAAGAAACAATGCGGTCTCTTCGCCGATCCGAGCCTCTCGGACGAGAACGGTGCCAGGATCTCCGGACGCCGGTTGATTGTTTCCGGTCAGAGCCTGAAACCACGCCCTTCCACGCAACCCGATGTGTTCACTCATCGCAACCCTCCCGTTGTCTTATTACTCCATCTCTGGCGCAGCCTCATTGGATCGATCTGCTCCGACGTATCCAGGGCAGCGATTCGATCACGGTAGAGCTCTACTTGTTGACTTCTGTATTCGGTGCGAAGATCGGCCCGGACGTATCCACGAATCGTGGTTTTAATCTTCTCAGCATCGTCTTCGACGAGGGCATCTGCCAGCCCCATCCCGACACGCTGCTCTCCACCGTGAATCGCCCAGATGAGCGCCCGGTCAGAAGAATCGAATTCGTCGATACCCGACTCCTGCTCGATCACCTCAGGTCCATTGAGACCGAGTCGGGCCTCGCGCGTCATTACCACGTAGCTCGATACTCCGGCAGCCAGGGACATGCCCCCGAAGCAGCCAACCGTGCCGGCAATCAAGGTAATCACTGGAGCATGTGGACGCAGGGCGAGCACTGACGAGATCACCTCGGCTACAGCCGCTAAACCAAGATTGGCCTCCTGTAAACGAACCCCGCCGGTTTCAAGCAAAAGAACGGCGGCGGTCCTTTTGCCAGCCTCGGAGTCTTTGGTGGCGAGATCAAGAGCGGAGGTTATCTTTGCGCCTGAGACTTCTCCGATGCTGCCTCCCTGAAAGGCTCCTTCAAGAGCAATAGCCACAGCTGGCATACCGCCGATCCTCCCTTTGATAACGACGCAACCATCGTCGAACTGGGGAGCGATGCCTTGCAGGGGCAGCCAGGGAGACTCCATTCTGTCGAAGGGGCCAACTAACTCCTTCCAGGTGCCTTCATCAAAAAGGCTCTGGGCTCGCCTGCGACCGTCAAGTTCTATAAAGCTTTTGCGGCTCACGAATTCAGGAATGATCTTTGCCTGGCTCATTGGTTGATCACCTCCACTGCCTGCTCCAGGCGGAGCAGGACGCTTCCCGGGGTTGCGCCGGCATCGTTGATCTGGATGCGCACAGCTCCGTCGAATTTGGAGAAGAAACGGTCGAATACGGCCTTCCAGGATTCCCGAAAGCCATCCACGCTGGTTGTGATCGAAACCTGGGCGCCTCCGCTCTCTGCTGGTTCCATGAGGACTTCCATATCGCCGGAGCCTACGACTCCAACATGAGCTTTCTTGATGATGCGACGTTTTGCCGCCGGATAGTCAAACTCAATTTGTTCCATCGCTGTCTTCCTCCGAATGACTGTTATCTTCTTCCACAGCGTATTGATCTCGTTCCAGGGCGTCCAGAAAGAGCGTGGCGGCCAGAAGATCCGCACTGCCCCCCGGAGAAATGTTCCTGATAACAAGTTCGTGATCGAACTGGAGCATAGCCCGATCCCCAGCGACACTTCCGGGGCCTCCAGCAAGGAGGACCTCTGAAGCACCCCTATGCGCGACTGCCAGTCCCTCGGCCCCGCCACGATAAAGTACGCAGGTATCTTCAAGCCGAACCATGATGCTGAGAAGAGCTGACAATCTACTGTTCGTTTCTGTGCCGCCGCTAATTCTGGCCGCGCGCAGAGCGGGAAGGCCAGTTTGAATCACGTGGGGAAAGCCGGAAACTGCTTCACCGCGCGCCCCGGTCGCTCCAAAGCGAGCTCGAACCATGTCGCCGTGCGATACGAGTTGGGGTCGAGCGCGATCCGGCAGACACGCCAGAAAGCCTGCATCCTGTGCGATAGCCGCTGGATCCGGATGATTACACTGGCCCGCTGAGGTTACCAGAAGGCCGAGAATCCAGATCGCTCCCTTGTGTGAGTTGCTTCCACCAGTTGCCTGAAGCATCGCTGATTCAGCAGCCCTTCCGATTGCAGCAACCTTTGTCCGTAAATCCTGTCCAAATGGCATTGATTGCGCAGCGGAGGCCATCGCCGCGAAGTATGGAGCGATCGCCGAGGCGGATCGCCGCATGAGAGCTAAACAAAGATCGGAGTGCGCTCCAGCTCCTCTTCGATCCACCAGGCCAGGCTTCGGAGTGAGTTCAGCTTCGGCGACCAGCGCCTGCCGTGCCAGCTCCGCGAGATGCTCGGCGGCAAACACTCCTCGAACAGCTGCGACTTGTCTCAGAATTGGTAGCATGTTCGCCATTACCAGTTCCTGAACTTCGCTGGTGGTTGATACAGACCGCCCGACCAGGCGACCAGGTCTTCCATGCTGCGGGCCGCAAGGAGAGAACGATTCGCCTGGAGCCGCTCGACGCCAATGTCTTCCGGGTATGCCACCATGCCTTTGCGACGAAGTTCTGCCGAATCAGCAGGTTTCGCCTTCAAACCTACGGGGCTGATGCCGGCAACGGCTGCCAACGCCCGACGGCGCTCCTCAATCCCCTCGGCCTTATACAAATAAGCGATGCCTTCCTCAGTCACGACATGGCTGACGTCGTCGCCATAGATCATGATCGGCGTAATGGGCATGCCGGCTTTCTTTCCGACTTCAACCGCATCAAGCGTTTCGACGAAGGCCGGAACACCGCCTTTGGAAAAGGTCTCCAACGTTTGGACTACAAGCTTTCTGCCGCGAGCATTCGGACTAGGGTCCGTTTTGAGGTCGAGCCACGCAGGTGTCGAATGACGCCGCCCGTGAGGGTCATGTCCCATGTTCGGCGCGCCGCCGAATCCTGCTAGACGGCCGGCCGTTACGGTAGATGAATTGGCATCCCCATCCATCTGCAGGGTTGCACCGATAAAAGCGTCGACCGCGTATTGGCCCGCAAGTTGGCACAAGACCCGGTTCGAACGCAGACTTCCGTCGTGGCCGTTGAAGAAGATATCGGGCCTGGCACGAATGTAGTCGTCCATGCCAACCTCGCTGCCAAACGAATGGATGCTTTGAACCCACCCGCTCTCAATGGCGGGTATAAGCGTTGGGTGTGGATTGAGCGCGAAGTGCTTGCAGATCTTCCCGCGCAGTCCCAACGACTCCCCATATGTGGGTAGCAAAAGTTCAATGGCCGCAGTGTCGAAGCCAATGCCGTGATTGAGCGATTGGACCTGGTGCCGTTCATAGACGCCACGAATGACCATCATTCCGGTAAGAATTTGAAGCTCAGTGATGTGGCGAGGGTCGCGGGTGAACAGCGGCTCGACGGCGAAGGGTTTGTCGGCTTCCACAACAATGTCCACCCAGGACGCCGGAATATCGACGCGTGGAAGCTTGTCAACGATCTGGTTCACCTGGACGATGACAACCGCATCGTGAAAGGCTGCGGCCTCCACAATCACCGGCGTATCTTCCGTGTTTGGGCCGGTAAACAGGTTCCCTTCCTCGTCAGCCTGTTCAGCGCATACCAAGACGACGTTCGGGACGAGGTCGACGAGTAGTCGGGCATAGAGCTCAACATAAGTGTGAATTGCACCGATCTCGAGGACGCCATCCTCCAGCAGCTGGGCTACTCGAAGACTCTGGGGGCCGGCAAACGCGAAGTCCACCTTTTTTGCGATGCCAAGCTCAAAGATCGTCAGATGCTCGGGCCGACTGATGCTTGAAATAATGAGGTGTAGGTCGTGAATTTTCTTGGCACTGACCTGGACCAGAGAGCGTGACAGGAAATCGGCTTGCTTCTGGTTGTCTCCCTCCATCACAATCCGGTCGCCGGAAACTATGACCGACTCAAGGGCTTCAACGATCTTTTCCCGCGCTAAGATTGGCCCTTTCAACCATGTCCCGATTGTCTGCATGCGTCGCGCCTTCTCATCCCGACGAGTCGTCCAGGATGCCGGCCGTTGCGGTCGTGTCTGCTCACTCATTCGCTGCTCCTTTCGACTCACATCCTCTTGCGAGTGTGTCATACGGGAAGCCCTTTTCAAAAGAAGTCCCCCTTGGGTTGGCTTCGTCGTCGGGGGTATAGAGGTAGCCAGCCAGCTTCAGACCGGCGCTATCGAAGATGACGTTTGTTTTCATGATCTTGTTCTCCATTCACACCTGTTGACGTGCCCACCTTCCGTACTTGTAATGTGGGCCCTGACGGTGTGCGCGTTACAGCAGCTCTCGAACTAGTTAAGAAACCAATCAACCTGTCGTTCCAGAGTCGCTTTGCCTTTCGCCAGGCTTATTTCTGATTCCTGGCGATTTTGATTCCACGCGTTGTCAACAATCACGCTCCGCAGATCTCGGACCCCTATAAGCTGCAACCAAAAATTCAGATAGGTTGCCTGATGATCGAATCGCGAGGGGGGTATGGGAGTACCCTCCAGGAAGCGTGAACCGCGTGTATAAACGACAATTGCCTTTTCCACGTTCAAGAGAGGACCGTACTGTTTGCCGTCGTAGGCAAACAGATAGTTTCGCTGCGATACGAGATCAATCAATTGTTTGAGCTTGTAAGGCAGGCCAAAGTTCCACATGGGAGTTCCTAGGACGATTCGATCGGCGTTCTGAAAGCGTTTGATCAATGATTGAATACGCTCCCATACGTTGGACTCTGCCTCAGTCATCGTTTCGCGCTTCACAGCCTTGTACTTCGCTCCAATTGCCTCGTAGTCGAACTCAGGTAGCCGTTCATGCCAGACGTTCAACGTATCCACAACTATCGAGGTGTCGTTGGACGTGCATGCCTCGATGAATGATTTGGTGAGAGTGATCGAATCGGAAGAATCGCCCCTTGGCGATGACTGAATGTCGAGAAGATGCAATTTGGGTCCTCCGGGAGTTTTATCTCTGCGCGCATGAAACTCCGATTTGTGCCGAGTTCGCCAGGTGACGGCGAAGCAATTATTTCGTCGACCCCAATAAGACGCGCTTGTCGATCACAGACGCTATTACCCGAAAGAAAGCGAAGATCTTCTCATCGGAGATGTGGGCGCAACGGTGGTCACGCCTTCTAAAGCCAAGGAGTTGTTCTTCGTCAGACTCAGCGTGAATGCCGTCCTCTCTCGGTTCCATTCCTCCAGCCAAACACTGCCACCGTGCTCTTCGGCTATTCGACGAGCCAGGGTGAGCCCCAAGCCTGTTCCGTTGGGTTTTCCTGCGGTCACGAACGCATCGAACAACGTTGTTCGGACAGAGTCAGGTATGCCGGGACCATTGTCCAGGATTGTTACGTAGATCCAGTCATCGACTTCCGTAAGGAGGACCTGCACCTCGGGCGCGTGAGTTGAGCGTTTCGCGGCTTGGCAGGCGTTGAGCAGCAAGTTATATATGGCACTCTCAAGACTCCTTGCATCGATGTCCGATTCCGCCGGCGGGAGTTCGCTGACTGTGATGGACACGTTCCGCCCGTCTGGATGCAACTTCACCGCGACAACAGCTTTCTCGATGACCAAGGAAACGGGCTCATGGACGAGCGGATCTTTCCGTCCGCTCCTGCCGAAGTGCAGTAGTGAATCAAGGCGCTCTGTCATCGCGAGCACTGCTTCTTGAATTTCGAGCAACAGATCGGCCCGCACGCTCGCGCATATATCGTGGCGCTCAAGGAACTCGGCGTTCGCATAGATCGCCGTGAGCGAGTGGCGCATATCGTGGGAAATCGACCACACCATCCTGCCGATTTCCGACATCCTCTCTGCCTCTAGCCCCCCTCCGGTTCCCTTTCGCAGATCCAGACCAACCCGCTTATCGAACATGAGGATATTGCCGCACTCTGGAGTCTTTGGTTTCAAGGTGTCCTCGGCTTTGCACGGCTCGATAAATGACTTGTTGAGTGTGGTCGAATCGGACAATTCGGCTCTTGGTGACGACTGAATTTCGAGAAGTTTCACTTGATCCCTCCGGGTGTGGGACTCCTTGCGGAGTCCGAGCTACTTCGAAACCGCACGTGCTGCACTCTCAATTACATCTGCAACTTCCTTGGGGTGCGATACATAAACGCAGTGACTGGCGCCTGCGACTTCGACCATGTGGCTATGAGCTCGCTTAGCGTACCAGCGTTCAAGGTCAGGGTTGATGGTCCGATCGCTTCCCGCCACGAGCATCCAGCTCGGTTTAGTTCTCCAGGCGGCCGTAGTGATGGTCGCTGAGAAATTGCTCGCAAAGTTGAGGACCTGCGAGCGCGCCATGAAAGCGGCCTGCTCCACAGAAAGATCGGCAGCAAAGTACTCATGAAACTGCGCAGGATCGAGGTACGTGAAACCATCTGCCGTCTTTTTCAGCGCACCAGATTTCCCGAGGTCACTCGGAAAGCGCTTCCCGTCGTCTCCTTCGTTTTCCCCAGCGTCTGGCATGTGCGCTGCTATGTAAACCAATCCGGCAACTGATGGATCCGTGCCTGCTTCCGTAATCACGGATCCCCCATAGCTGTGGGCGACAAGAATGCTCGGTCCGTCTTGCAGTGCGAGAATCCGCTTCACCGCGGTCACATCATCTTGGAAGGACGTCTCCGGCTCTTGGACGATTGTGACATTGAAGCCGTCCTTGACAAGAATGTTGTAGACGCCTTTCCAGCCCGAACCGTCCGCCCAGGCGCCGTGAACGAGGACGATATTTTTCACTGCTGACTGCTGAGCTGGTAAGTGTGGTGGGCTCGATAATGCGGCAGCACACAACATCGTGGCGAATACTGCACATTTATTGACCATACCTGTTTCCGTTATCCTTTTCTGTTCAGCTTTGCGGAGCGTTTCAAAGCCCCGGGACTGTCCTTGCGGTGAGGCTTTCGTCCAGCGAGTTCGACTGATGCCTTACCCCATCGCTAAACGCAACTTCATGGCCGCTCTCAACTCCTTGAAGATCTCGCGGACGCTGTCTGATGTAATTTCCATCTGAATCGCTCCTTAAGTTTGGCCATCTTTCTCCTGCGCTTTCGCCTTTGAATATGCAGGCATCATGCCAATTGCTAAGATATTGAAAAGAGACAGCGTCACCATCAGACTCATGCTTCACGCTCAGCAAAATGACGGGCGCCCGGCAGAACGTGCTGGAAACGAAGACTGACCGGCGAAGGGTGGCCTTACATTTCGAAGTGGTCTGGTCTAAGAAGGGGAAAGAGAATCCGATGGCAGGAGCCGCTCGTCGGAAGCGAGAGCCGGCCCGATTAGAAGGTTTGACCTTCCCCGTACTTGTTGATTCCGAAACGCCTGATTTTCGATTCATGCGTCTGCCGCGGAATTCCAAGTTTTGCAGCCGCGCCTGAAGGTCCGGAGATACGGCCATGGCACTCAGCAAGAGCAGCTTCGATCAACTCTACTTCACGATCTGACAGCGTCGAAATCCCTTCGCGTGGCTGCCGAGACTCTGGCGATTCCAATTTAAGCCAGCTCTCA
>DATDLS010000010.1:0-26483 GCA_036519195.1 Occallatibacter sp. | reverse complement strand
TGGGGCAATTTTCCCTACATCTGCTTATCTTGGTCAACCACAGTCTCCTCCCTAATCCCTTGCGGCCCAGACCTTAGACGGCGCTCCGCTGGTGACACTGCAGGGGGTAATACCGATCCGCTGGCGCAAAAAAAGTACGATCGCGGTGCCGTCGAAGCCAGCCGGCCGGCCGACGACACGAAGGATGCTCCTGTTGAAGCGACTGAGGAGCAGGAGTCCAGCCTGCAGTCTTATCTGCAGCAGATACAATCGCCAACCTCGATAAGCTTCACCGCGACGGGATTGGAAAGCGCCAAAGAGCGGTATCGCCCTCTCCCCCGAAGAGCGGTGAACGGCCGTTTCACTCTACCTTCAAATGGCGAAGATATGGAACGCTCGCCCTCATCATAGGCAAGTCCATCTCCACGAAGTAATTCTGAATGCCGCCCGCTTTGGCCGTGTTAAAGATTCTTCCCCAATCGAGAGTGCCTTGACCTACCGGAGCAATTTGCCGCGTCTTGGCCGACCAGCCTTGCGCGTGCATGGAAATAAAGCGGCCTGGGTATCTGGTGAAGTAGTCGGCCGCATCGTACCCATCGCTGATGGTGGACACTTGGAATTGGAACTTGACGTACCTGGGATCGAGAAGTTGAAACAGGAGGTCATAGGTCCGCTGGCCGTCGACCTTGGTGAGTTCAAAACCCTCGTTGTGAAGGCCCTGCACGATCCCGGCCGCCGCTGCCCGCTCACCGATCCGGTTGTATTCGTCGGCGGCGCGCTTCACATCGTCCATGGTGGGACTCTTCGGCCCATCCAGGCTGGGCACGCACATTTGCGTCAGGCCGACATCCTTCGCCCACACAATCCGGCCCGCCTGATCCTTCCTCAGTTCATGGATGGAGAAGTGACTGCTGACGCATGCGAGGCCGGCCTCGTGCAGGATTGCTCGAAGCTCGGTCCCGCCATATTTGCTGAGCCCGGCGAATCCGGAGTCGGCGTAGCCTACGGGCGAGCATAACTCGATCGTCTGGAATCCGGCGGAGGCGAGTTCGCCAAGCGTGCCGCGAAAGTCCTTGGCGATCATTTCCCGCACCGGCCACGTCTGACACCCAATGGGTAAGCCAAGAGGATTGGCGCGCAGCCCTCGCGTTCCGGATGCAAGCACCCCGCCCAACACGGCGCTCGCCGCTGCAGTCCTCATGAATTGTCTTCTCGATACCGCCGCCATTCCTGCCTCCTTCGGAGTCGTCCCGGAAATCAATTTTAGAGTCCCCGAATCGCCGACTGGCTCTGTGCCACGAAATAGTTACTCCCGACTTGCCAATTAGGACGACCGCAGCCTGCCAAAAAGCGTTTCAAGTCGGTCGAAGAATGATTCGGCAATTTGCTTCATTTGACAATGGTTGGCATCGGTCCGCGTCAGCTCGATTCATTCATGGCCCGAACCCGAAGTGCTCTTCACTATGCTGTTCATATTCGAACAGTGTTTTCTCGCAAACGGACGGCCATCCATGCTGCCTCAGAGTCCCAGCCCTTTGTTTTCAATTGAATGATTCTCGTCCAACATGGTGATCGCAGTGCATCCAAGGGAAAGACGACCTTGCGGCTGAACACCCGCGGAATGGAGGAAACACTGCCATGTTGTCTGATTTGAAGAAAGCGTTGTGGCAATTGAGCCGGTCGCCCGGCTTCACCCTCACCGCCGTCCTGACCCTCGCACTCGGTATTGGCGCCACTACCGCCATCTTTACCCTCGTGCACGCTGTGCTGCTCAGGTCCCTTCCCGTCGAGGATCCATCGGCACTGCTGCGTGTCGGCGACAATGAACAGTGCTGCATCAATTCAGGGCTTCCTGACTACACCGATCCGGTCAACGACTGGTCACTCTTTTCGTATCAGCAATACGAGCAGTTTCGCGATCACACTCCCGGTTTCGCCAGTCTCGCGGCGTTTGAGTCTTCCGACCACGAGATGAGCGTGCGCCCTACCGGCAGCGATCATCCCGCCCAACCATACTACGGCGAGTTCGTCTCCGGAAATTCCTTTGATACTCTCGGCATCCGCCCCTATGCCGGACGACTCTTGCGCGCCTCCGACGACGTGAAGGGTGCAGCTCCTGTGGCAGTCATGAGCTTCCAGATGTGGGAGCAGACGCTCGGTCGCGATCCATCCATTGTCGGCTCCAGCTTCACCATCAACGGCCAGCCGGTGACCATCGTCGGTATTGCACCACCGGGCTTCTACAGCGAGCGCCTCAGCACCACGCCGCCTGCTTTCTGGCTTCCGATCCAACTGGTGCCCGCTCTCACGCCCAGGAATTCAGACCTGCTCGAGCGCGGAGACGAGCAGTGGCTCAATCTCATTGGCCGCATAGTCCCCGGCGCAAGGCCTGCGGAAATTCAGGCGCAAGTACAGGTCGAGCTGCGGCAGTTTCTTCAAAGCCCGCTTGCCAAAGTCCTTGGCCCCGAGCGTTCGCTCATTCGCAGGCAGTATCTCCGCCTTACGCCCGGCGGCGGAGGTGTACAGCGCATGCAGGACCAATACAAGGACGACTTGCATCTGCTGATGTGGATCGCCAGCTTCGTGCTGCTCATCGTCTGCGCGAATCTCGCCAACCTCATGCTCGTACGCTCCGTCGCGCACCGCCAGCAGATTGCGATTCGCACAGCGCTCGGCGCTTCACGCCGCCGACTGGTGCAGAGGGCGCTGGTCGAATCCGTGCTGCTAGCCATGCTCGGCGGATTCGCCGGGGTCATCGTAGCCTGGGGCGGAGCGAAACTGATCCTGCAATTCGCCTTCGAACACGATCCCATCACCATCAGCGCCAGTCCCTCTCCGGCAGTAATGGCATTTGCCTTCGCAGCGTCTCTTCTCACCGGGCTGCTCTTCGGTGTGGCACCTGCATGGCTTGCCGCGCACGCTGACCCCATCGAGGCTCTCCGCGGGGCGAATCGCTCCACGGGACGCCACACAACACTCGCCCAAAAGTCATTGGTCGTAGCCCAGGCAGCCGTTTCCGTGGTGCTGCTGTGTGCCGCTGGATTTCTGATTCTTGCCCTGAACAAGCTCGAACATCAACGGTTCGGCTTTGATCCATCACACCGCACCATAGTCATGATCAACGCGCAGACTGCGGGTCTTCCGGTTGATCAGCTCGATAGCTTCTATCGCCGGCTCAACGAGTCGCTCTCCGCAATTCCCGGGATCGCACATATAGCGTGGTCGTCGTGGAGCCCGATGGACGGCAACAATTACAGCGACGATGTCTACATCGAAGGCCAGCCTGCGCCTCCGCCGGGTTCGACGATTAATCTGGCTTCCTCGGTCCGCGTGAGTCCCAGCTACTTCACGACGATTGGAACAAAGCTCATAAAGGGTCGCGATTTTTCAGACAGCGACAATCGCAATAGCCAGAATGTCGCCATCGTCGATGAGGCGTTCGTCTCCAGGTATCTACAGGGGCGAGATCCAATTGGCGCGCACTTTGGCGACGAGGACTCGTCCAACACCGGAATGTTCACGATCGTTGGCGTGGTCGAAGACGCAAGATATTGGCCTCCCAACGATCCGCAGGAGCGCAGTCACCCCATGTATTTCCTTCCCGCTTGGCAGTGGCCCCAGCTGCCCGCTTCAAGCCAGTACGCGACGCAGTATGCGCAGTCGGTTGCCAACACGCACTACATGAGTTCGCTCGAAATCGAAACGCGAGGCACCTTACCCGACCTTGAACAGAAAGTCACCGCGGCGCTTCAGGAGATTGATCCGAACCTGATGGTCACCGAGTTCCACAGCTTCTCACAGCAGGTCAACCTCGGATTTAGCCAGCAGCAGATGATTGTGCGTCTAACGTCGCTGTTTGGGCTGGTGGCTCTGGCGCTGGCTGCAATCGGTCTTTACGGTGTCACCGCCTATGCCGTCGCACAGCGGACGAGCGAGATCGGTATTCGCATGGCGCTGGGTGCAAACCGCGTCGACGTGCAGAAGATGGTGCTGCGCAGTGCCTTCCTCCAGGTCGGCGCCGGTCTGCTGATCGGTATACCGGCAGCCATCGCTGCAGGCCACTTGATGACGGCCGAACTGTTCGGCGTCAAAGAGTGGAATCCGCTTGTTCTGGGAACCACGACCGTGGTGTTGGGCGCTGTTTCGCTTCTCGCCGCAGCGCTACCCGCGCGCAGAGCTGCCGGCGTCGAGCCGATGAGCGCACTGCGCGGGGAATAAAGCAGCACACCGGTCCCGCGATGCACTTCGGTCCAGGTTCAACGAGACTTTGACCCGGGTTGCCTGGTCAAACTGACCCACTGTCGTGTTTAACGTATTGTTTTCGGTGTGCTCCAAGGTCGCCCGGCAGCCTTGCTTAATCGGATTTGGCGGGCGTCAATTGGCGCGAGCATGTGCACTGCATGCCGAGGTCGGATCCAACCCCGCCCTGCCTTGGCTATTACGCATCGATAGCTGTCTCCGGTTGACACCGACTGAGACTAGGACGGTAACTCCGCCTTTGGTCTAGGGTCATGGGACTGCATGGTTCTAACTCCTCAACCGGGTCCCACATTGCAGTTGAGCTGTATAACCTTGCTGCGACGAGTAGGTGCGTTCAGAACGGTCAAAGACTGAGCAAACAAGGGTAATTCATTCATTATCTTGACAAAAATATGGCGATTGCTTGAAAATTCACCACCGATGCATGTGAAGCCTTGCGGCGATATGGATACGTCTTCCGAATACTGGGCAACGCCGCAAATATGGCAGAAAGAGTTCTGGGTTGGACATAGTCCGCCCGTGCCAGGCATTACGCCACGCGCATTGAAAGCATGGACCGAGAATCCCGAGCTTGGAAGCAATTTTCAACTTTGAATTCAATCTTCGGTCAGGGAATGCGAGTGGATTTGATTGCACGCAGAAGTTTCCGCGAGCAATCCCTTCTTTGATCGTGCACGAAGCTCGTTGAACGTATGGATTGCAGCTTCCCGAATTTGGGAGCTGTCGTACGCAAGCTTGTCCCTTGTCTAATCCCGGTCCGATCCTTGTCCAAACCTCCGTTCGAGGGGGACGCTGAACCAAGATTGGGAAGATTGGGAAAGCTACGCGCAAGTCAAAACTCTTTTTTGGGGGGGGGGCAGGATGTCCGCAAAAAGAAACTTCGTCGCAGCACTCGCGCTTCTGTTGATGCGCTCCCGATTTTGATGCACAGCCAGGAATTGAAAGGCACGATCGTCCCCGCGGCGACGATTGTGAATCTCGGTCTTCGCCTGTGGGACCTTCCCGCGACCAAACTGATCAAGGTCTGAGATCGCGCCAGATTCCAGTTCTGCAGCGAATTCTTCAACGCGTTCAATCACAACAGGTTCAATACGATCGTCGCGGGTACGGACGACGGGAATTATGGGCAAGCGATTGCGTCGCATGATCCTCAGGAGATTCAAGTGGAGGGAAATTCTATTTCTGATGCCGACGCGAACTTCACCGACTGCAGACCATAGCACGTCCGCGATGGCACGACTGGGACATCGTTCTCATGGCTCGCGGTTCATAAGGCGCAACCGGGTCTGGTGGTTTTTCTTTGGCCATCGTGACCTACTGTCACAACACACCACCCACGCAGCAGGAAAAGGGGACAGACTTATGACTGGAACTTACCTACGCACGCTCTCCATTCTCGGTCCGCTGGCATTCGCGATATTTTCGACGCCGGCCACCGCGCAATTGACAACCAACCACACTCGCATCTTCGCCCCCTACCAGGACATGAGCCTCACGGGCATGAGTGCGGACGTGATCCAAAATGATCTGCCGGAGGTCTCTGCCGCTTCGGGAATCAAGCATTTCACGATGGCGTTCATTTCTTCCGCCGGCAACGCCTGTAAGCCTGAGTGGGGGGGCGTGGGCCCGATTGCAGATGATTCTACCTTCACTAAATACATCAAGGAACTCCGGGAACGCGGCGGAGACGTCATTATCTCATTCGGCGGATTCACAGCCGACACCACCGTTGCCGACGGAGGCGGGCCCGACTTTGAACTCGGTTATGGCGGTGGCTGCACGACGGTCGAACAGTTACAAGCCGCTTATCAAGCAGTGATCGACAAATACAGCGTCGACCGGGACCACCCAGTAGCATTGGATTTCGACATCGAAAGCGATGCGATCAACTCCCCGGTGCTGAACGGCGTGAACACGGTTGATCTGCGCAATCAGGCGCTTGCCCGTTTGGCAAAGGCCAACCCTGGACTTCAGATCTCTTTCACGGTTCCCTGCGCCGAAAGCGGTTTGATACAACCTGAAATGGATCTCGTGGAAAGCCTGGTTGAGCACAAAGTGCCGGTTGCGATCCTCAACCCGCTGCCTTTTGATTTCGGCTCGCCCATCGCCACAGGCCAGTACGGAAACGTGGTTACCGCCGCGGCGACCGACGTACTGGAGCAGATGAAATCTCTGGGCCTGGAAGCCGGCCTGGGGATCACTGTCCTGATCGGAACCAACGACGAGAGCGACGAAACATTCTTACTGCAAGATGCCAAGGTCGTCGAAGCTTTCGCGGAAAAAGAAAGAAGCGTACAACGGCTGTCATTCTGGGAGGCCTCACGCGACAACGGCAGTTGTGACGACGACCCAAACCTGTTGGACGACAACAACTGCAGCAGCATTACGCAGGGAAACTGGTCATTCTCGCATATCTTTGAACGGTTCGAACCCTTCGAAAAAAGAGACCTCGACTCGGAATGATCAAGCACTGGACGTCTGTACGTTGGGAGAGTGTTGCATTCACTTTTTCTGCCCCAGCATGGAGACGGTGACCTGAACAATGCACCCGGGCCATTTGGCAACTCCTGAGGGTCCTGTTTTAGAACGGAAAGGGACGCGAGGTTGAGAGCTTCCTAAACCGATCCTCAGGAGTCACTCAAATGGTGAGCAGTCGAAATCAGCAAAGCGGCCGCAGGGGCGTCGGTTAAGGGGATTGCATGCGCGATGATCCTGTGACCTTCTGCAATACCCTGCTCAGTCTCTGAAAATGGTGTCTGCTGCCCATCAAGCTGCTGAGTTCCCCGGGCGCCTCAGTCCATAAAGCGCTATGCGGCGATGCCGTCGCCTACGCTTAGCTTTCTCCTCGCGCCGTCTGCTTTCTGAAGATATGCAACGAGTTCGGGAAGGTTGCGAGGATGAGGATTCCCGTCGCCGTTCAACCTACGCAGGAGGCTCTCAGGTGAACGGCCTGGCGGGCCTTGATGAAGCCGACCGTTCCCTTCACGTATTCGCGGAGAACGGTTTTTTGCTCAATTGAGGTCCCCCGACAGCATGTCGCTGATTGCCTCGCCAAGGAAGGCGTGGCGAAATTTCTGATCCCGCAACTCTTCCATAATTGTTTCTCGAAAATCGCGTGTGAGTGGCGTCATTGTCATTTTCACTTCGGTTCTCTCTTTCGTTTCTTATGTTCAGCCCAGAGAGTTCGGGCGAGTTGAATATCCTCATCCTGCCGGCGTTTGGTCCCGCCTGCGAGCAGAATCACCTGCACCCCACCGTCCTGCCCGCACTAGACCCGATATCCGGGGGCAAAAATCCATGCGGAGAGCTGGAACGCCCTCTTCTTCGGGCTTCGCGCCGGAAAGGCTTCCTGTCGATGGCTATCGAGGGTCGGGCCAAGTGAGCCGTATCCGAAGGATGGGAGAGGGAAGCAGGTTAAGAGGTTATGGAAGCGAACCAAGCTCGCGGCCTCGCCTTCGAGATGCGCGGATGGGTGTCCCACCCCCTGATCGTGTATCGTGGCCCCAGAGCCTTCCGGTTCCGGAGAACCCGCACCCGCCCATGCCCACTTTCGCTGCCGTCGACATTGGTTCCAACTCCTGTCGGCTCAAAATCGCCCGTGTCGTCGCCCACCAGCTCCGTACCGTCCATGAAGACCGAGAGGTGACTCGCCTCGGCGCCAGCGTCTTCGAGACCGGTCTGGTCTCGCCGGAAGCCATGGCCAACACCATCCAGGCCCTCAAACGCTTCCAGCGCGCCGTCCAGACCCACTCGGTCGACAGAATCCGCGTCGTCGCCACCGCCGCGATGCGCGAAGCCCGAAACGCAGCCGCCTTCCAGGCCTGGGTCAAAGCCGAAACCGGCTGGACTATGGAGACCATCTCTGGCCTCGAAGAAGGCCGTCTTATCCATCTGGGAGTCATGGCCGAGCCGGCTTCCGCCAAACCCGCCAAACCCGGCAAACCCGCTCGCCTTCTGCTGGTCGATCTCGGCGGCGGCAGTTGCGAAATCACGCTCTCTGAAAAAAAGCGCATCCTGGAAACCATCAGCCTGCCCCTGGGTGCCGTCCGTCTCACCCAGGAGTTTCTTACCGACGATCCTCCTTCTGCCGAAGGACTGGCGCGCATGCGCCGCTGGATCGCCCGCGAGTTCCGACGCGCGCATCGCAAAATCAAACCGCTCGGTGTCAGCTGGATGATCGGCACCTCCGGGACCGCCGCCGCCCTTGCTGAAGCCTGCGCCCTGGTGGGAAGATCGTCGGCTCAACGCAACGGCAAATCCGCCAAAAAGGGAGTCGCCGGCTCATCCCTCGCAGCTTGCCTCGCCGCCCCCGTGGCCGCAAAGGACATCCGCAAACTGGCCCACAAGCTGGCCAAAATGACCCTCGCTGAACGCGAAGCGGTCTCCGGCATCGGTCCCCGCCGCGCCGAAATCATCGTCGCCGGCGCTGAAGTCTTCGCCGAGTTTTTGGAGAGCTTCAGCCTGCCCGGCTTCCACTATTCGCCGCTCGGACTGCGCGACGGCATTCTCGCCCAGATGCTTGCCGAGCAGGACGCCCGTGCCCAGGCTCATCGGGAGTTTGAGCGGCAGCGCTGGGAAAGTGTCCTCGCCACTGCCCGCCGCTACGGCGTCGATTTGAGGCAAGCCGAACCCGTCCGCGCCCACGCCCTTCAGCTCTTTCGCGACTTGAAGCCCCTCCACCAGCTCCCTGTTGAATACGAGAACTGGCTCGAGGCCGCCGCCCTGCTGCGCGACACCGGCAAGTTCATCAACCACCAGGGCCACCATCGCCACACCCAGTACATTGTGTCCAGCTCTGAAATCTACGGCTACACGCCCATTCAGCGCACCATCATCTCGGCCATCGCCCGCTACATGGGCAAAAGCCGTCCCCAGCCGGGCGACCGCCCCCTCAGAAACATCCCGGCCGAAGAGCACGCCCACGTCCACCGCGCCGTTGTGCTGCTGCGGCTCGCCGTGGCTCTCAACCAGGACCGCGCCAGCGACGTGCTGCGCGTCAAGGCCCGCCTCTATCCCAAACGTATTTATCTTGACGTCGAACCCGGGCGCACCGGCGCTGAGCTCGAACTCTGGTCCCTGCGCAAGGAGTCCGCCTACTTCCGCGAAGTCTTCTGCCGCGAGCTCTTCGCCACGCTGGCATAAATCGCCCGCGCCATGCGCGGATCAATCAGCCAGCGCAGGAGCGGCGGATGCCGGTCCATATCGACGCGCGCGATCGCTCCTTTGCGCATGCGGATCGCCGCCCCGCCATTGCCGGTGATCATCCGCCCCAGAAACTGGAACAGGTTCGGGTTATGCCCCACCACCAGCACGCCTTCGCGATCGGCATACTTGGCAAGCATCAGCTGGAAAGCCGCATAATCCTCATTCATCCCCAGCGCCGGGCTGATCTCCACCTTCTGCTCATAGCCCAGTTCCGTGCCCACAAACTGGGCCGTCTGCATGGCTCGCTTTAGGGGACTCGAGACAATCACGTCAATCTGCACCTTGAACGCCGAAAGCACCCGAGCCATCAGCACGCACTGGTCCTTGCCATCCTTAATGAGAGCTCTCTTGGCATCGAGCGTGGGATTAGCGCGACTCAGCCCGGCATTGGCGTGGCGCATCAGATAGAGATTCATAGGCATTTCTTCAGGAAGGGAAAATGATCGTTTCGGACGATTTCGCCAGGTATCTCTTTGTCCTGCTTCCAGATTCTTCATTTTAACATATCTGTAACAATCGAAAGCCCACCAGGTGAAACCGGCAGTGGCTCAGGAGAGCGCGCGGCGGGGTGCCCTCGGCGTCCCGCGCCGACCTGCTCGAGACTGTTTTGGGGCTTTAGCCCCGGAGGGGCGGCTGCTTCTAAACCTAGACACGAGGGGCGACCGCAGCGTAATTTAGCCAGCGCACCTTGGCTGCCGTCACCGTTTTGCTCGGTCGACTCCGTTCAAACCCCAAAGCTCGGCAACCAGCAACCCGCTGAGGCGCAATCGCCGCTCCAGCAACCGGAACCCTTTGCCCCGCAGCGCCCCGGCGTAGTCCGGCAGTGTCCGAACCGTGAGTCCCGTCAGGATTCCAAAGGAAAGGTAAAGTCCCGCCACAATCGGGCGAGCGATCAGCCGCCCAAACCATCCGGAAGGGATCGCAAACTCCGAAACCACCCACAATGCCCCAGGCGCCGCCGCCCGCCAAGCCCGTCCGGCAAGCGCTCCAATCTCCTCCTCCGTCAGGCAATCCAGAAAGAAATGCGTTGCAATCAGGTCATAGGGTTCTTTGGAACCCAGATCTGAACCCGGATCCGGATCGGACGCCGACCAGGCGCGAATATCCTCACGCTGTGTGCTCACCCGATGGGCATCCGGTCCTGTCCGGCTCATCAAAGCCGCCAGCATCGCCCCACTCCCATCCACCGCATCTACGCGAACGGCGGCGTTTGTCCGCAGCAGCCGGGCCGTAAAGCGCCCGTCCCCGTCACCTAGAACCAGTGCCTTGCGCCGGTCCCTAAGCCGGTCCACAAACGTCCCTCGTGTCAGCGCCAGGAACGGCCCAAAGCTGAAAAACTCCATCCACCGGTAGAGCCTCGCCAGCCGGTTGAAGTCCGGTGCTCCCTTCATCGCCACGGCGCCGCAACCATCGGCAGAGCGGAATCGAGAAGCAGCGCAAGCGGCGTCAACAGCACCAGGTCCGCCGCCGCCCGTAAGGCCAGCGGGCTCAACCGGCTCCGCAGCCCGTCCAACGCGGCAAGCAGCAGGGAACTGACTGCGGCCGCCGTCGCCAGCTCCGCCGCCCGTCGGTCTGCTTGCATCAGCAAGCAAGCCAGCAACAGCCCGCCAAGCGTCAGCCAACACGCCAGCCGGAAAACCTGGTTGCCCCCTCCGCCATCAGCTTCCCAGCGGTCAATTGCATGGCAATTCAGCCACGCCAGCAACGCGAACAACACAGCCTCACCCGCCAGTGCGGGCCTCGGTCCGGCGGAAACACGGCTCAACGCAGGTAGCGCGCAAGCCGCCGTAAACAGCATTCCCACCAGAAATTCTTTTTTGATAATCGGGGCCAGCCCCAGGCGTCCTGCCCACGCCATCCTGGGCCGCCAGTGCACGCCCGCGAAGTACACCAGCGCCGCCGCCGCCAGCACTGAATTCCGTTCCCGCGCCGCCGCCGGCATCAAGGTAAAAATCATCGTCGCTGCCGCCACCGTCGCGCACCCCGCAAGCGGCGTCAGCACCCGCCGGTGGCGATAGTGAAACATGTGCCGTTCGCGCAACTGGTCCAGGTCCCCATCGCGCAGCGCACGGCGCGCATCCATCAGCCTGTCGCCGATATAAACTGCCCATCCTGCCAGCGCCAGCAGCACCGGAATCCATACCGGCAGCCGAACCCCGCCTGCCCACGCAAACCCCAGCGCCCAAACCGCTGCCACGGTCGGCGCATCCAGGCTGGTCAAATGCCAAAGCCGCAACGCCCCTGGCGCGTCCACCTGTGGTTTGGCTGCCACATCTCGGCCGGCGGCCACAAAAGGGCGAGGACCGTCAACGTGCGCCTGCGGATTGGGAAGAGTCTGCGGCACACTTTCCATTGTAGGAGCGCACCGCGACAGGAGTTCCACACCCGGAAACGCTAAACTGCGATTGCCGAGGCCGACCAGTCTCCGCCTTAATCGGCCGCCTCGGCCTTCTTCGCGGCAGCCTTGGCCGCCTGCTTGGGAGCCTTGGCGTGCCCTGCGTGCCGGGGCTCGATCACCTTGGGAATGGCATCCAGCTCCACCTTACCTTCGGCCAGCTGCATCAGGAAATCCTGGCTCGCAAAGTTCGGCGCATCTTTCAGCACCGTGCTTGCCCGCAGATACGTTCCATCCGGCTGTTGCAGCCGTGCCTTCACCGTGTCGGCCAGATACGCAGCCAGAATCTCATCATGAATCCGCGCCTTGGCGGCGGCATCGCGCACCGGGAAAACCACCTCGCACCGCTCGAACAGATTCCGCGGCATCCAGTCCGCCGACCCCAGGTAGATCTCCCGCTCGCCTCCGTTGGCAAAGGTAAAAATCCGCGAGTGTTCGAGAAACCGCCCCACCACTGACCGCACCCGAATCCGATCCGACAGCCCCTCCACCCCGGGCCGCAGAATACATAGCCCGCGAATGATCAGGTCAATCTCCACGCCCGCGCTTGAAGCCGCATAGAGCGCCTCGATAATCGCCGGTTCGAGCAGCGCATTCATTTTGGCCACAATATGCGCCGGCCTTCCCGCCTGCGCGTGTTCCTGCTCCCGGCGAATCAGCCCCAGAAAGCTTTCCGCCATGGTCAGCGGAGCCACCAGCAGCGGTTTGTAGTCGTCAATCTCCGCATGCGCCGTCAGGTAGTTGAACACCATGTGCACCCGCTCGGTAATCTGCGGATCGCAGGTCAGCAAACTCAAATCCGTATAGAACCGCGCCGTCCCCGGGTTGTAGTTGCCAGTCCCCAGGTGGCAGTAGCGCCGCGTCAGCCCGTCTTCGTCGTGCCGCACCAGCATGGCCAGCTTGCAATGTGTTTTCAGTCCTACCACGCCGTGGAAGACCTGCACCCCCGCATCTTCCATGCTCCGCGCCCAGCGAATGTTTGACGCCTCATCGAAGCGCGCCATCAGCTCCACCACCAGTGTCGCCTCCTTGCTGGCCGCGGCCTCAATCAGCGCTTCGCAAATCGGTGAGTCCTGGCTCGTCCGGTAGAGCGTCTGCTTCATGCTCAATACCGCCGGATCCTTGGCCCCTTGCTCAACAAACTCCACCACGGCGTCATACGAGTCGTAGGGATGATGCAGCACGATATCGCGCTGCCGCAGCTCATCAAAAATATCCACCGACTTGCGGCTCAAGTGCAGCGGGTGTGGAGTAAACGGCGCAAACTTCAGTTCCGGCCGCTTCACATCGCTGTACAGATACATGACCCGGGAGAGATTCACCGGCCCGTCGCCGCGCAGCACCTGGTTTTCATGGAGCTCAAAGTTCACCCGCAGCCGTTCCACAATCTCCGGATTGGCCAGCGTCTCAATCTCCAGCCGCACCGCATCGCCCTTGCGCCGGTTATGCAACTCCACGCGAATCGTCTCCAGCAGGGACCGCGCTTCCTCCTCTTCAAAGTAGAGATTTGAGTTGCGCGTCACCCGGAACGCGGTATGCGCCAGAACCTCATAGCCGCGATACATCCCCGCCAGATTCTGTGCAATCAGGTCCTGCAGCAGCAGGTAGTCAAACTGGCCTTCCGGGGCCGGCAGCCGCACAAACCGTGGCAGCGTCCGCGGCACCGTCACCACTCCCAGCACCTGCGGGCCCGAACTCCTCCGCTTGGCCCGCAGCAGAATCGCCAGGCACAGCGCCTTGTTCAGCACGCGCGGAAATGGGTGCGCTGGGTCAATCGAAATCGGCGTCAGCAGCGGGTCCACTTCGCGCTGGAAGTAGCCCTGCGCGTAGGCCCGCGCTTCTTCGTCCAGTTCATTCCAACCGAGCAGCCGCACGCCCTGCTTGCGCATCTCCGGCAGCAGATGCTCATTCCAGCACCGGTACTGCGCGGCCACAAACTCATGGATCTCCGCAGTCAGAATCGCCAGCGACTCATCCGGCCGGTTCCCGTCGTAGCCCTGCTCGCGGTACCCGTCCTCGATCCGCTGCAGCAGCCCGGCCTGGCGAATCTCCACGTACTCATCCAGGTTGGATCCGGTAATCGCCAGGAACTTCACCCGCTCAAGAAGGGGATTGCGGGCGTCTTCGGCCTCTTCCAGGACCCGGCGGTTGAACTGCATCCAGGAGAAGTCTCTGCCATTAAACAGCTTTTGTTTCTGCGTAGTTCGGGCCATATTGCCTATCCGTTTCGTCGTGTTGGCAGTCTACAGCTTTTTCCCCGCAACCGGAAACTCACCCTCTGCTTCCCGCCGCAAAAGCCCCACCAGCCATCCATACAGGATCGATGCCGTCCTGGAGATGAACAGCATGCAAATAATCCTTGTGCAGGAAGAAATTTCAAATCCCAGCCGGAATCGGCAAGGTCTCGGTGCATCCGTCCATCTTTCCAAAGGGCGCGGCGGGGAGCCCTTTGGATCCGGCGCCGAGCTGCGCCTCAAGATTGCTCCTGGACCTTCAGCCCCGGAGGAAAACTGATGATCGTGTGCACGTTTGTGTATGATTAAGTTGAGAGGCCGGGTGATACGCCGATCTGGATTTCGAGGGGAACGAAAGAGAAAGCCAGAGCCGACCTTGCCGAACAGCGCGTCTCGTTTCTGACCGCTGCCGAAGTCTTTGCCAACGAAATCATGGGACGGATCGACGACCGGGAAGACTACGGCGAGGCTCGATTGCGCTCTCTAGGAGTCGATACAGAGATGTATCGAGTTATGTTCAGCTGGCAAGGCGAAAACCTCATCCGCATCATCAGTGCCGAGAAAGCGAGCAGCGAGCAGAGAGATGAAAGACAAATCCACCATCGTGCGACATTCCCTTATCCAGATCGGAGCCTTCGGCGAACGCGGCGAGGACAAAACCAGCCCGGATGCGCCCGGAGCCGAGTCTCTCGGTGCCGACTTCTGGGAGACCGCCCCGGTCGTCATGCCAGGTGGCAAGACTTCCGTTCATCTCCGTCTCGACAGCGATGTTGTGCGGTGGTTCAAGTCCAAAGGAAAGGGACACCTTACACGTATGAACGCGGTCCTCAAGGCATACGTTGAAGCTCAGAAGAACTGACCTTGCTCGTACCATACCGCCGCGTTTTTAGGGGTCTGGGAGTGGGGCATGCTGCTACGCTGCGGGAGAAAAAGCTGACCGATAACCCGCGAAACGGGGAACTGCAGGTACACCCGGGGCTTCGGGTCTGCCTGTGCCTGCACACTCTAAATTGGGTAATCCGCGAACCGGGCATGATTGCGGCGGTTGACGGACAAAGTAGCCAAGAGCAAGCTGCGTCCTAGGCAAGTCCCCCCATCAACGTTCTCCGCATCCCGACCCGTTCAAGTGTCCAGCGACAGACTGCCTGTACCACCCGGGCCATGGGGCGGGGGTTGATTTTGGTTGGAACGGACCGGGGACAAATCGGAGGGCGCACGGGTTGCTTTTCCCATCGAGCGATGGCGTGCCTGGACGGCGTTGTTTTCTCGAGATTCAACGGCCCAGGAACCCTCCTGGCCGACCGAGTCAGCGCCGAGGCTTCCGCGTCACCCAGGTCGTCATGCAGCGGAAGTCCTGCACGATCGTCGTCTTCAGCGGGTCCACCAGCACCGCATTCAGCTCTTTTGTCAGCTCCAGCAGCATCCGCTGGTCCACCAGGAACCACTCTGACCCGTCGCCCACCACAAAGATGCCCGGCCGCACTTCCTCAAAATTCATCCCGATCCGCGATCCCAGCCGGCAAAACAGCATCCCGCCCGGCCGCAAGACCCGCCAAAGCTCCTTCACCATCGCCCCGAAATGCCGCTCATCGCGCGCAAAGTGCAGCACCGAATTGGAGATCACCACGTCGGCAAATCCGTCCGGAAACGGCATCTGCTCAATCTGCCCCACGCGGAAATTCTTGTCTGGCAATCCGGTCTCGAGCGACTCGGAAAGCCGCCGCACATGGTCCACACCGGCCGCATCCGCATCGAGCGCGAACACTTCGCAGCCCATGCGCAGCAGGTATACCAGGTTGCGCCCATAGCCGCATCCGGCGTCGAGCACCCGCGTGCCGGCGGCAAACGTCCCCCGCAGAATCTGGTCGAACACGTAGATATCGATCTGTCCGAACTGTTCCTGAATGCTCAGTGCCACTCTCGAAGCCTCTTTCCCAAAACGGTCAACATGCTTCCCCTCTGCCAGTTGTATCAGACTGCAGGATGGTGATGGGCCCGTCCGGTAGAGTGGCAATTGCATCGTGGCTATATCGATTTCGAACGTCTCTATCGCTTTAATTTCTCGTCGGCATTGTTGTCCCCAATCTTTGCCGCGCGAACTCCACCGATTGGGTTCCCGAACGAGCGGATCCTGAATCGTCAGCTGCCAAGGGCGCGTCACGTCCTTGTTGATCGCTCAGGTTTTTGCCTGATCCATTGAGCGCCCTATGCCCTGTCACGGTAGCTCCTTGGAATTCTCGCTAAGCGCCGGGCACTATTGGGTTCGCATGGAAAGGGTAGAGAATCTGATTGACTACGGGGGCGTAGTTCAGCGGGTTAGAACCCCTGCCTGTCACGCAGGAGGTCGCCAATTCGAGTCCCGTCGCTCCTGCCAGAAATCGAGCTCTTCATTCCGAAGCTAGTCTCGGTGCCAACTCCAAGATGATGTGCTCATTGAGACCCTCGATGAACCCTTGCGAAACCGCTGATCCAGTGCTGATGCGCGGTCGCGCGCCATGCGCCGCTAAGAAAGGGCCGCGAATTGAACCTGTCGGTGCTGTTTGCCATTAGGGCTGACCTTGTCCGCCATCCTGACTAAGGCTGCAAAAGAGTCTGCTTCCATTTTTCGCATAATATGTCCGCGATGTAATTGAACGGTGTACTCGGTGATTCCCAGCTCGAATGCCACTTGTTTGTTTAGCAGACCGCTGGCCAACAGCGGCAACACCTCCCGCTCCCTGGGCGTCAAAGATTCATATCGGGTGACTAAGCTGGCATGTTCGGTAGCCTCTCGGCGATTGGCAATATTCTGCTCCAATGCCCGTGCCACCGAACGAAGCAGCAAAGTTCCGTCAACCGGTTTGGCAAAAAAGTCACTCGCGCCATCTTTCATCGCGCTTACTGCCGATGGAATGTCGCCGCGCCCGGTGATGAAGATGATCGGTATTTGGCATCGTTCGGCCTTAAGCTTTGCTTGCAGTTCAATACCGGACATGCCTGGCATGCGAATGTCGGCAATCAGGCATACGGCCTTGTGTCTGGCTCCGGAATTCAGGAACTGCTCTGCGGAGCCGAAGCAGAGCGTGGACATCCCCGCCGATTCGATCAGATCCTGCAGCGCACTTAAGAACGACTTGTCATCATCGAGGATTGCCAGAAGGCTTGGAATTTGCTCGATCTTCATGGTCCAAAAGGTAACGCTTTCGACAAAGGCAGTGCAATCGGACTGCAGGCGAAAAAACTACTACTCAGGTGGTAGTCGCTTAAAGCTCGAGGAGGAGAGGAATAGCAACCTGTCTACACAGATGAGTCCCGGCTATCTCGGAAGAACAAGTTTCAGCTTGTCGGCCATACGGACCAACTCAATTAGCGATCCTGCTTGCATCTTCTGCATTAGGTTGCCTCTGTGGATCTTCACAGTGGCCTCGCTGGCTCCAATCTCTGAGGCAATCTGCTTGTTGAGCAGTCCCGAAATGACGAAACCCATAACCTCCCGCTCTCGCGCAGTCAATGCCCGATACCGCCCATGCAGGTCATGGGCCTCTGCCTGCTGTTCTCGCACCGCACGATCACGCTGGAGAGCCTGCTGAATCGCATCGAGCAGATCCTGGTCTCGAAAAGATCGGAGGGTTGGTTTCAGCTTTTCGACTTCTCGTCTTAGCATGAGGATGACTTGATTTCTCGAATGCATGTAGTCGGGATCCAAGGATCGGTCCGCAAACTCCACGGCATCCCGCTCTGCCCATCCTCCTTCAAAAGTCCGGTTTGTCCTTCCTTGCGTATCTTCCTCTTACGCGGCTTCATCAATGCCGTGTCAATTCCAATCGTCGTGAGCCGCGAGGGAATCTTGCAGGTGCGACGAAAGGCAGACAATGGCTTGAAAGCTCTTGGCAATGTGTCCTGAAGCGCATCGTCCCCTTTCTCTTGATTTCTGACGATTGAGATGATTCTCTTTTTCACCATCGGTGAATACCGGTGACACAGTTCGACGAATGCTTGCTGATCACCCGATTGTGCTGTGATAAGCAAGAGATCGTAGGAGGCGCTCGAGCAGATATCGAGATTGCATCCGACTGTGTCGATGCTGACCTCTGCGTCCGAGCGCACAGAAGGTGTCTTGATGAGCCATGCGGACACCGCGACACACGTCACCGGAGCGCGACCACAATTGGTTGGGCGACTCAGGTCACGGACTTCATTGTCATCGCCAGTCATTTAGCCCTCGCCCTCGAAACAAGAGGATTTGCTTCAGTACAGAGCGATGCTAGCGCTACCGCAGGCATAAGAAAACTACATGTTCCTAGAGGTTCAATCGAATTGCTGTCGGAAGGCGGTCTTTTTTTACTCCGCTTGGGGCACGGGATCAGGAGAGACATTCGCGCCCCTTGACATCGGGTAAAAGGATGACCTGGCGGGATCATGTAGTCTCTTCGACTGCCCGTAATCGTTACGATCACCCTGTTCTTGAACTTCGAGCGAAAAATTCTAAAGGCTGTTTTGAACGAGGAAACGCCGCGGGCAAGGATGCACGAACGTTCAATCGCCTGGTTCCGTGTACCTTCCTCTGCTGCCGGCGTTATCTAGATTTCCGATCTCTCGTCAATCTGACGTTCCCGAGAGGCAGGCATAGGAAGATCCTCAAATTGAACATGATCGAGAACCACAATCCGCGTGCCATTCGCCTGCCCGTAGCGGACGTGACTTTGCTCTCAGCATCTGGTTGGAAATCACCGTCGATAAATCACCCGCATTCAGTTCATTGCAAGAGGCTCAAAGGAATGATGCTTCTGGGCCTCCGGGGCGCCGGCAAAACGGTTCTCCTGAATAGGCTGCATGGGATCGCTGAGAAAGAGGGTTTGCGGATGGCTAAGGTCGAGGCTCCTCAAGGAGGGATGCTGCCGCAGCTATTGGTACCCGAACTCGGCCAGGTTCATTACAGCCTGGATCTCGAAGCATCTGCGGACTCAAAGTTCATCGGGCGGCCTCCGTGCTCAGAAACTTTGCAGCTGCGTTCAAGGTCAAAGTCGGCGATTTCGAAATTGGAATCGACCCGAGCTGGGGTGAGGCCGACTCCGGGAATCTCGAACAGGAGCTCCCCGATTTGCGGGTCGCCCGATGCGAGGCGCCAAGGAGCGCGGCCTGGCGTTAGAGATTGTTCTCGACGAGGTACAGTACTTGTCGCCCGAAGAACTGGCTTCGCTTATCGCTGCGTGCCATGAGGTCAGACAGCGCAGTCTCCCGATATTCTTTGTGGGAGCCGGAATGCCGCAGATTGCCGCCCTTGCCGGCAATGCAAAATCCTACGCCGAACGCCTTTTCACGTATCCAGAAGTGGGCCAGCTCGACGCTATGGCGGCCGATGCCGCGCTGGTTCACCCGTCGCAAAACGAAGGGGTCGATTTTGAAATCGAGGTGGTCGGTGAGATCCTGCGCCCGACAGAGTGCCATCCCTATTTCATTCAGGAATGGGGCTCTCATGTCTGGAACTTTACACCCGAGAGCCCCAACCGCTGCGCCTACGTTCAGGAAGCCACTCCGTGGGTGATTGCCCACCTCGACGCCAACTTCTTCCGGGTCCGCTTCGATCGTTTCACTCCGCTTCAGCAGAAGTATCTTCGCGCCATGGCGGAGCTCAGAGCAGACCCTTATCAAATTGGCGACATCGCGGCCATGCTTGGCGTCGAGGCCCAGAGCCGTTGCCATTGTGCGTCAGCAGTTGATCGACAAAGGCATGGTTTGAACCGTGCGGCCCAGCGGATCAGGCTCTTAGATTAATGCGCTGCTGAGGGCGTGGTGAAGAGTTTTTTGGCGCACATGGTGTGGACTCCCTTGTTGCCGTCGACCAGCTCGGTGATGTCGACGTCGCAGGCCACAGAAATAAGAGAATAGGCCTCTTCGCGAGACATGCGGGGATGGTCGGTCATCTGCTCGGAGAGAAAGGTGATCATGTTGCGGACGGAGATGGTGGCTGCCTTGGTGAGGTCCTGGTCGAAGCCCATGGAGATGTAGTAGGCAGGGGTTTCGGCGCGCGGCCAGAGAAGTGGGGATTCCCCGTTCTTCTTGTGGACGATGAACTCGAAGGTGCCGGTGAGTTGGGTTTCCATGGCGGTGATGTCGACCTCGCCGTTGCCCTGGCCGGCGTGGCCGTCGCCAGCTTCGAAGAGCGCGCCTTTGGCATGGACGGGGATGAAGAGGGTGGTGCCTTCGATCATCTCCTTGTTGTCCATGTTGCCGGCGTGGACATTGGGTGGGGCGGAGTCGAGCTTGCCCATCTCCGACGGAGGCGCGATGCCCATGCTGCCGAAGAAGGGATGCAGCGGGATGGTGATGCCGGGAGAGAAGGCGCCGGTCATTTTTTGAAGGTCGAGGGGGATGATCTTGGAGTAGCCGTTGGGAAAGTCGGCAGCGAGGAAGCCGTTCTTGCCGGCTCCGTTGCAGGCCCAGGGAACGTCGATGTGGATTTTCTTGATGCGGACTTCGAGGACGTCACCGGGCTCGGCTTCTGCGATGGCGACGGGGCCGGTGAGAATGTGGCCGCCGGGGCCGCGCTCGGACTGGGGGACCTTGTCGTAGATGTCGGCGACGTAGGGCGGGATGTCGGCGTGGGCGATGCCGCGGGCTTCCAGGCGGGAGGGAGGGCCGCAGGTGGAGAGGGTCTGCATGACGACGGTGTCGCCCGAGTGAACGCTGAGGACGGGTTTGGCCTCAGACCAGTAATAGCCCCAGGCGACAGTGGCGGGAGTGGCGAGCAGGGTGTGGGTCTGTTGGGCAATGGCTGCAGGCGCAAGGAGAGAGAGGGCGGCGCAGAGAGCGGCGCCTCTGCGGGAAAGGATGATGGTCATGAGACTTTTATATCCCTCGAGGGTCGGTGTTGTGGGGCTTGTTTCAAAAACTTATGGGCAGGCATGGATTGTGACGGAGTCGCGGATAAAGAATCGGCAATGGCAAGATCACAAACGAAATGCGGGGCCTCCTGCTCAGAAGATCGTGAACAGGCTTCTACAAAATACCGGCATGAACATAACTCAATCATCCCTGCAATGTCAAAACGAAACCTTGGCTGCAAACTGAATGATACGAGGAGCAACCGAGGTGCTTTGAATTACTCCAAAGGTAGGCGTATTGAAGGCTGTTCCAGGATCTGAATATTGCGGATGGTTGAATGCGTTGAAAAATTCAGCGCGAAAATCGAGGGCGCGCTTTTCCTTTGCCCCAAGCCCGAATAACCGGGAGATGGTGATGTCGGAGTTATCCTGCAATGGTCCACGCACGACACCGTCGCTGCTGTCTCCGTATCCGGTTCCATCGCTGATGGTAGGAGCCGCGGTGAATGCCGCAGTATTGAAGTAACTGGTAAGACGGCCTTTCACTCCGCCTGGGGTTTCAATGTCGCCGTTCTTGGCGCCGGGCGCCAGTTGGGCGCGCGAGGTGCTCACCGAGCCATAGATTGAACCACCACTCGGATCGGTGATGGTGAGCCGGTCGCCGCTCTGTATGGTGGTTACTCCAGAGAGAGCCCAGCCGTTCAGCACTTCCCGCGTCAGCAAGTTGGCACCATTCACTTTGGGCAGTTCCCAACGATAGGCGAAGATGAAGCGGTTGGTGCGATCAAACGCTGCGGGGCCCCAGCGCTGCTGACGATCGTCGGAGTCGTTGCTGTCGCCACTGCCGCCGGTAAAGACTGCGGCTTGGCCGAGCCCCTGTACGTCGGTCATAGCCTTGCTCCAGGTATAGGCGACTTGCAGCAACACTCCGTGACTGAGCTTCCGGCGCAGATTGGCCTGCATACTGTTATACATGGCGCTGCCATAGGACTCGATGCGATCGAGTCCACTGGGGGCAAAGCCCAGGTAGGGGACACGTTGCGAGGCATTGGCGACAGTGTTGGCCGTGACTCCGTTGATGGGACCCTGCAGGCTGGCCAAGAGCGCCTCGTTGATATTGCGACTCTCGAGCAAACGTGTGCTGCGCGTTCCGACATAGGCCAAGTCAAAGACGGTCGACCCGGTCAATTGCTGCTGGATGTCGAGATCGTATTGCTGAGTGATGGGGGAATCGTAGTTGGGAGCGATGATGGTTGCGGTCAAAGCTGATGTATTTGTGCGCAGCGGAAAGGCGCCGGGCGCCGGCAACGGATTGAAGGGCTCCTGAAATGTTGCCGCGGTGTTGCCGGCTCCGACGAGGATATTGATGCCGACGAAAGGCGGGCTGGTGAGTACCTGCAAGGTTGCGTTGCCGTTGGGGCGTGTATAGAAGACTCCGTAGCCACCGCGTAGAGAGGTCTGTTTCGAAAAGGCAGGCACCCAGGAGAAGCCGACGCGTGGACCGATGTTGTGCAGCGGCAGATCCTGCATCGTCACCGAATTGCCAGACAGGGTCTGAACACCGGCGGGGAGTGGAAAGCTACTCTTGGGAAAGTTCGACGGCACTGCCCAGCCAAGGTAGGAGCCTGTGGCGGTAGCGGGCGTGGAGGCAAGCTGATCGGGGAAGACGTTGCTGATGCGGCCATGGGCTTCGCTGATGTTGCTGTTGATTTCCCAGCGCAAGCCGAAGTTGAGAGTGAGGTTCGACTTCAGTTTGAAATCATCCTGCGCGAACGAAGCCATATCGATGGCGCGGAAGTCCTTGACGATGACTCCGGCAATTCCTTCGCTTAGGTTAATGTTGCTGAAGCCGCTTCCGTTCTCTGCGCCACTTTGGCCGACAAGGAAATCGGAGAATGTCTGAAATTGCAGGAATCCGCGTCTTGGGCCAGGATCGGTGAAGTTGAATTGCTGACGTTCAAATTCATAGCCGAATCGCAGATTGTGACGTCCACGATCCCACGACATTTGATCTCCTGCCTGATAGGTATTGACGATCGAGTCGGAGAAGTCGTTGAATCCGCCCCCGAGGCTGAAGAGACCATCGATGTCGATTATGGGGAGGAATGGGAATCCCGCATCGCCGGGCGTGATACCGAGGGAGCTGTCGGTGATGGATGTCTGGCTGGCAAGAACACCGGTGTTGCGGATGAGGGCAACAAATCCTTCATTCAACAGGCGCGGCGTCAGAGTCGAGGTGAGCTTGATGTTGCCGATGTCGTTGGTGTAGGAGGTGTTGAGAGCGAAGCCTGGAGGGCAGCCGTAGTCGCAGGTGCTGAAGGCGTTGGATTGTGGATCGCGCGAATAGAAGTAACGTGTGCTGAGGCGTTCCTTTGCAGACATCTGATAGTCCCCGTTCACAATGACCTGGTCTTCCTTGAATTGACCGGGGATGCTGAAGGCGGATTGTCCGAAGGGCGAGCCTGGAGTCGTAACGAGAGGGGTGGGGATAAGGTACCCGCCCGTGCTGTTCTTCAGTGTGAGCAGGGCGAGTGCAACGGGACTGATGTTGGAACCGTCGCAGCTCACCTGCGTGCCTCCATGAGCGGTCGGCACATTACAAAAGGCGCTTCCGATCTCTGCGGCGGTACGGTTGGACGACGGGATATTGGGAAACAAGCTGCTGGAGAGCGAACTGGAACTGAGGCCGTTGATCTGGCGAGTCCCCTGGTAGGAACCAAAGAAGAAGAGGCGATCTTTCAAGATCGGTCCGCCGATCGCGCCGCCGAATTGATTCTGCTTCATCGCTGGACGCGGGTCGCCCTCGGCCTTCAGAAATACGTTGTTGGCGTTGAGAATATCGTTGCGGAAAAACTCCCAGACCGCGCCGTGAAACTGATTGGTGCCGGATTTCGTGACGACTTCAACGTTGGCGCCGGCATCGCGTCCAAAGCCTGCGTCGTACATGGTGGTCTGGATTTTGAACTCCTCGATGGCATCGGGGTTGGGGATGGGGATGCCACCCTGCTGGAGAAAGTCCCCGCCGCGTCCGCTCCCGAAATTATTGATGTCCGCACCATCCATAATAAAGCTGTTGCTGATATTGCTGGCCCCATCGACATAGACGTCGGTGGTCCCACGCCCGAGTTGGGAGGCGTCATTAACATTTCCCGCAACCCCCGGGGAAAGAGTCAATACCTGGGTGTAGTTGCGTTCGGTCAATGGCAGGGATTGGATCGTAGCGCCCCGCACCGTTGTCCCGAGAGTCGCGTTCTCGGTCTGCAATAACTCCGCTGACGAGTTGACCTCCACGGTCTCTTCTTGCTGACCGAGACTCAAAGCGAGATCCACCGTGCTGGTCTCAGTCACCGTAACGTCAATTTTGTCGGATACGCTGGTCTTGAATCCGGGTGCGGAGAATTTTAGTTGATACGTGCCGGGGGACAGCAGGTTGAATCGGTAATCGCCCGTCTGGTCGGAGCGCGAATCAATATGCGTTCCCGTGGCCAGCGATGTCAAGATGACATTCGCACCCGCAAGCACCGCGCCGCTTGTGTCGGTGAGGCGTCCCACAATTGCACCTGTTGTTTGCGTTTGCGCCGAAACAAAAAGCGGCAACATCGATACTATAGCGAAAAGTGCGAGGTGGATTAGGCGGTTGACGTCTTTATGAATGAATTGCATGCATCCTCCAGAATTATGAAATCGCGGGGCCCGGAACAATGGTCACGATCAGTGTGGACGCACGGCTAACAGTGGGACTGTGCCTGGCGACACCTAAGGCCCGGAGCGTTGCTGCAAGCATTAAGCCTGGCAAGCTAATGAATCATGGACAGCGAGCAGTACAGGAAAACGCGAAGCTGATCCAAGCCTTGTGGCAGTTCAGATTCGGGTGGGGCTGATTGCTAAATTAACCGATTGCGGAATTGAAACAATTAGGGAAAACCCTTAGATTTGAAAGAAAAAACCCTTGGCTACACTTAGGGGCCTCGACGCGGCTATCACGAGCATCATGCTCACAAATAGGCTCGCTTGGACAACAGGCACCACATACAGGCGGGATGCGCACGGATGATTTATGCGTCTACTATGCCGTTGCGCACAGCGTAGCGAACCAGATCGGAAGTAGTTTTAATTGACAGCTTGCGATTGATATTACTGCGATGCGCTTCGACGGTCTTTACGCTAATCTGCATGGCGTTTGCAACAGACTTGTTCGCCTTACCTTCCGCAAGCAACTGCATCACCTGCAACTCGCGCGTGGTCAACGCCGGAAGGTTGTCTCTTGACCCGCTCTTGGAATTGCGGCGCAGATAGCCCTTGAGCACAACATCGGCAACATTCGGCGTAAAGAACGGCTTTCCCGCAGCCACCGCTTTCACGGCGGCAACCAGGTTTTGCCCGGCGTCGCTCTTGAGGACGAATCCGCGCGCCCCGCTCTCCAGAACCTCGCGAATGACCTGCTCAGTGTTGTGCATCGTCAACAGGACGACTTCTGTTTTAGGAAGCGCGCGAAGAATCTCGCGTGTCGCCGTAAGTCCGTTCAACTCCGGCATAGCAAGATCGATCACCAGGACATCGGGCTTGGAACCGGCCATTGCCTCGACCGCCTCGCGGCCGTTGCTCGCTTCGGCAACGACCTTCCAGCCCGGCTCCGATTCCAGCAGATCGCAGATTCCTCTGCGCATCAAAGGATGGTCATCGGCCACAACGATTCGCAGATTAGGCATCCGCGCGGGCCTCCATGGGGAGCGATGCAACGACCGTTGTTCCGTAGTCCGTGCTAAGCACGTCCAGGTGTCCTCCCAGTTCCATCATCCGTTCCTTCATACCGGCAATGCCAACCCCATCCCGAACGACTTCGCCGGTCCGTGCGGGCAGATTGGATGCGCCACGGTTTTCAACACTCAGCTTGACGGTCTTCAAACGGCGCGACAGGCGAATATCGACCAGGTTGCTCTTGGAATGGCGCAGAACGTTGCTCAGGCTTTCCTGCAGGACGCGGAATAGAGCCAACTCCGCCATCTGATTCAAGCGTCCTACCTTGGACGAGATCCGGACATTGACGGGAATCCCCACGCGTTCAGCAAACCCGTCCGCCAGCCAAGAGATCGCTGGGATCAAGCCTGCCTCTTCCAGCAGCGGCGGGTGCAGCAGATAGGAAGCGGTTCGAATCTTCTGTGTGCATTGCCGAGCAAGGTCTTGAATGCTGTTCACCAGCGCTGCGACCTCCGTGTCTTCTGCTGACAACTTTGATTTCAGCTTACTTAAGCTGATGCTCAGAAGCGCGAGTTCCTGCGACGTTGCATCGTGCAATTCGCGCGCGATGCGGCGCTTCTCGGTCTCCTGCAGATGCATCAGTTCGAGAGACAACTTCCGCAAGGAAGACTCGGCGCGCGTCCGTTCGGTAATGTCCACATATAACCCGTAGACGCCGTGGAGCATGCCGTCAATGATGAGCGGTATACCATGAATCTCCACGTAAATCCACACGCCATCTTTCCGGCGACGCCAGTTGATCGCGTGCGTCTTCTCACCTTGAAGCACCAACCGCGTGCACTGCCGTGCTTCATCGAGCATAACCCCGGCCGCGATCAGATCGTCGAAGGGACGGTTGGCAATCTCTGA
>DATDLS010000009.1:0-12386 GCA_036519195.1 Occallatibacter sp. | reverse complement strand
TCTGCAGAGGTATAGAAATTATGAGCGTCAATCGGAAGACCCATCTTTTCGCGCTGGCCATCTTGTCGTCACTGTCTTTTGCCGCTTATGCTCAAACTGCTCCAACCCAAGCGTCGAACGATGAGATCGACCACTGGCTGCGCAGTGGCGAGCCTCGTATGGTCGCCTGGGGTGCGGCATTCGCCGCAAAGTCTGGCGATAGGGACGAGTTGCCTCTTCTCGCAAGCCTTGCCGAGAACTATCAATCTATTCCGCCCCAGGAGTATGACGCGCGGGGGAACTACATCCCGAGAACTCCTGAACAAAAACAGCGTCTGGATTCCATGGAAGTTGTTCTTGATTCCATCATTCAACTCCATGGAAGGGTTCCTTATGAGGCAATCACTTCGGTCTTACCAGACTTCCCGGCTCAGGCCCTCACCCTCTTCGCGGGCATGCCCGAGCCCGAGCGCTCCCAACGCGCTGATGTCTTGTATGCAACTCGGGACAAAGCGGATCAACCTTACGACTGGCACCACCTTGCACAGCAGCAAATGATCCATATGGCCGCTGCCATCCTCGCCCTGCAACCTCCGCTAGGCTTCACTGCGACTCTCCTGACCGAGACTACCGTCGTCTTGAAAGTAAGCGTGACTGACGACGAACAGAAGCGCGAGGGCACATTTTCAGGGGGAATGTGCGGCGACTCTTTCGGCCTTAAACCGGCCCCGGGCTGGCCTCAACCCTATACTTATGTAGTCGAGCAGCACTGGAGTAGCCAGGGACCAGCAGACGGAGTCCTCGTTCCTGGTGAGCCTTCTATCACCACGCGTCGAGCACTTAGCAACAGTTCTTGCTCTACTCTCCCAGGGTTCACAAGCGTGCAAAAGCTCCTGCTGGCAGAACAGGAAGCTGGTTTCTTGCCCAAGGATTTAGGAACTGGAACCCTCCAGTACGACACTCTCCGTTACCCTGGCCAGGCGAGCTTCGTCGCTTCTCTCTCCAGTTTGGTTAATCGCCGGAAAGAACCCTTTCGGAAACTCGCAGCAACTCTCGCCGGCAAGTCGTTTCTCTCGTCGTCTGAAGCGGCAACCGCAATGCCTATGTTTGCAGTTGAAATCGACGACTATAGAAAGGACCGGACCCAAGCCCTCCAGATGCCTGAGTCTCTTGGCTCCCGGACAACCGTTGGTCCGTACAAGCCTGAGAGCGGATGGTTCTTGAAGCAAGGAAACTGAGCTGGGACCTTCAGATCTAGACCGCACCCCGCCACTTAGTCCTGAAGGATGCCCGCCAAACAGCTCTGAAGATCACAAAGTTGTGAGACACTTCTAGGGGGCGCAAAAGGGTCCGATCCGGGCCTTGTGGCATTGTCCTGAAAACCTCCGTTTTCGCTACACCCCAGAGAGATCTCCTCGACTGACCGTTTCAGCGGCCTGGGTCTGAACTGAACATGGCTGGTCCGTTGCGTAGAGGGGGGGAAGTTCTGATACCGCACATTGCCGACGATTCCCATCGCCTTTCTATCCTTACCATGCACGAAATCGACGATCTGTATGGATTGCCGCGTTTTACCGACGAAGACCGGCTAGCATACTTCGATCTGAGTGAAGCTGAACGGCGGATGATTGATTCCCGCACCACGTCGGTCGCCATGCACCTGACACTTCAACTCGGCTATTTCAAAGCCAAGCATCAGTTTTTCCAATACAACCATGACACCGTGCATGATGACCTGTTCCATATTCTCGGACGATATTTCCCAGGAACAGATCTGGCGGACGTCAATATGCCGTCCCGACCAACCCAGTACGCCCTGCAGCAGAGCATCCTAGAACTATTGGGGTTTCGTTCTTGCGACAACGCACTCAGGGCAGAACTGGAACGTCGCGCGCAGCGCACCGCCATGCTCTCGACGCAGCCTATCTATATACTTCGCGAATCTTTACAGTATTTGAATCAGCAGCACCTTGTCGCCCCAGCCTATACCTTTCTGCAGGACATGGTAGGCAGGGTGGTTACAGGCGAGCGTAAACGCCTCACGTCTCTTCTCGACGCCGCGCTCACGCCTGAGGTCAAGGACCAGCTCGATACGTTGCTGCAGACCGGCGAATCCGCTTGTTGGATAGGCGCACTCAAGCGCGAACCGAAAGATTTCAGCTACAAGGAACTTCGGCAGGAAGTTGCACGCCGTCAGTCTTTTGTGCCGCTGCACGCATTCGCCGGGCAGTTTCTTCCAAGCGCCCGTATCTCCACCGAGAATGGGCGATATTACGCGTCTCTTGTCCAGTTCTACACCGTCTACAAGCTGCAACGCATGGCCGTCTCCACGGCCCGGTTGTATCTGCTGTGTTTTGCCTCTCACCGCTTCCGCCAGATCAACGACAACCTGATTGAGGCCTTCATTCATCTCGTCGATCAATACGAGCAGGAGGCCAAGCTCGGGGCCGAGGCAGCCGCCCTGAAAGCGATGACGGAAGCGAGCACCAATCTGAAGGCAGGTGGGCAGGTTCTGAACCTGTTTCTCGACCCATCGATTGCGGACTGGACTCCCTTTTCCATGGTCAGGCAGAAGGCGTTCTCATTACTCAATCCCGACCGCTTTATTCAGGTCTCCGATTACATGCAGAAAATCGAGTTCGACAGGACCGCGTTCGAATGGGCCTACTACGGCACACTGCATTTCAAGTTCAAGCTCAACCTGCGGCATCTGTTCTGCAACCTGGACTTCGCCGGCCTGGTCGAGGATGCGCCGCTGCTCGAAGCTGTGGCCTTCTTGCAGAGTCTCCTCCGCGAGGGCAAGTCGCTTCGGCAGGTGCCTCCTGCCGACTTCCCCAGAGGCGTTATTGCCAAAGGGGTGCAGCGCTACATGTACACCGCGGCTGAAAAACGCAAAGACAAACGTCTGGAGGTTGATCGCTACGAGTTCCTTGTCTATCGTCAGCTACGCAATGCGCTGGAGGCAGGCAATGTGTACGTCCGCGACAGCAACGATTTCCGCAGTTTCGAGGACGATCTGATCAGCGCCGAGCGCTGGAAGGAGAAGGACGCCGTCCTGCGCGAGATTGGCTCTCCTGTTCTACTGGCGCCGATCGAGGAAACACTCGCCACCTTGCACGCAGAACTGGAAGAAAAATACGAACGCGTCAATCGGCGCATAGAGAACGGCGAGAACAAACACATCAAGATCACTGGCACCGGCGACAAGCGCCGCTGGTCGCTGGTCTATCCCACTGAAGAGGAGCCCATCAATAGTCCATTTTATGGCCATTTGCCGGGGATTGGCGTTGCTGACCTTTTGCGATTCGTTGCAGAAAAGAGCGGCTTCCTGAGTGCCTTCACTCACGTTCTGGGCCGTTACGTGAAACAGGAGGCCGATCCGCGCCATATCCTTGGCTGCGTCGTCGCCATGGGAACCAACATGGGCCTTTGGAAGATGGCGGAGGTCTCCGGCCTCGGTTACTCGGCGCTTGTGACAACGGCGCGCAACTTTCTGCGGGCGGAGACGCTGCACACCGGCAACGACGAGATCGCCAACACCACCGCCAAGCTGTCCATGTTCGACCAGTACGACATCGGTGATCTGAAGCATTCCAGCAGCGACGGCCAGCGCATCGAAACGCAGATCCACACCATCAATGCCCGGTATGGCAGCAAATACTTTGGACTGAAGAAGGGTGTGAGCGCCTACACGCTGGTCGCCAACCATGTGCCATGCAACGCGCGCATCATCGGCACCCACGAGCACGAGTCGCACTTCGTCTTCGACATCCTGCACAACAACACGACCGACATCCGGCCGGAGCGACATTCGACCGACACCCACGGCGGCAACCAGGTGAACTTCTTCCTGCTTTTCTGCGACAGCTACCAGTTCGCGCCGCGGTATCGTGACCTGCACAAGAAAATGGCCAGTCTGATCGGCTTCCAGCATCCGAACCACTATGCCCATTACCTGATCAAGCCTGCGCGCAAGACCTTCGATGCGTTGATCGTCAAGGAATGGCCTAACATCCAGCGTATCCTGGCATCTCTTGCGCAAAAGGATGTGACCCAGGCGACGGTCGTGCGCAAACTGAGTTCCTATGCCCGTCAAAACCAGACCAAGAAGGGGCTCTGGGAGCTGGACAACATCCTCAGAAGCATCTACATCCTCGACTTCATTGACGATCCCGGCCTCCGACAGAGCGTGCAGAAATCGCTCAACCGCGGAGAGACCTACCACCGGATGCGGCGCGCGATCTCGTATGTCAACTCGGGCAAATTCCGTGTGAAGACCGAAGCGGAGCAGCAAATCTGGAACGAATGCTCCCGGCTGATCGCCAACGCGATCATCTACTACAACACCCTGCTTCTTTCGCGGGTATACGAGCAGAAGCTGGCAGCAGGCGACCTGGAAGCCGTCAAGGTCCTCAAAAGCACCTCGCCTGTCGCCTGGCGCGACGTCAATCTAATCGGCAACTTCGACTTCACGACCAGTTCGACGCCTGTCGATATCGAAGCCCTAGCGGCGCGCTACCAAAATGAAGATTTCTGGCGACTTTCAATGCAGGAAGGCGATGAGGAGAGTCCAGAACAGTAAAGGCAACCACTTTACCTCTTCCCGGAGTTGGACAAAAGTAGGGTGATTTTACTTTGGCGGGGGTTGGACAATAATAGCCAAGAATGTTCTTCTTGTTCTGGCACAACCAGTTCATCGCGCCGGTATCCGAACTGTTTTTCCCCCTGAAGATTCAGGAGGACGATCTTCCCATCCTGATTGACCAGCACCATCGCACCCGGAGCTGCTTCCAACAGCTCTCGGTATCGGTCGATCAAGAACTCACTTGTCGTTGTTTCGCTTCCCGGCGGACTCTGAAGCATCGGTTGCGGCATTTCCGGGCGCAACTTGGCCGCGCTCGCCAGGCACCGGATTGAGTGAGCTATCCGCCCCCATTTTCCTGGGTACTCGCAAAG
This sequence comes from Occallatibacter sp., assembly GCA_036519195.1. Classification (GTDB taxonomy): domain Bacteria; phylum Acidobacteriota; class Terriglobia; order Terriglobales; family Acidobacteriaceae; genus Telmatobacter. The sequence continues at coordinate 7,451 of DATDLS010000009.1, read as the reverse complement.
GACGCGCAATGGCGATCGTCATAATTTGGCATTGCATTTGTCGCATCGGCTAACCCGAGAACCGTCTACCGTTATTCGGCGCGTAGTGCGACAGCAGGCTCGACGCGCATTCCAGCGCGAGCTGGGATGAGGATTGCGATTAGAGCCACCAGCGACAGAAGCATCGGGACGACGATGTACGTCAATGGGTCATACGCGCTGACCTGGAACAGCAGGGCCTTCAGCATGCGCGACCCTGCCAGCGCCGTGCCGAGTCCGAGCGCCAGGCCAACCACCACCATGCGCAGTCCGTCATTTGCGATCAGGCGCAGGATGCTGGCCCGCGTGGCTCCGAGAGCCATGCGCACGCCGATCTCTTGCGTTCGCTGCGTCGTCATGAAGGCGATAAGGCCGTAAAGCCCTACAACTGCCAGTACCAGCCCTGTGATGGCGAAGAACGTGAGCAGCGTAGTTTCAAATCGTGGACGATCCGCCAGCCGGCTGATGGTTTGATTCAGAGGCTCCATCTCAACCGGAATGGTTCGATCAATCGAAGCGACCTCCGACCTGACCCATGGTTCAACCGTAGAAGCCGGCGTCACCGAATCGATGACGACAATCAATCTGTTTCCGCTCCAGTCGTCGGGCACGCTCCGGCGGAGCGTGTACATCTCCGGATCACTTTGTTCGGTAAGCCCGTTGTTCTTTACGTTGTCTGCCACGCCGACGACTATGGTCCGAGCGCCGCTGCGAGGCCCGTACGACTGGAAGCGCTTTCCAATGGGATCCTCGTTTGGAAACAGGCGCGCAGCTAATAACCGGCTCAGGATCGCTTCCTGCTCATTGCCGGTACGATCCTGTTCGGTGAAGTCACGACCGCGAACGATGGGAATGTCGAGAGCACGAAAATAGTCGGGCGTGACGATTCGGCCCACAACGGTTCCACCGATCCCAGGAGGCGTCGGCGGCTTGCATTCCACCACAAGATCAGAATACCGAATGCCTAGCGACCCTTCCGGCGGAATCGAATCAGCCAATCCCACCGCACGTATCCCGGGCAGCCGCCGCAAAGATGATTCAAGCCGAAGATAGAAGTCCATCTCCTTCTGATCGGTGTTGTAGCGCCACCAGGGAAGCGCCACCTTCATGGTCAGCACTCCACCGCTTTGCATCCCGAGATTCTGCTCTTCGATCTTCGCAAAACTGCGCAGCAACAACACCGCGCCCGACAACAGAATGATGCTGACGGCGATTTGTACTGTGACAAGGCTGCGCCTCAGAAAAGCATGACTGCGGGACATCGACACCTTTACGTTCAGCGCGGCCAACCCCGGTTTTTCGAGTGCCGAGGCGAGTCCAAAGATTGCTCCGCATAGGCACGAAAGCAGAGCCGCAAACACTGCAATGCGCAGATCGAGATGGGCCTTGCTGATGAAAGGAATTTCCGTCGGGGCGAGGCGGACAAACACCATGACCAGCGTTTGCGCCATCGCAAACCCGGCCACGCCTCCCGCACATGAGAGCAACAGGGATTCAGTGAGTGCCTGCCGGATGAGTCGGCCACGGCTGGCGCCGATCGCCGAGCGTACCGCAAGCTCCCGTTGTCGCCCGGCTCCGCGCGCCATCATCAAGCCGGCCACATTGGCGCACGCAATCAGCAAGACCGCAAGAACAAACCCGAACAGGATCCACGCAACCGGACGCACATCCTGGGTCTCGCGATCGCGCAGCGTTCGGATACTGAGCCGAAGTTCCTTCTTCGCCGAAGCGGGAAACCAGTTGAGATCGCCTTTAAAAAGCGCCTGCATCTGCGCGTTCGCCTGCGCTACGCTCACGCCGGGCTTGAGGCGCGCAAACAGCCGCATTGGGCCGCCGAAACCGCCATTGACCGTCTGCTGGACCGCAGGATTGAACGCAAAAGGCGAGATGATGTCCGCCGATTCCAGGGTAGGAAACTGAAAGTCTTCGGGCAGGACGCCCACGACGCGGGCGGGATTGCCATCCACATTGATCATCCGATCGAGGATGTGCGGGTCGCCGTTGTAGTGCCCTTTCCACAGCCCATAGGAAATCATCACCACGGGAGGTCCGCTGGGACGATCCTCCTCTGGCAGAAAATTGCGGCCAAGAACCGGGGAGATTCCGAATAAAGGAAGAAAGCTTGCCTGGAATGAAATGCAGCCCAGTTGCGCCGGATTGTTCTCAACCAGGTCGCAGTTGTGAACCATGGTGCTCTGAGCCGCGAAAACCGAAAAGGGCGTCTGATTGTTCTGCCATTCCACATAGGAGCGCCCCATCAGGAACTCCTGGCGTTCCAAGGAGTGCACCATGCCCACCGAAACAATTCGACTCGGATCTGCATACGGCAATGGCCGGAACAGGATGCGGTCCACAACACTGAATACAGCCGTGGTCGCGCCGATGCCGAGCGCAAGCGTGACCAGGACACTGATCGTGAAAAGTGGATTGCGGCGAAACCCTCGTAGCGCATAACGCGCGTCCTGCAGCACCGTGCCGATCCACCAGCCGGGACGCTGCCGCTCGCATTGGTCCCGGGTGGGCTCGATCCCGCCAAACTCGATCAGCGCCTGGCGGCGCGCTTCGGTAGGGGCTACTCCAGCCGCAGTTCTCGATGCGATTGCCTGTTCGAGATGAAACTCGAGTTCTTCATCGAGTTCGCCGCGCTTTTTGCGAAGAATGAGGAAGCGAAGGCGCGTCAAGAGTTCAGAGATCATGAGGACGCCTCCGCGCCCCGACAGAATTCAGACCCGATCGCCGCGGACAACCGATCCCAGGTTGCCAGTTCCGCTTCCAGCTGCATCTTGCCCTTTGGGGCAAGATGATAAAACTTCGCCCGCCGGTTATTCTCCGTGATCCTCCATTCCGAGCCTATCCACCCCTTATATTCAAGGCGATATAGCGCCGGATAAAGGGAACCCTGGCCGACCTCGAAGACGTCTTTGGACAGCTGTTGAATCCGCTGCGCAACACCCGATCCATGCATTGGCTTAAACGCAACCGTCTGCATGACGAGCAGATCCAGCGTTCCTTGCAGAAGATCCGTTGATTGAGGCATTGCTTCCCTCGACGCTCGACAATAGATTTACGCGCACTCCTGTCGAATGTCAAGGGGCAGGACATTGGACGGTAATACTCATTTGTCATGAATAGCGCCGGTCAAGGAGGAAATTACACCACTCCCAAAGCGTATAGGCGTAAATTCCCTGTGTCGTTCATGAATGCGGCGCAGTGGACGGGAGCCTAATACGTACAGTCATAATTGATGTGCCCCATCTGCCCCCCGGGCTTCTTTCCACTGGGCACTCGCAGAGAGTTTGCCTTCCTATATCCATCCGTGGACGCACAGCGGACCTGACTGGGTGCAGATCTGCTAGGATCGATCTTCTCCGTTTCTTCCATGAACCGTATCGCGATTAAAGTATTCTTCGTTGTCTTCTCGGCGGTGCCGCTCGTCGCCGCTCAGGGAAACGTCGTGGCCCCAAAGCCCGGTGTCACCGCCGTTCAGGCCCCGTTTGCCTCGTTAAGGCCATCGGCGACGTTCAAAATAGGAAGAACCGCAGACTGGGTGCTGGTCACAGATGACGCCATTTGGGTTGCGGGTACAAGACCATATTCGCTGCAGCGAATCGATCCGGCGACGAATACTATCGTCGCTAAAGTCCGACTCTCAGGCGAAGCGTGTGCCGGTCTTGCCTTCGGATTCGGTAGTGTCTGGGTTCCAATCTGCGGCAACAGACCTGCTCTCGACCGGGTTGATTCGCAAACGAACCGAATCATCGCGGTTCTTCCCATCGCAACGGCCGGTCCGGAGGCGGGAATCACGGCCAGCAGCGACAGTATCTGGATGGTAACCGACAAGGACGGCACGACGTTAAGCCGCATTGACCCGGCCACGAACAAGGTGCGTCAGAGGACTACCCTCCCGGAGGGCTCCTATAATCCGTTGTCGAGCGGCAACACGATCTGGATTACTGGGTTCCACAAAAACATCCTGACCGCTGTGGATGCGGCCAGTGGCGAGGTGCTCGCGTCCATACCAGTCGGCCCGAAGCCACGATTCCTCACCTCCGGCGGCGGTTCTGTCTGGACCCTGAACCAGGGCGATGGCTCTGTTACACGCGTTGACATCGACAGCCGAAAAGTAACGGCGACCATTGATCTGGGCATTCCCGGCCCCGGCGGCGATCTTGCCTACGGTGCGGGATTCGTCTGGGCCTCGACCATGGGTTTGCCAATCACGGTTGTCGAGGGAGGAACGAACAGACTACGGCGACAGTGGGTGGGTCGAGGTGGCGATGCCCTGCGCTTTGGGTACGAATCTATTTGGCTGACCGACTATCACCGAGGTTTGCTCTGGAGGATTCCGTTCCAGGCGACCCAGCAACCCTGAAGCCTCCGCGTTCTGGCTGTATGACCGCTAGCAATTCGTCTCCAATCCTGTTTTCGGCTTTCCCAAGGGCCCAGGCGGGCTCCGAACATGGGGGGCTGTACGGCGACCAACCGCCCGGAAAGACACATTCTCGAACAAACCGCAGACTGGAACGTCAATCAATTTGAGATGCTAACGAACATTCACTTCCCGAGACGTAGAATTGTCCAGTTCCTTTTAGCGGCGAGCATCGGCGGGAGCGGCTCGGCATTTGCTTCGTCCGCCGACGATCTCTGTCAAGCTTCATCGGACCGAGTCGCATGGGTAGCCGAGTCTTTGAAGCGGATGCTCACGATCAAACCCGGGATGAGTCGATATCAACTCGTGCATGTCTTCACCACCGAAGGCGGACTATTCACCAGTCTTGAGCGCACTTTCGTGAGTCGGGATTGTCCATACTTCAAGGTTGATGTCACGTTTCATCGAGCGACAGGTCCCAACTCGGATATCAGAGGCAAAGACGTGCTTCAAGTACTGGACAACGATGTTATTGCGAGCATTTCCCGGCCATATCTCGAATTCAGCGTGTCGGATTGATATTTGCTCTGACCGGCATTCGGTCCCCAACGCCTCTTCGGGTTGGGGAAGATTTGGCGACCCACCGCCCGGAGCCCACGCGGAGAGGCGGCCGTCAACGCGGAGTTCGACCTAGATTGCGACTGGAGCGAATTCGAGCAGAAGATCGCTGGGCTGGTTCAAGAGATCAAGGCGCGGAATCACGCCCAGAATCCAGTTGAAGAAGAAGCCTGGGACGAGGCATTGCTCATGCTGAGCGAGGGAGATCACTACCGATCGGTTTTGATCACCACGGCGTGGGAGTTGCATACGGTCCTGCACGCTTTCCCCCCAATCGGTACTCCGGCTGTGCGGCCTCGACGCGATCGGCGGACGCTCTGGGGAACGGCTTTCGCAGTTCTAATTGGCCCTTTCGCATTGATTGGCCTCTATACATGGCTGATCGGTCATTGATCGGGTGACCTGACGGAGCATTGCAAGGCCATTTCGGGCGCTGGTCCTGAAGAAACGCCTCTCCTTCCCTGACTCAAATTCCAGCCAGATCCGGTCGATTTCCGGGGCGAAGATCCGGCATCGGGAAAGATTGCGACAAGCCGATGTGCTCGATGATGAGCATCGCTATCGAGCACTGTCTGTTCGGGGAGTTCTTGCAAGGGCGAGCGTTAGTGTTTATATGATGTCCGAGAAACGGGCTCCGCGGACAACTGCAGCATGCGCTTTCCGACTTCTCGGACTTATGGATTTGTCGTGCGATGTGATTTGGAGCGATTCGGCGCGGCCAGGAAGGTCAACACCTTCAGTACCGGTAATGGATCACCCGCTCGAAGTGATGAATGTTGTAATCGAATTTGTAGCTGTCAAAAACGGATGGTGCGGGCAGATTGTTGTAAAATCGACTGCTGTCGTCGTAACTCGCCTCCCAGCCCATTTCATTGAGCTGAATTTTCAGATCCGGCAGAGATTCACTTTTCCATATTGTGGTCACGCTGTCGATACCCACGCCGTAGAGCGTGGCTTGACCAGCATAGGCACGACCACTCCATCCTAGTGGTGGCCCGGACACGAAGATCCAGTACTGGCTTGCGTCTGGGTACCAGGCCAGCAGTAAAAAGTCCACCCTCCGGCCGTTGAACTCACGTCCGCCCTCCGAAGTTAGGCGCGCTTTCTGGGTGTTGCTATCCCATAGATAGCTGTCAATCGTCACCAAGCTGCCTTCTGGTCCCATAAACCCATTTTCAATCTGCGAGGCGACCACGAACTGGCGTCGTAGAGTCTTGGGCCCCCATCCTTCTACAAACACCTTAACGAATTGAACGCCGTCATCGCATATCCCAGTGGCACCTGATGGACAGAAAATCTTGAGCAACTGCGCCTGCAACTGGCTACCAGAAATCGAAGGAAACGCTTCAATTTGTTTGACAATGAAGTCATCGATCTGGTGGTGTAAAGCTGTTGTCTTTGTCACTTGCCGCCGGAGGTCGAAATCGCTCGTGGGGGCCGTTTCCAACTTCCGAACCTGTTCGGCTAGTGACTGGGTCGGGAGCAGACCCGCCGGAGCATCTGGCCGCAACGCATCAGCAGTGCCCAGTATCGAGAGAACCAGAGAAAACTCCACAGCAAGGAAGTTCAAAGCTCGCTTCATCGAGCAAGTGTACCGCTATCATGCATGTACGACAACGGGCTTGTCGGACATGGGGTGCACGTCGAGAAAAGGAAAAAATAGGCAACGTCGGGGATTTGCATCGATATCTGACAGCGTATTACGCTGTCAGATAGGAGGTGAACCAATGCAGAAGGAAACAGTTCAGCAGCTTGAGCAGAGGGCAGCAGAACTGAAGGCGGGATTGGCGACGGTGGGCAATATGCGGCCAGGATCGCTTGTCGAACGGTATCGGCGATGCGGGAAGCCAGGCTGTCGGTGCGCCCAGCCAGGCGATCCCGGCCATGGACCAAGCTGGTCTTTAACCCACGCGGTGTCGGGCAAGACCGAGACGAAGATCATCCCCCAGGATGCAGTCGAAGAAACACAGCAACAGATTGCCACCTACCGACGGTTTCGAGACCAAGTGCATGCTTTGGTGGAGACCAGTGAGAAGTTATGCGATGCCCGTCTGCGGGGATCTGGAGCCACCTCAGAGGAGGAGGCCGAAAAAAGGGGCTTCAGACGAGCCTTCAAAGCGAAATCCGGCAGGAAATCGAAGCGTTCTTAGGTCGACAGTCCATCTCTAACTTTGACTTCGAAGCGGTGGAGATGGCGGTTCGGCGGCAGGCTTTAGGCTTGGCAGCGCGCGCGCTGGAACAACGGCTCAACGCTGATACCAGCGATTATGCGGGACCGGAACTGCCCTGTTCCTGTGGAGGCCCCGCCAAATATCATGGCCGTCACGAGAAGACCTTCGAAAGCGTACTGGGGCCATTGCGGCTCGGGCGCGCTTACTATCACTGTAAGCCATGCCAGAGCGGATTCTGCCCGCGTGACCGGGCGCTGGGGCTCGGATTGTTTTCC
>DATDLS010000008.1:0-7025 GCA_036519195.1 Occallatibacter sp. | reverse complement strand
TCCGCCCGAGCCGGGCAACCAATATGGATCCCCGATAACGTGCGCGGCCTCTGCTGTGCAACGCCATGGAGTTCCAAGGGCTACCGGCTCGGGCATGAATGGATGGCCACGGCGATCGCGGACGCGATGTGGGACTGGAGCAATGCAGGCACGCTACCTGTTGTGATCGACGCTGTCTCATGCACTCACGGCCTACTGGACGATGTACGAACCCACATCGACGCCCAGCGACAAGAGCGGTTCAACAAGATCCAGATCTTCGACGCGATCGCCTGGGCTCACCAACTACTCCCAAGCCTCCACATCAAACGAAAGCTGTCCAGCGCGGCGGTACATCCCACATGCTCCACGATTCATCTCGGTCTCGAAAAGAAGCTCATCGAGATAGTGAGCGCCGTCGCTCACGAAGTGATCGTGCCAATCGGAACGACGTGCTGCGGAACCGCCGGCGATCGCGGCTTACTGCACCCTGAGCTCGTTGTCTCGGCGACGCGGGAAGAAAAGGCTTACCTCGACACGCATCCTACCGAGGTCTACCTGTCAGCGAACCGAACCTGTGAAATGGGCCTACAACAAGCGACCGGCAAGCCGTACGAGTCTTTCATCTTCGCACTGGAGATGATCACTCGGACCGAAGACGGCATCCAGCCGCACACTCATGAACGTCCGTCACGCTCGCTGGCCGATTCTGACTCAGGAGAGAACTATGGCTAAGACCGTTAGTGAGGTGTTCGTCGAGACGTTAATCGCGGCCGGAGTACAACGGGTCTACGGTGTTGTGGGGGACTCGCTTAACGGTCTGACGGACACCATACGAAAAAGTACACAAATTGACTGGCTGCACGTGCGTCATGAAGAAACAGCGGCCTTCGCCGCAGGAGCCGATGCCCAAATCACTGGACGAATCGCCGTGTGCGCCGGCAGTTGTGGTCCCGGGAATCTTCACCTTATCAATGGTCTTTATGACTGTCATCGCACGCGTGTGCCCGTACTTGCGATCGCGGCACAAATCCCCAGTTCCGAAATCGGAAGCGGTTATTTCCAGGAGACTCACCCGGAGCACTTATTCAAGGACTGCAGCCACTACTGCGAATTGGTCTCGCAACCTGAACAGATGCCGCGCGTGCTCGGGATCGCCATGCGGACTGCCGTCGCGAAACAAGGTGTGGCGGTCGTGGTCATTCCCGGCGACATCGCCTTGAGGAACTGTAATTCGCAACCACTATCTCTCGACTTTGATTACTCGCCCTCAGGTACGCTGCCCTCATCAGAGACGTTGGAGAAAGCGGCGAAAGTGCTGAACGACGCAGAGACCGTCACCATTCTCGGCGGCGCGGGCTGCGCCGGAGCACGCGCGGAGCTGATAGAGGTAGCGGGGCGGCTGAAGGCTCCGATCGTCCACGCGTTGCGTGGAAAGGAATTCATTGAGTATGACAATCCCTACGACGTCGGGATGACCGGACTTCTCGGGTTCGCCTCTGGTTATCAAGCCATGATGAACTGTGAGGCGTTGCTGGTGCTGGGCAGCGATTTCCCATACCAGCAGTTCTATCCAAGAGACGCGAAGATTATCCAAGTCGACATGCGCGGCGAGCAGATCGGCCGTCGAACACGAGTGGATGTGGGCGTTGTGGGCACCGTAAAAGAGACCCTAGACGCTCTCTTTCCCTTGCTTGAGGACAAATCCGATCGACACTACCTCGATGCTTGCCTGAGACATTATGCCCACACTCGCACAGGACTGGACGAACTGGCGGCAGGTAGTCCGGGGCACACTCCCATTCATCCGCAATTCGTTGCAAAGCTGCTGGATGAGCTGGCGTCGGAAAGCGCAATCTTTGCATGCGATGTGGGTACGCCTACGATCTGGGCGTCGCGTTACCTGCGCATGAACGGCAAACGGCGGCTGCTGGGTTCGTTCCTCCATGGCTCGATGGCTAACGCGCTCCCTCAAGCTATTGGCGCACAGGCCGCGGCGACAGGTCGACAGGTCATTACTCTGTCGGGGGACGGAGGCATTGCCATGTTGCTGGGCGACCTGTTGACGCTGCGGCAGCTCAACTTGCCGGTCAAAGTTGTCGTTTTCAACAATGGCGCGCTGGGATTCGTGGAATTGGAAATGAAGGCCGCAGGATGGGTCTCCTACGGCACGGACCTAGTGAATCCCAACTTCGCCAAGCTGGCGGAGTCCGCCGACATAATGGGAATTCGAGTGGAAGCGCCGGAAGATCTTCGGCCGGCTTTACAAACTGCACTGGACCATGATGGCCCATGTCTCGTGGACGTAAAGGTAAACCGACAGGAGCTTTCGATGCCTCCCACAATCATGTTGGAGCAGGCCTTGGGATTCAGTTTGTACATGATGCGAGCGATTCTCAGCGGAAGAGGAGACGAAATAATCGACCTGGCCACTACCAACCTGCTCCCTCGCTGAACGTTCCGGGTCCTACGAGGCAAACGCAGCTAATGGGAGCAAAGAAGATAAGCGATCAACTTGCGAATCGAGGATATATCAATGACCAGCGTCCCAATGTTGCCGCTTGAAGCCCTGACTATAGGAGGGGATTGATCATGGCAGCCGCACCCGTCTCGCCGGTTTCGCCAACACGCGTTGAACACGGGCCTTCAGGGCTCAAGGCAACTTGGCAAAAGTACGGCATACCTATTCTTGTACTGTTACTGGCGACGGCGGTCATTGTCACGCTAACGCGCAACTGGAATACATGGGAAGGAAGCGCGAGCGAGCAAGTTACGAATGACGCGTTTGTACGCGGCGATCTCACGCCTCTCAGTACGAAGGTGCCCGGTCTTGTTCGTGAGGTGAAAGTTGGCGACTACCAGCAGGTGCACAAAGGGGATGTGCTGCTTCGACTGGAAGATGAGGACTACAAAGCGCAGCTTGCCCAAGCTGAGGCTGCCGTGGAGGCGGCGAAAGCCGCCATTGTAAATAATCGGCGCCAGGGCAGTCTCCAGGATTCACGGATTGAGCGGGCGGCGGCGGGAATCGATCAGGCGAACGCCCAGATCGCCGCGGCCCAGGCCGGCAAGGAAGCAGTTCAAGCGGATGTATTGCGCACCCAGGAAGAACGCACGCGACAAGAAGCCCTCCTCAATACACATTCCACGACTCAACAGAAAGTCGAGACTGCCATTGCGGACGAGCGGCGGCTCGCTGCTCAGGCCGCTAGTCGCGAGGCCGACCTGACGCAGGCTCGAACCCTCCTCCACAGTAATGAATTGGCGGTCGAAGCGGAAAGGCGCAGCAAAAGTGTTTTGGAATCGCAAGGGATGCAGCTTCTTGCCGACCTTCATGCCAAGCAGGCCGGACTCGCGGTGGCGCAGGTGAATTTGGGCTACACCAAGATCCTTGCCCCCGCCGACGGTACCGTCGGGGAGAGACAAGTACGACCAGGCCAACTTGTATCCCCCGGTACGCAGGTAATCACGTTTGTGGAGAACACACGCTGGGTGCAAGCGAATTTCCGTGAGACCCAGCTGACCAACATAAGAATTGGAGACACTGCGGAGATTCGTATTGACGTTTATCCCGGCCAGGTTATCCAAGGAAAAGTTCTGCAGATTGCACCGGCAAGCGGATCGCAATTCGCACTTCTACCTCCCGATAACGCCACCGGGAATTTCACGAAAGTTGTGCAGAGGGTGCCGGTGAAAATCAGCCTCGATAGCTCGGCTCTTACGTCCGAGTTACGACCTGGGCTGTCTGCGGTTGTAAAAGTGCGAATCAGAAAGTAAGCCAAATAGATCATGAGTGCCACGACCATTACGATTTCTTCGACTAAGCGCCCAGGCGGCCCTGCCAGCATGGTCGCCGCCCTGCCGTCGGATTTGTCTCATAGTCCGCTGCTGGGAATTCTAGGCGTCGTCATGGGCGCTGGGATCGTAACCCTGGCTGGCCGCCTGTTATCTCTCGGTTTGGCGGATCTCAAAGGGAATGTGGGAATCGGGTTTGATGACGGAGCCTGGATCGCAAGCGCATTCAACGCCGCCATCATGTTCATCGGGCCGTTCACTGTATATCTGGGAGCCTTGTTGGGAACGCGACGAACTCTGCTGGTTTCCGCCGCAATGTTTATCGTGGTTTCTGCTCTACTTCCGTTAGTCCACACCTACAGCTTGTTGATTTTCTTGCTCGTGATCGCAGGCCTGACTTCCGGAACTTTCTATCCCCTGACCCTAACCTTTGCCCTGCGCAACATCCCCCTCCGCTATCTTGCGTTCACGGTAGCACTCTACGCCACTTGCGTCGAAGGGGCCGTCAATTTTGCGCCTTCTCTCTATGGTTTCTACCGGGAGCATCTTTCGTGGGAATGGATGTTCTGGACCTCGGCAGTCATCACGCCCGTGATGATGGCATGCATTTATTTCGGAATACCCGAGTCACCGAAGCCACAAAACTCTCGAACTGCGCCGAGCTTCATTGGGTTTTTCTACGCCAGTGCTGGTTTCGCCTTGGTCTTCGCCGCGCTCGATCAGGGACAGCGGCTCGACTGGTGGCGCTCAGGAGTGTTCACAGCTCTGTTTATCGGTGGAGCATTCTTGTTGATCTGCAGTCTTGTTCGTCGCCTGCGCAGTCCTAATCCGCTGGTGGATTTGCCTTACCTCCGCAAATGGAACACGAATTTGCTGGCGGTTGGGTTGTTCGCCTTTCGCTTCGTTCTTCTCGCCACTATCTTGATTATTCCGCAATCGCTTGCGGTGCGCGGTTTTGACGCGGCTCAAATCGGCCCAGCAATCCTTTGGACAGCACTCCCAGAGCTCCTCCTGGCATTTCTTGGTGCCATTCTTCTTAACCGAGGCTTCGACACACGTCTGCTCATGGCCATCGGTTTTGCCTCGATCGCGTTCGCGTGCCTTATAAACGCCAATTTCACCAGCACTTGGTCGGCCGAGAACTATTTCCGGACGGAGCTGCTCATGGCTGTCGGACAATCGTTCGCCTTCATGGGACTGGTTTCGTCCCTGATATTGCAGGCCATCTTTTCCGGAGCATTAGAGGTGCCGCAGCGAGCACTGACGTTCTCCGCATTCTTCCACACGGTACGGTTGTTTGGAGGGCAGATCGGCGTGGCCGTAATGGGCCGCTTCATAGCCGAGCACGAGAAACTGCATTCGAACCTGCTGGGACTCCAGGTACAGAGGGGCGACTGGATTAGCGAAGGTACGGTACGAAACCTGACGGCAGGCTTGGCGGCTAAATCGAACGGATTGGCCGGGGCCGCAGGACGAGCCCTGGGCATCGTCGATGGCAAAGTCCGTCTACAGGCCTACGCGCTGACGTCTATTGATGCCTTCCATCTCGTCGCTTGGACCTGTGTCGGGATTCTGTTTGTGATCGCAATGCTACACCGATCGCCGATGAACTTCCGTGACTTGGGCTCCTTGCAGGGCTCTACCCCAACCGGAGAGGCTAAGCCGTGAACCAGCGTGTCTCGGTAATGGCTATCATTTTGTTCTTAGGCCACAGCTTTGTGTTCGGACAACAAACCGATTCAATCTCGCCGCGGGTTATCACCCTTCGCGAGGCTGTAGAACTGGCCCTGAAGCACAATCACGTTGTACGAATAGCCGAGTTCAAGGTCGAGGAGAAGCAGCATGCGAAAGAAGTCGCCAGAAGCGCGTACTTTCCGCTTGTGAGGAATGACAGCGCTTTTGTCCACGTAACGGACACTCAGTTCATTGAGATTCCTGCCGGAGGGTTGGGTGTCGTGGGGAGCACTCTAATTCCTCCGCAGCCATTGGTCCTCAATCAGGGTGGGCCGACCTTCATGACCAGTGGGACCGGCCTAGTACAACCGCTCACCCAATTGTTCAAGGTGAAGGCCGGAAATGATGCCGTGCGCGCTGAGCTGGACGAGACGCGCGGAAAGGCGCGCGGAGTCCAGAACGATATTGCACTGAAAGTTCATCAGCTCTATTACAAGATCCTGATTGCGCAATCACGCCGCAGTGCGATCGAGGCGAAGATCCTTGCAAGCGAAGACCTTCAGAGCGAGCGTGTCCAGCAAGTGAAATACGGCAGCACCCTGGAAGCAGACCTCATCGAGAGCCGGGCACAGGCCCTCCAGGGCAAACAGGAACTGTTGAGCACTGATCTGCAACTCTCCGACTTGCGGATGCAGTTTAACGAGTTGGTCGGCTTTCCACTCGAAAAAGAGCTAGCTCTCGATCCTCAAGTTTCACCTCCGGCGGGTAGTTGTCTGCGCGAGGAGTGCCTCGAATTGGCCTTGGAGTCCCACCCGGAAATCGCGGAAGCGCAAGCGGCAGTGGAGCAGGCTGCTGCGGGGATTCGCCTGGCAAAGCGTGAATACCTGCCGGATGTCGAAGCCTTCGCTCGTTACAGCTACCAGAACAATGTTCCGTTTCTCGCCCGCAACTTCGGAACTTTCGGCGTTCATCTCAACTTCGATCTTTTCGATGGAGGCAAGAAGCGGGCCGTGGTGCGAGAACGTGACGCGCAACTGGCCCAGGCAAAAGAGAACTTGGCCCGCGTCAGCGGCGAGGTCGAACTGCGCGTACGGGCCGCGTACAACAAGTTGGAGCGTACACAGCAGATGGTTGCAGTTTCAGAGGAATTGCTGGCGCTGCGCACGGAGAGCCGCCGCGTCGCGACGCAACAGATCGAGCAAGGGGCATCCCTCCGCTCCCAGGTCCAAGCGGCCGTGGCTCAAGAGCTTGAGGCCCAGACAACGCTCCTGCAGTCGCAGCTCGATTATGCTCAGGCCCATGATGAGTTGACTGAAGCGACAGGACAGTCTCCCCAATGATCACACGCTCGAACACACCGGGAAGCAAAAGAGATCGTATGAAGAGATCCACCCTTCAGAAGGCGCTGCTAATCGCTTCTTCGATGGTGTCCCACGCCTTTGCAGAGCCGAGGGCCTTTGCGAGTCCCACCAACATCTTCGCGCCCGTTTCGACGCCAGCGAAGTCAATCTTCGGATTGTCTATGTTCGTACTTGCGGTCACGGCAGCCATATTCGTGGTCGTGTTCACCTTGCTTGCCT
>DATDLS010000007.1:0-2365 GCA_036519195.1 Occallatibacter sp. | reverse complement strand
CTTCGCGCCCGGCCTTCCGCGCAATGGCGGGTCCAGGCCGTCACGCTGAAGCGACGCCGGTCAGAGTTGCTTCAGGTTGCGCTCGCAATCGTTACTCTTATCCTGGTGGCGGCAGAGTGGATCACGCATCCCATGGTTCATCGAGTTCCTTAGCTGCTGACTTCTTTCAAATTAGTTGGCCGGGATCAAGAACATTTTAGACATCCGGTTTGAGGCTCCGCATCTCGGCGTCCAGCCTTGAATGTAGCCGTTCACTGAAGCCCAGCGGCAATTCAAACACGCGCTCATCCGCCGTGAGGATAAGGATGTTTCGAGTCGAGTCCAGGATTGCCGAGCAAATTTCGCAATGCTCCAAATGTCGTTGCACCTGTTCCAGTAGCTCGGGAGCAAGCGTGCCATCGAGATACCCGGAGATGTGGTCCCAAACATGCTTGCACTCTATAACCATGGGAACCACCTCCGTTTCGGATTGACTTGTTTCAACTGCGGAGCAAGCTTCTTTTGTAACATCATGCGGGCACGATGCAGCCGAACCTTGACGGATGCGATGCTGATGCCAAGCGCTTCGGCAGACTCGCTTACACTCATCTCCTCTACGTCGCGCAGAAGGAAGACTTCGCGGTAGATGGGTGCCAGGCCGCTGATAGCTTGCTGCAACAGGAGGCGAACCTCTTTTCGCTCCAATGCTTCGGAGGGAACCTCCCGCCAGTCGCGCAGAAGCGCAGGCGAAACATTTCCTTGACCCTCCTGTGCTTCTTCCAGAGACTCCATCTTTATGTTTTTTTTGCTACGAAGGCGGCTTCGCGCTTCGTTGAGCGTGATGCTTACCAGCCATGTTCCGAACTTTGCCTCGCCGCGGAATTGAGCGAGGTTTCGAAATGCTTTCAGGAAAGCTTCCTGCGCGGCGTCTTCGGCATCAGCTTCGTTTTGTAGAAGGGACAACGCCATGATGTAGACGCTTCGTTCGTGGGGCCGGATCAGATTGTGGAACTCGTGCGCGTTGCCACCGAGAATGGAGGCAATCATTTGCGCTTCATCCCTGGTCTCGGTTGTTCCTGTCATTGTTTCTCTACCCATGCTCGACAACGATTTGCCAACAAGGCATCCACGGAAAACAGTCCAGCGCCAAATATCAGAATCATTGCGGACGCGAACAGAAACGTGTACGGATCAGCGGCATAGAACTTACCAGGATCAGAAATGAGGGAGAGGAGCGCTTCACGGTCGGCGGTCCAGTATGCGACCAACATATTAACGCTCAGCAACAACCCTATGAGCCTTGATCCAAGCCCCAGAATGAGGAGAATTCCACCAACCAACTCCAGACTGGCAACGAAGTGCGCGCTCGCAGCAGGAAACGGGATCTGCAAAGTGGTGAAGAATTGAGTGACCTTGTCCAGGTTATGGAGTTTGCCCCACCCGGACTGTACCAATTGCCATCCCCAATAAAGCCTCACCAGAAGCAGAAACGGGGACTGAAGGTATGAAACGAGTGCGGCAAAGCGAGCGTATAGATTGAACAGGATTTTCATCACACCTTCTTCTTTCCAGGCCAACAGGCAGCAAAGGACTGCGCATTGCCTGCCGGCTTTTGAATGCGAACTGCAGGGAAAAAACTCCTGCGATTCGTATAAGTTAGAACCCTGGTTCGGGGAATGGTTACAGACTTTTCGATCGGACTAAATATTTGTGACCAACGAACTACAAGTAGTTTATGGATCGTTTATATTGCTCTGTAACCTTTTAACCGTCCCGCGCTCAAATGTGCGGCAGAAAAGGAATGGTGAGGGCGGCCATGCTGCGGGATGCAAGCCTACTGTCTGTAGAGCCCGCTCTGATCGTCCCTCGCTGTGTAGCCATCATCAACGTCCAGCACGCTCCGCGTGCGGCTCAACCAATAGAAAGGTATATCGCTATGAAGAATTCCGTACAATCACTCGCGTTGGCCGCTGCAGTTGCAGGTTTGCTGGGCGGTACGTCCGTCCGTTTGAATGCAGAGCAGCAGCAGGCGAACAAGACCACCCCCTCGGCTCAGTCCTCAAGGGCCGGCGTGCTTCTCGTAGCCCAGGATGCACCCCCGGCTGACAAGACCAAGCACTCCTGTAAGGGCAAGAATGATTGCAAGGGTCAGGGCGGCGGCAAGAATGCCGGTAAGAATGACTGCAAGGGCAAGGGTGGCTGCGCTACTGACGGCTCCAAGACGCCGAAGGCAGCTTAAGATATTCCCTGACTGGGGGCTTGAGCCGCTTCAAGCCTCCAGTACACAGTCAAGTTATCGCGGCACCGGAGCTGTGTAATGCCAGCCAATCGTTTCAATGGATTTAGCGATTATGGCGGGGGGATAGGCCTGCGCGTCCCCCACTAC
>DATDLS010000006.1:0-56546 GCA_036519195.1 Occallatibacter sp. | reverse complement strand
GACGTTACAAGCGATATTGGAAATGAATCAGTTTCAAGTTAGCGTAGCCCGAAACGTTGCCGAAGCCCTTCACCTCATCGACACGGAATCATTTGACGCGTTGCTTTCTGACTTGCACATGCCAGGTGCAGGGGACGGGTTCACAGTGATTAGCGCGATGCGTCATAAGCACCCTGATACTATCACGTTGCTTTTCACCGGATACCCGGCGTTAAAAGAGGCAATGGACGCCATCCTCTTGCAAGCGGATGAAATCCTCGTGAAGCCGATGCCGATCCCCGAAATGATCGCGCTGATCCGTGACAGACTATCGAAGCGCAAGGGGGCACGACGTGTGACGAATACCGAGCGAGTCGCTTCCATATTGGAGCGTGACTCCCTGCCCACCATCGCCAATTGGCTATCCGCAGTCAAAACCGAGGACGAACTGGCCCGCATATCGCTTAGCGATGAGCAGCGCACCGGACATCTTCCACAGTTGCTTCGTGAACTTGTTGATCGGTTGCGTGTGCCGCGTCCGCTGGGGACGAAACAGGCATCGAAGGCTGCGGTTAAGCACGGAATCATTCGCCAGGCACAAGGCTATTCCATTCCCATGATGGTCGAGGAATCACGCATCTTGCAGGTCAGCATCTTCAATACGTTGCAGACCAATCTGAACACTGTTGATTTTAGTCTGCTTCTGGTCGATGTCATGACCATTGCGGATGAAGTTGATTCGCAATTGAAGCAGACAATCATTAGCTTCTCAGAGGCGGCAGTGGGTGTAATGGCCTGATCCTATGCCCTGTGGCATTCACCGCGCTTGCAATCACGATAGACGATTCAGCACCTTGCGAGACCAATGACCAAGGCATGACCCACGCCCACAGAGCGCAACGCGGGACCGCCTTTGGGAAGCCTCAAGTTTCGTAACGAATTAGTGGATCATCGCCGACGCACTTGCAGGTACATGCTGCGTACCCAGAGCGAAACGCAGCGCGCGGCGGGCCTTGTACAACTGAGACTTGGAGTTGCCCACGCTGCACTTTTGCATCTCGGCAATCTCCCAATGCGCAAAGCCTTCCACGTCGTGGAGAATGTAGACGCAGCGATAGCCGGGCGCGAGAGTATCCACGGCACGTTTGAGAGCGAGTCGATCGACCACGCCAGCCTGAGCCAGGTCGCGGGCTCCGAACTCGCGGCCGGTGTGCTCTTCGAGCACATTGGTCATCATTTCATCAAGGGATACAACCGGGAGGACGCGCTTGCGCATGTGCATGAGCACAGTGTTGACGGTGATTCTGTGCAGCCAGGTGGTGAAGGCTGAGTCCCCGCGAAAGGAGCCTAGCTTGCGGTGTAGCTGGACAAAGGCTTCCTGAGCCAGGTCTTCAGCCTGAGAGAGATCGTGCACCATGCGGGTACAGATATTGAGGACGCGTCTTTTGTGCAGCAGGTAGATTTCCGTGAAGGCGAGGGGATCGCCCGCCTGGGCGCGAGTGACGGCGTCTGCCTGGCGGCGTGGGAACCGAGCCTGGGGCGGATCGGCGTCAAAGGCAGAAACGCAATTGGTGTCGAGTATCGAAAGGGGAAAGGCTGAAGTGACCATGTGCCTCCTACGCGGACAGAGGGGATATTCTGTGAGGTCCGCGAATTGCGGCTTGGATATGCTTTCTCATGTGAGCGAGACAAGCAGTCGAGTGGGAAAACGTGGAACTGAAGAGTGGCGGAGATCACTGCGTAACTCGTTCCGTGCTATTCGTATTCCAACTTGCACAAGCTTCGGTCCCAGATGAGAAGCGTAGAAGTTTGTCTGATGCCCGCTTAGTTTCCCACTCGCAGCACCGATCTTCTGTTCAAAATTGCTCAGACGCATAAAATCAAAATGTGAACAAAATTGAACAGATGCCCTTCCACGCGTTCACACGTGAGAACGGCTCTTCTAGATTTGACATTAAAACCATATGTTTCAATTAGATACATAGAGCGCGGAATATCGATTCTGCTCGAATGATGGCGGATACCGGAGCACAGACGAGATTTCTGTTGAACGACCGCGGCAGCGAATGATCCGCTCTTGGCTCCCGTCACGGCCTCGCGGTCGCTCAGTTTCTCGCTTCTCCTTTCCTTTTGATTTGATGGATTATTCGTCGTCTAGAATCAACTTGCGGAGGACAGTTATTTACCTAACTTGATGATTTAAAACCTGTTATAAACGTATTTTCGGCAGGCTCCCGACCTCAAATCCAAAAGAGCCACACCCTTCACGCCTTGCCTATCCTGTATGGACAACTCAAGGTCTAGCTCTCAAAGAGCGGCGCATCATGGTCCATCAGTTCAGGCCAAGCTTTCCCCACGGACGAAACGCGGATGGCGCATACCATTCGATCTTCACTTTGTGTCGTGTGACGGTTGCAATCGCAAAGTCCCAAGCCGAGCTTGCTCGTCACGAATAGAGTTATGTATGCCATCCGATACGGCTCTATCAACTCAGTCAATTCCGGCCTGGGTCTCACGGAGTCGCTCGACGAAAGGTATCGCCTGACAGTCAACTCCCCACCGATTTACCGCCCACGGAGTGGGACTGCGGGGCCAGGATTCACGCTGTCGTAAAAGGGGCAGCAGGCTTCTCTGCGACCTTGGCCCTCAAGCCCTTGCGGACCGACTCGGTCAGTCGCGGCCGATCCATCTCCTCTTTTACGACGGAGATAATCTTTCTTTCGATCTCGGTCGGGTTTGTCTTTTTCATCCGGTGACCCTCTCTGAATGGTGAGCAGTTCGACTTCACCGTCGATGAATCTATAAAGTCTCTTGCCACATCCCCCAGGATGCTTCTTCACTTCCGCGCTGCCGAAGGTAACCGGTGCTCATCCTACCGCTGTGGTCTCGATAGCGAACAGCAAGGGGAATCCTCAAAGCCTGTACGAACCTTCCGTGAGTGACAAGCTTTGAGCCGTCTCCAATGGACCCGTCTGCGATCTGATCCCAGACTTGGCTGATCTCGGTTTGTGTGTGGTAGGTCATCATGATCTCCCTCCGATCCCATGCAGCAGATGCTACATGGTCTGCGTGTATGGCGACTGATCAAGATCGCTCAGTTTCCTGACCAGGGACGGGCTAGGACGCGGCGGAGGGCGCGACGGATCAACAGGCAGCGGCTCTGATTGAATTGTCGGCGGCCTCCGAAGATCGAGCGGATGAATCACTGACCGCCGCGCATTCGCTCCTTGGACTAACAAGAAAAGTGAAATTGCCCACTCTTGCCGTCATCGACTCGTGAAAGGTCTGATTCTCCACGAACCGCACATTGTGGCGGCACAGAGCGGCGGCGATGAATTCTTCCGATACATATCAACTCCAGCGGCTGATCAAGCCAGGTCTATCGTTCGGTCTTTAGGAGCCGCGGGTCATAATCGAACGGCGCCGCTGAATGGAACTTGATCTTATGGAAGTCGGGATGGGTAGGATTGAGAATCCAGTTGTTGTCCGTGACCGCCAAACTTGACGGGACAATTAGCATAGCCGCGCGGAGTTCACGAGCAAATGCAGCACCGATTGCCGCCAAGCCTCAGCAGGCGGGTAGCTTCTCCATCCTCTAGGAAGATCGTTCGTTGTGATCTGGATTCGGGACACATCTTCCGGCACGTCTGCTTTGGCGAGCATGATGTCGCCGGGTGGCCGGTCCGCATCCAGGTGCACAAGGTATTCAAGCATTGCGAGCGAAAGGCGCTGCGCCGTATAGACCACACGAGTTCCCGGTCGAGACCAACGCCCTCGCGGGAATAGCCGAGGACCACAAACCCCGCAAAGGCAACGATACCGCTGGATGCCAGCGGACCGAGGAGCTTCACCGGGTGAGGAACCCCGGCAATCCACAGGCAGTCAACTATCAGGACCGCCGCGAACAGTATGGGCGCCCAAGAAGATGGCGAGGAGGGGCAAAAAAGAGCGGTCCTGACTGGGAAATCTTCCTCCCAGCCAAGACTCGGTTGAGGTATGTTCAGTACCTCCTCCGGTTACTTGCGGCGCCGAACCCGCAAAACCGTGAGTGTTCCGGCAAGAAAAGAGATCCCTACGATTGCCAGGCTCGGATCGACTTCGGGAGCAGTAGCTGGAGCAGGAGGTGGAGGGGGATGGCCACCTGGAGGTGGAGGAGGGTGGCCACCTGGAGTTGGAGGTTGAGCGCTCGCTGCGGCGCTTATCCCAAGCGCCAGTACCATTGTCGGAATTGCGTACTTTAGAAAATCTCTCATCTTCTTTTTGCCTCCTCGATTTGTTGGTAGCAAGCTCCGATAGCAAAACACCCAGGCGATTTGGTCGGACTGGTTGAACTGGTCGCTGGAACCCTCATCGTTTTACGATGAGCGCCTGGTCTTCGCCATCCCCAGTTCAGTCTTGAACGCCGATGAATGAACTCCGGCTTCGGCGACATATGCTTGTTGAGTTGTCCAAGTGGTGAAACCCGGAGAACCCGCTGATTGATGAACAACAATGATGGGGGTCTATTTGAACGAGGCCAAGTTTTCCAACCAGAAGCGCTTGCACCAAATTGGCTGGAGCATATCTCCGTCACTTTAAACTACAGATGACCTTGTGGATTCCGCAATAGCCATCAGGCTTTGCAAGCATCTTCTTTCGTAATCAATCGGTATAACGTTGGTACTTCCGCCCAGGGTACTGGCTGATCTCTGTCCAAAATTGCTTCCCTCTGCAGGTGAGTCGGGATAGAAATCAGGCGCATTGACTGGGCCTAGCGGGAGTTTGCTGCGAGAGCGGCAAAAAAGCGTGTAAGTTGTTCTCTGAATTCGATCGCTCTGCTCGGACGGTTGGCAGTTCACAAAGATGAGCAGGGAACTGGCCTTGGCAGGGCGCTCCTGAAAGATGCTTTGTCTCGCATGGAACGAGCCGCAGACATTTTAGGGATTCGAGCGGTTCTGGTTCATGCCATCGATCAACAGGCGAGGGCGTTCTATGAAAAGTTCGAGTTTGAGCCCTGAGGATGAACTGCACATGATGCTGCAGATGAAGGACCTTCGCAAGGAATTGCCTCAAGCGATCCGATAAATCGAATTGTGTAACGTCAGCCCCGCCGCAAGGAGGGGCTTTTGCCTTGACAGCTCGCCGTGTGCAAGGCCTTAATAACCTGGCGAAGGGCACTTTTTCGGCAAAGTAAGGCGCTCAAAATGCCAGGAGACGCCTTCCGGCAGCCGGAAACTGCGCGGTAAGAGGCTATTGCGAAGTCCTGGCGGCGGTTGACAGCCATATTCAGCTCCACTGCAACGACGACAGCTATTCAGCCATGCGCTGGCGGCCGTGATTGCATGAATCTATGTTTCTGCCTGACGCGTTTTGGCAATACTCGCAATTTGTCATACTTTCTATGTACGGGAGATTCTTATGCCGGCAATTGCACAAAAAAACCGAACCGAGCGCTTGAACGGGCGCGTTACAGAGGACCAGGCTCGTCTCATTCGCCGGGCGGCAAAGGAGACCAGTGTGAATAGGTCCAGTTTCCTCGTAGAAAGTTCCTGCCTGCGCGCTGAAGAAGCGCTCGCTTCACAGCAGCACTTTGTCTATACCAAAAAACAGTGGAATGCCTTCACCGCAGCTCTGGACCGTCCGGAGCAGGACAAACCTCGCCTGAGAGCACTGCTGAGCGAACCAAGCATCCTGGAACGGCGCTAGGATGCCGGAACTTTCTCAGGTTGAAGCACTGAGCAAGATTCATGACCTGAGCCAGTTTAACTGTGGCGCACATGAGCCTCTGAATCTGTAGTTGAAAAAGTATGCGCTTCAGAATGAGGCGAACGACCGTGCGCACACCTATGCGGCGCATCGCGCGAATATCGTCGTGGGCTACTATTCAATCTCTGCTGGCAGCATCTCTAAAGAGTGAGGACCATGAGTCTGCCTGCGTAGAGGGAGGAGTCGATCAAAAGCAGGAGCTGTGCTTCGAACCGTTTATGCACTTTTAAAATCCTGTGCCGAGGCCTAGCAATCTTGCACATCGGGAATCCATTTCAAGAATGGGCATCGATGATCGGTAGCGTTTGCCTGTGCCCCCAGATTTCATAGCCGACAACGGTAACAGTCGGTGCAAGCATAAGGATCACCAGGCTGAAAGCGAGAGGAACGCCGGTGATGGCCGCGATCACAGCCGCTGCCACCACGGCTGAAGTTATCATTAGCAACCAGGTGTGAAGACGATCGGGCTGTCGAGTGAGGTAATAGTAGAGCGCATAGCTCAATGCAAGAAACAGGCCCACAGGCACAGCGACACAGAGCAGGGTCGCAAGCGCGCCGATATGGGACTTGTGTTCGATGAAGATCGCAGCTGCATGCAAGCCGCCCCCCGTCGCCACAATCGAAGCAATGGTGATGATTTGCCCGTAGCCCCATAGAAAGGAGCGATCACGATGCGCGTGGAGCACCTCTGCCGATGGCAATAGGTCATAGACCCACCACATCCCAAACATCAGCCCAATGCCAGCGAGACAGATCAAGCCTGCATCGACGCTCCAGCCCTGAGTTTCAACCGTGGCTGAAAGTGCCTCAACCGTAGCCACAATGCCTTCGCCTAATGCAATCAGAGCAAAGAGACTGTATCGCTCTGCGATGTGGTGCGCGTGCCACGGTGTGCCGCCTTCCATACGTTCGGCGGCTACCGGCCCTGCCAACTCGATGAGAGCAAGGGCGCAGGCAAAGAGCGCCGTTTCCCCCAGCGAGGTTTTCATGACAATCTGCATGACCCAGCCAATCTGAGCGATTGAAATCGCAATCGCATAGGTGAGGCAGGTGCGTCTTCTGGCGTCATCCTGGCGCGCCGCACGCAGCCACTGGAACACCATGGCAACGCGCATGATCACATAGCCGGATACCATGATTGAATTGTCGAAATGTCCAGCACGCTCGATGGAACTGAACATGCGTGGAAGACCGGTCGCAAGCACCAGCACGCCAATCATCTGAACCATGGTGATGAGGCGGAAGATCCAATCATCGGTGTCGTAAGCGGAAGAAAACCAGGAAAAGTTGATCCAAGCCCAACAGATGGCAAAGCTCGCAAAGCCAAAACCGATCAGCGCCGCACTGTACTGGCCAGCCGTCAGTTCATGCGCAAACAGCGTCGCCGCTAGCCCAAAACATGTTGCAAAAGTTAGATCGAAGAGGGCCTCAAGCGAGGTCGCGGCGCGATGCTTCTCATTTGGATTTCGCCCCACCATGCGCTGCGCATGGTGATAAATTGTTTCGCGCATCATTCGGTTGACTGTCACGTTGCTCTCCAGGCTCACACGGTTCTCGGGTTAGCACGACCTGATCGATCGTCCACGCTCCCTCTGAATGCAAGAGTACAAGAGACCTCTAAATCAGCTCCTAAGCCCCAAGTTGAGCAACGCCGCTCAGAATTGTTGAGGCGAAGAATAATTTCCGGATTGGCGGATCCTCGCGCGCCCCAAAGATGACCATACACCTCTGGTGGATCGCCAATCGAACGGAGGAATTCCCCTCACATTGCGGGCTCCTCAGGATCCCGTTTATTCCTGTCCGAGGCTCGCAGATAGTATTCCTGCCTTGACAGAGGCACTGTCTTAGTGCAGAATTCCCCATAGCTAGCTATGGAAGTGAACCTGGATGACAAAGCAGAAGAACGATACATTGCAAGGTACCCTGGCGCTGCTGATCTTGAGGACTCTGGTCCAGGGTCCCGCGCACGGTTGGGGAATCACCTTGCATATTCAACAGATTTCGAACCAGGTCCTGCGCGTCGAAGAGGGCTCTCTGTATCCTGCGCTCCATCGCATGGAGCAGGAAGGCTGGATCACGGCTGAGTGGGGTCAGAGTGAAAACAACCGGCGAGCGCGTTTCTACCGGCTGACGAACGCGGGCCGCAAGCAACTGGCCGCCGAAGAGCGGAGTTGGCAAGAACTGACCGAAGCGGTTGCGCGGGTGCTGAGCTTCGCTTCCGGAAAAGCCTGAGGGGATGGTATGGGATGGATGCGCAGAATGAGTGCCATGTTCCGGCGCGAACAGCTGTCAGCGGATCTGGAAGAGGAACTCGAGTTTCATCTGGCCAAGCGCGAGCAGCTCAGCGCGTCGGAGGGAATGCCGCGGGCCGAGGCCCGGGCAGACGCCCGACGGCGATTGGGAAATATCACGCGCTTAAAGGAAAGCTTGCGCGAAATCGATCTGTTCACATTTCCTGAAACCATCTGGCAGGACGCTTGCTTCGCCGCCCGCATGCTGATGAAACACCCGGCATTCAGCGCCATCGCGATCGGGACATTTGCGCTCGGCATCGGCGCCAACACCGCCATCTTCAGCGTGATTGATGGCGTGCTGTTCCGGCCTCTGCCGGTTGAAGACCCGCAACAGCTTGTGATCCTGAGCTGGACATCGCATCAGAAGCTGAAATTCAAGGGCCACAGCGATTTCGGCGACTGCAATGATGAAAACGATTGCTCATTTTCGGTGCCGTTCTTCGAGACACTGCCCACCCAGGCCCATTCGTTTTCCAGCGAGGCCGCGTTTGCGGGTGGAATGGAAGTTGACCTCAGCGGCAACGGGCCGGCGAGCATTGCCACCGGACTCTACGTCTCCGGCGGATACTTTTCCGCGCTCGGCGTGAAAACGGTTCAGGGGCGGCCGCTGGGCGAGGAAGACGACACACCCTCCGCGCCGCCGGCGATTGTGCTCGATTACGGCTACTGGAAACGAGCGTTCGGAGCCGATCCGTCAGCGGTGGGCCGCACCCTGCGGATCGATAATACGGACGCATTAGTGGTCGGAGTGGCCGATCCGCAGTTCACCGGCCTGACCCCCGGTAAGGTACAGGACTTCTATATGCCGCTCTCGCTTGCCGACAGGGTCCGCGGCGCATGGTGGGGCAGCGCCAACCGTCTTCGCGATCCCTCCATGGTGTGGGTGACGATTGTCGCGCGGCTCAAGCCGCAGGTTACGCTTGCGCAGGCGCAAATTGAAATATCGTCCATCTTCCGATCTGCGGTGGTTCTCGGAGGGTTTGGCAATGCGACCGCCGCGCCGGCGATCAAGTTGCTGCCGGCGCGCGCCGCCCTCGACGGTGAAAGCAGCCAGATCGCACCGATGCTCAATCTGATCATGATCGCGGCAGGATTCGTGCTGCTGATTGCGTGCGCCAATGTGGCCGGCCTTATTCTTGCACGCTCGGCGAATCGGCAACGGGAACTGGCCGTACGGCATGCGCTGGGCGCGCGCCGGGGCCGCATCGCGCGGCAACTGTTGACTGAAAGCGTTCTTCTTTCCGGTGCGGGAGCAGCGCTGGGCGTGTTGGCGGCGGTGTGGGGAGTCAAGGTGATCGCGAAGCTCATTTCCAGCGGATCCGACCAGCCCTTCCCTTTCGTAATCAAACCCGATTGGCGGGTGCTGGCGTTCACTGCAGCCGTTACGCTGGCGACGGGAATCTTCTCCGGCCTCGCACCGGCGTTTCGCAGCGCTCGCTCGGATTTGACGCCACCGCTGCGCGAAAACGCCTCCACCTTGCCCGGAGGGGCTCACCGCAGCCACCGGATCCGCTTTGGAGACGCACTGGTCGTCGCGCAGGTCACTCTGTCCATCCTTGTCCTGCTGGGCGCGGGACTGCTGGTGCGCACGCTGCACAATCTTCAATCGATGAACCCGGGATTCAGTACTCAGAAGGTCCTGCTTTTCGGCATCAATCCCAAGATTGCCGGATACAAAGACCACCAGACGGTACAGCTTTACAACGATCTGCGCCGCCAGTTTGGAGTACTGCCCGGCGTTGTCTCCGCCAGCTACTCAGAGTTTGCGCTGCTGAGCCGGAGCTGGTCCGCCGGCGAAGTCCATCTGGATGATGCGCTGCCAAAAATGAATGTCAATACGGCAACTCTCGCGGTGGGGCCCGATTTTTTCTCGACCATGCACATTCCTCTGCTCGCCGGCCACACCTTCAGCGCCTCGGACTTCACCTCGGCGGAGGATACATTTGCCGCCAAGGTCGCAGCGGATGAAGCGGCGAACAAGGCGCGATCTGCGTCCGGCGCATCCCTTTCGCCAGAAAACGCCACTCACGCGCAGCCCCAGCCGGCACCGATGCCGGTCCTGATCAACCAAGCGTTCGCTCGCCAGTTCTTCCCAAACCAAAATCCCGTTGGCAGGCACATGGGCGATCCGCAGTTCGACAATCCAGCCACGGGACCGCAGCCGGGATTCCGCATCGTGGGGATTGTGGGTGACACGAAGTATCGAGACCTACGGCGCGAGATCGGCCCCACGATGTTCATGCCTCTCGTGGGGAACATCGCGTACTTTGAGCTGCGCACCGCCGGAGATCCGGACGCTCTGGTGAATGCGGTACGGGGCGTGGTGTCGCGGGCCGACAAAAACCTGCCGCTTTTCGGAGTGCGGACAGAAACACAGCAGATTGAGCAAACCCTTTTTCAGGAGCGGCTGCTGTCGCGCCTGTCGTCGTTCTTTGCGCTTCTGGCACTGGCGCTGTCATGCCTTGGCCTGTACGGATTGCTCTCGTACGAAGTCGCGCGGCGCACGCGGGAGTTTGGTATTCGCATGGCCCTGGGGGCTCAGCGGCGCGATGTGATGCGGCTGGTCGTGCGCAAGGGAGCTGTTCTGCTTCTTGTCGGGATAGCGGCCGGCGTTGGCGTTTCACTCGGCGTCACCCGATTCATGGCGAGCATGCTTTACGGAGTGCATCCCGCCGATCCTCTGAGCATAACCAGCGTCGCCGTTCTGCTCACCTTGGTGGCGTTGGCAGCTTGCTACGTCCCGGCGCGCCGAGCCATGCGCGTCGACCCCATGGCCGCACTGCGCGAACAATGAATGTCTTGAGGTCTGTTTTCCGAGCGACGTGAGCATCCGGTTTTCTTTTCCCGGGCCTTCAACGCGCTCTCTGACATCGCCAATGAACTCTCTCCTCAGGGCATCGAGGATTTGACCGCCTCCTCAACCGACTTTGAGCTGCTCGTCAACGCCTTATCGGCGTCTCCAAGAGCCACCGATCCCGAGGACGCCGACCCACTGATCCGAGCGAAGCTGAGGGGGATAGGGCACCGAAAGCAGATCCTTGCCCAGTTAGGAGGCACTCTGTCGGCTGAAGGCGTTGCCGAGTTGATTGGCATAAGCCGACAAGCGGTCGATAAGCGCCGCAGCCACAATCAGCTCATCGGTCTCATTCAGGGCAGGCGTGGCTATGCATACCCGGCATTTCAATTCGAAGACGGAAGGACGCTCGCTGGACTAAAAAAAGTGCTTGACGCACTCCGTGACCACGATCCCTGGATGCAATCGATCTTCTTCGCCAATAGCAATGACAGGTTGAACGGCAAGACGCCGCTCGAAGCGCTTCGCCAAGGCGACCTTGAGTCCGTATTCCGAGCGGCTGAGTCCTACGGCGAACAGGGGGCGGCGTGACCCATTTCCCCGGCGAACACCCAGAACCGCCGGGAGATCTTGCGAGGCGGGAACCGCTTCTTGCTCAACTGAAGGTCGGCACTACACTCTATCGTCTTCACGCGAGAGACAAAGGTCCGCTCTACTTTGGCGAGACCAGCCGCAATCGTTTCGATTCCCCAGAACGCGCATACGGAGTCCTTTATACGGGACTCGATGAACACTGCTCGTTCATCGAGACCTATGGCCAATCCACTGGAATCAGAATGGTTACGGAGATGGCACTCGAGACGCACCACCTTGCCCATGTTACTCTTCTGCGACCGTTAAGGCTCATCGACTTATCCAATTCTGGCGGGCTCGCCCGCATTGGCGCAGATTCTCGCATATTCAGGGGCTCCCATGCAGTCGCTCAACGATGGTCAGCTGCCCTTTTTGCGCACCCGAGTCGGCCAGCCGGCATCCTCTATCCTGCACGCCATGACGCTGCAAGGAACGCTTGCGCCATCTACGAGTGTTCTCCCACCGTCTTCGAGCTCTCAGCGAAAGGTTCACTGCTGGAACATCAGCACGCTGCCTTGCTTGGGGCGATCCTCGATTGTTAGGCTTCGCGTTGATTCCCTAGCTCGACGTATCCGTCCTCCACGTTTGCCACTCTGAGATACGGAACTTCAATTATTTGCTGATCCCCCGATTATGGATAGTTTGCCAACCTCGGTCAGACAGCGAGCCCAGCGCGGCCCACATTCGAGCGCTTTATTGGCGTAAGCGGAGCACGGCTTCGGCGCCGCTTAACCTCCAGCGTAACCCAGTAAGATTCGCCCGGTCCTGTAACCAGATGACGACAGGCACCTGCAATGCCCCCAGTAGCGATGGGCACTCCGTCGGCCAGCGCCTTGTCATACTGCAGATACGGCGAGTAATTAAGAGGGAACCCTTGCTTTTGAGTGGCCGCCAACCCGATCTGTACCAGCGGACTGCTCTTGACCCCCTCCTTATCGGGTCCGAGCATACCCATAGGACGGTTGCGGCAGAGACCATGCCGAGAATCTCCTCGCTATAAGGGCCGGGCCGTTCGGGTAGCCCGAACTTTTTAGCCAGATGGTGAAGTACGAGCAGGGGGCCGTACACCTTGACCTGCTCTAGCTCCGCCTCGGACAGGGATGCGGACCACGGTCTTGCCGTCGGCTTCGCGGCCGACATAGCGAATATGTCGCTGGACCAGTTTGCCATCGATGCGGAGATTCTCTACTTCTGCGAGATAGGCTTTGTCACGTGGGGGTATGCTCAAGCTGCCGCTGATCGCTGTTGAGGAACTGGAGGAGATCCTCATGCGCCGCGATGAACGAAAAACGAGTGAGCCAGCATACTGATCACGTCCGATACGACCCGTTGATGACCGGGGAAAACTGCTCGGGCTTCGGCGACAGTGCCGCCGTTACCAGCCCTGCTGGACCGGTTGCCGCACCTCGGACACATGCTCAACTGCGGGCTGCGCAGTTGGCCAACCAAAATCGGAAGCAGCACAGATACCCAAGGACAAAAGCCAAGGCGATAAGGACACATCAAGCTCAATGCGAATCCGACTCGTACACTTCGTTTCGGAGAGGCGTGACTCTCATCGAAGCGTGAAGTGGCCTTGGGCTTTGGAACCAGAAGGCCACTCCACGAAGTCTAGCGGTTATTGAGTCCTCGAATTGCCGTCCGGCTCACTTCGCGCCGGCGTGAACGGTCCTAGGCTGTTCCTTTCCCTGGGTATGGGTGTCCTTCCGCTGGTTATCGAATTGCCCAACAGGAGCTCCGTGCAATGTTTGCATCAGCCGAGCACCCATGGGCGACCCATGGCCCGAGCATGGGTTCCATCCATAAGTCGCGGAGTAGGCGCCATTGCTTCCCAAGGTAATCTCGCGGAATCCGCCCGATTGATCAAAGGAGTAGAGTGACGGGTTGACGAACCCCACGCGACGGTTCAGCTTTTCGTTGAGCAGGACGATGAGTCCCGCCCACATCGACGCGGCGGCGCTGGTTCCCCCGACCACGACTTGCTGCCCATCGACCAGGATGTTGTAACCGGTTTCCGGATCGGCGTTACCAGCCACATCGGGCACGCCTCTTCCTGATTGCGAGACAACGGCGGCCTGCCAACTCGGGCGCCCAAAGATGGTGCTGTATCCGCCTCCGGTTGCCCCGCCGTGAGCGCCGTCATTCCATACCGTTTCGCTTTCGATGGCCCCATTCATTGCCGTCAACCTTGTGCCTCCGACCGCCAGCACATGGGGACAGGAAGCCGGGAAGTCCACATGATTCTTGCCATCCGTGAGGCCATTGCTGGATCCTCGATCGCCGCAGGCTGCCGTGATGGTAATGCCCAGCAGCGCGGCCTCCTGAGCCACCTGGTGAAAGTTCTCAATGGACTGCCTGCTCCAGTCATCTTCGGCATTTCCCCAGTTAATTGCGAGCACGGATGGTTTGTTAAGCTGGTCATGAATGGCTAGGCTCACGGCATCCTGGAACCCCCGCTCGGTGTTTGGTGCGAAATAAACGGCGATCGCCGCTCCCGGCGCGACGGCCCCGGCTACTGCGATGTCCAGCATCACCTCGCCATCCAGGCTATGCGGCAAGGTAGGGCGGTTGTTGCCATGATTCACTGAGACACTTTTCACTTGCGGCGGCTGCAATCTGAGCATCTGGAAGTACTCGCGGATGTCGGCTGTACGGTAGCCTCCACCCAATTCGATCAGGCCAATGGTCTGCCCTTTTCCATTCGCTTCCGGCGGGAAGTCGTAGAGCTTAGCCACCTGCGGAGGAGTGTAGGTGAGGTTCGCAATACGGCCGCCAAAACCATTTCGAGTGCTACGGTACCGAATGTGCGGTTGAGCAACCGGCCGGTTATCCAGGCCAAAGATGCCCTGTACCAGGTTGGCGTACACTTCCGGCATCTGAATCGCGCCCGTGTGGCCGCGATAACTCCCGTCAGGATGGTCGAACTCGGTCAGCTCGACCGAGAAGGCCTTCTCAATGGCTCCTGCCGTTCCAACCAGCACTGCGGTGCGCCGGATCACCTCGTCGCCCCGCTCCAGCATTTGCAGATTGTTTTCGCGGGCAAACTGCCGAATCTTGTCAACGTGCGCAGGATCGGCTCCATAGGTTTTGGAGAAGTCATTGTGGTTGAGGACCTTTCCTTCCTCGCTGTGCATTGGTAAAGCCTGACGATGCTTCAGAATCACGGAGACTTCGATGAGTTGATGAGGATCGGTCGGCCCGATGGCGTTCGCGCCTGGGAGCGAAGCGTGCTCGGTGCCCTTGAGGGGAATCTTTTGGGAATTCGACATGTGTTACTCCTTTTGGGGGATGAGGATGGTCTGTCGATTGAGGTTCACCCGGCACGTTCCTGCCTGGCGATAGGGTCTAACTTCTCGTTGAAGAATTCGCTTCTCCAACGTTCCCTTTCCCAGAACCAGGAAAACATGCTGTGCAATTCGTTCCAACGCCTCACGAACCTTCGAGCCGTTGGAAGGGCATAGGTGTGCGGAAGTGCGAAGCCTAAGGAACTTCGCATCCGGAGTTTCGATTTGGAGCATGCGTCTGGAGCCGAAAGGGTCGAACTGATTCAGGTCCGCACCCGCACTCAACGCACCATGTGCGAAAAGCGCGCACACCGATGACGGCGCTCCAACGATTTCTTTCTTCGGATTGGAATACTGTGGAGATCGAACCGCAACAAGCGTCTCACCGCATGAGTTGCAATGAGCTCCGGTCGACAGATCGAATACAGACGCAGTTTTTAAACAGCTCGAACTTCAGGTTTGCAGAAGTGCAACTTGTGAACATCACCTGTGAGCTTTCTGCCAGGCTGGCCACGGCCAGTAAATCGCAACTTTGTGGACAACGATATGCAGCGTGCGGCATTGCGTCGAAAGACTGCCCGCACGGTTTCCAGTCAATATACACCCATTTCCGCGGAGAATCATGATGATGACGAGGAAATCCTTGCGCCTGCGATGAACGTATGGAGTACCGCGAAGCCTATCCATTCCTAAGGTTTTCACGCTCTGTAAGATAGCGGACATAAGCTCGAGCGACGAGAAACACTGAATGGCGAAAATATTTTTGATCGCGAGTTGCCCAAGAGAGAATTCCTCGCTTTGCGCAAATCTATCGAACTCTTGCGCACGGTATCTGGGTTCCGCTTGTTTTCCCCCTGCTGAAGGAGGCAGTGCGAAGCTCTGTCCAGTGAGCTTAGCGCTGCACAGTTTCGATCGATACAAGCACGTCCTCTGTCGCGGGACGAAAGACCGTCGATTTGAACAAGACGGGGAACGATCCAGGGTTCGTAACCCTGGGGAGTACAAAAGGGCAACGCAGGTCCTCGTGACGCATGAGTCGCCGAACAGGTGTTATCGGAAGTTTCGCAGCGCCTCCTGTCATAACTCGGATTCTATGTTCAACTGCTCAGGCTTCCTCTGTGCGTTGCATCGCTGAGAAAGAACTGCGTGAGTAAACAGGCGTCTACGATTTAATCCGGCGAATAAAGCTCAGAGTGTTCATATTGCACATATGCTGAGCACAGCATATTCGGGGCGTTGGGCCAAAATAGCCATTGCTTTGGGAAGGCTTAACCCGGGTTTCCGTCCAATTGCTACTCATGCCCCGGCTCCTACGGCAGCAAGGGCTGTGTGGCCATCGACGCCTGGGAGCCACACTCCTCCTATGAGCGGCACTGCCCGGGCTGCCTGACCCGCCAGGTCAAGGTCAAGGGCCCTGACGGGGGCCAGCGCACCCAGTATTACCACCGTTCCGTGGTGGCCATGCTGCTCGGGACCAAGTTCAATATCATCCTCGCCGCCGAGCCGGTGCTCAGCGAAGAAGCGCTGCGCGATGGCGATGCCGACCACCAGGGCCACGAAGGCGAACTCACAGCCGCCTATCGCCTTCTCGATCGCCTGCATAATACCTACGGCCGTTTCATCGAGATCGTCATCACCGATGCGCTCTACGCCCACGGCCCCTGGATGACCAGACTCGACCAATACGGCTACGGCGGGATCATCAGCCTGCAGAAAGAAAACAACAAGCCGCTCAAGGAAGCCATCGATCTGTGCAGGCGCGGCCAATGCCAGCTCCAGGTGCATGAAGACCCCGACAACCGCGAACGAGTGCTCTTCTCAGACGTCGACGACCTCCAGACTCTGAGCACCCATTCAGGAAAGATTCCTGTGATCCAGGCCGAGATCACCCGTTTCAGTCCGCCGGCATCCGATCCCTCCAAACCTTCCCCCCATAACTTCGACCTGGTGTTTTGGCTTGACCGGTTGTGCCCGCTCTCTGTCTGGGCCCACCGCGCTGAAAGCGATGCGCTCCCGCGGGCACATCGAGAACACCG
The DNA here is from genome assembly GCA_036519195.1 of Occallatibacter sp. GTDB lineage: Bacteria > Acidobacteriota > Terriglobia > Terriglobales > Acidobacteriaceae > Telmatobacter. The sequence goes on along the minus strand of DATDLS010000006.1, from coordinate 39,781 downwards.
CCTTCCACCAGTGGGGAAGTTACTGGAACCTCGAACATGTCTAACGTCACACCCCAGCGGCCTTGCACGCACTGTTCCTGATCTGGATGCTGGCCTTCAATCTCCTGCAATTCTTCTTCTACTGCCGGCTCGGACGGGAGCGCAAGCCGCGCGATGTCAGCGATACCCATTGCCACATCGTCCAGGTCATGCTCCGCGACCTGGACGCCTTGCCGGCTCCCATCCCCTGGCGAGTCCCGCTCGAGGATAGTGGCTGAAATCCCGTCGGAGCGCGACCCGAAGGGCGGTCGCGAGGGCTCCAATCCCAGACCTTGAACCAGCCCGCCACTACCTGCAAGGGAGCCAGTTACCTCACTCGACAACTGATACCCGCCGCTCAAAGCGACCGATCCCCTATGCCCGGATCCAGCCTATGCCGTGCGTACCGGACCCAGGTGTCCTGCCGTCCGCCGCCTGGAGCGGAGCCCCTGCAGGCAAGCAACCGCATTCCCGCCTGCTGCCGAATACGTATATAATCTGCGTGTCCGGGCACTTCGATGACACCATTAAACCCTTTTCAAAACGCGCCGTCTGCACAGGCCTTCGAGAAAGAGTTGAGACCCGCGCCTCCCGTTTATCGCCCGAATGCGGCTAAGGTGCAGCCGAAGATGGCAGCCCCGCAAGCCAGCGAACCGTCGAATCTGCGGACTGCGCCTCCGGCTTATCGTCCTCATGATGCCAGAGTACAGCCGAAGATGTCAGCACCGCCGGTCTACAGACCGTCTACGATACAGCTATATAAGGCCAAATCGAATGGTGAGAAAAGGGAGATCCTGGGACTGAGAAACAGATACGTCATAGCCAATAACGATGATGAATCCTATTACGGACCGAAGTTCGACGAAGAGGTGGGAGATGCCGATTCAATGAGCGCCATCACGGCGTTTGTGGTGAAAGCTGAAACCGCTAAAGCACAGAAAGCCTCGGTAAAGCTGCCTTCTCCGCAGGTAACGACTGTTTCTTCTCCGCCTGTGCAGCTTCCTCCTCAGATACCTGTACTGTCAGAGCCGAAGCAGAAAGCATTGCCAAAGCAGCAAAAAAACAAGAAAGAGAAGATATACCTGACTTTGTCTGATCCTGAGCCGCCAAAGGCAAACTGGGGTGCTATGCCGAGTTCGATCGCCTCGCAACAGCCGCTACCTCTGAGCACAGGCCCCAGTCCGCTCATTCCCCCGCTCGTCCATCAGGGAGAAAATGTCGATACGCTGATCCAGCAAACCGCAAGCTGGGACGGACATTCCGACAAAGGCAAGAGGGTTCAACTTGCCCCTCAGAAGGCAGTTCAACTGATGGATGGATTAGGAGCTATAACTACGCAAAGCGGCAGCAATCAGCGGTTTCACGTTGGTTTCTCCGAAGGAGAAACCAAGTACAACGGCCACGTTTGTATCAAGGCAATCGCCGGCTACTCCCAACAGGTATCGCAAGCCACCACTCACCACCCGACCTATCACTTCGAGGTTAAAAACCTCTTCCAGCTCACCGACTCGCGAAAACTCACGTAACAGGCCATATGGCTCATCTTCGTATCCCCTCTCATATGTCGGGCGAGCAATATATCACCAAAGCCGCCTTGATAGCTGACCCGTCCAGGGAGACAACTGTCCTCATCTTTCCTGGGACAAAACTGATTCTGCGCGATTACACCACGGAAGCCGTGTCCAAGGGCTATACGCTCGTTCAGCTCTACAACATGAGGCATAAGAAGACATTCACGAAGGACCTCGAAGTTACGAGCGACGTAAGGGCTACTCAGCGTGCGAACGCGATTAAGATGCATGCATTTCTGCGTAGCGGAATCCCGGCTCCTGAACGCGTCACCTTCTCGGACAACGAAGATACGAAACCGGAGACAAGCGGTTCCACGGCCGCTGTCGCTCTTTTCTATTCGAGCAATCCGCGTAATGCTGAAAGCGCCGTCAAGACAGCGCTGCTTCAGGATCCCGGACTTACTCCGAAGATGCGACATAATATTGAAGGCTATTACTTTAAAAAGGGTTTCAGGATGGGCGAGAAATATGCGCTCTTCTGGGGCCGTAAATCGGGCGAGGCAACCGGAGCAGGACCATGGCTGGACACCAATGAAGTCATGCTGGCGCAGATGATGATTGTGATCCGTCTTAAGGACCCAGGCCGGAAACTGGTGTTGATAGGCGATCCAGTGCATCTTCCCGCGCAGGTGGATGGCATGGCAGTTCCTCACCCGGACATCAATTTGATCAAGTACTGGGATAACGGATTTCCAGGCGGACGAGACCTTTCGGCCCAGATGTTTTTTATACGCCTCATCCGAAGCCTGAATCGCGACACAGTCAGCATCGGAACCAACAGCGGCATCCTCGAGTTGCCTCATCTGATGGGTATCAAAACTGTTTATCTGGAGAACGAGCATCTGCACAAGCGGAAAGGTATCCGATGGCAGATGCTGGGCGCGAACTACCGCTTCACCGAGAACCCGAACGAAATCAATACTCTGAGAGATATGTTGGAAGGAGCGCGCAAAAGCAGGAAACAGGGTCGCATACAAGAGCTTGAGAGGAAGATTCAAGACATCGAGCGCCATAAAGTAAAAGTCGTTCATCAAACCCGGCCGGGCCTGCAGCGTTTTTCAACCACCGCGGCCACGGAACTCTGGTCCGGACGCAAGTGGTTATTCGGCGAAGTTGAGGCATGGCTTAGGAAGCCCTTCAACTTCGTGTATGACGACGCCCACGACCGATTCTTGGACCTGGTAATTCGCGCAGCGAAGGCCAATGCAAACGAGGAAGTGGATGCAAATACGCAGCGGCCGGCGTGGACCGGATACCACGGTGCCAGAAAAGCATGGATGGTGATCCGCGACAAAACCTTTGCCGGATCGTTCCATAAAAGAATGTCCGCGTTGCAGGCGATGCGGGAAGCACTGCTCCAACACGGCCTCACCTTTGAGCAGCGCGATCGTTTCTGGGAGACTTTCAACTACACATACTTGAACCAGAACGGCGGCCCCGCACCGCCGGATTCCAATGCCGCGTACCGTGCCTGGCTCAAGGATACCGAGGAAATCTGGAACACGGCGAAGAACCGAGGTTGAGATTGCGATGCTCCTCAATCAGTCACGCAGCGTTTTTAGGGATAAATTCGATCCCGTGCAAACGTATTGCAGGTATATTTTCGCTAGGTCCTTCAAATGAATGCAAGCTCGGCTTTCTGGAGCTACAGATTCTGAATTTGAGAGAGGGAATACCCTTATGAAGTTTGAGTGCTTTCCGCGCAACCTGAGCCGCAGCAGAATGAAATTTTCCAGCCTCGCTGTGGCGTTCGCAATGACATTGACCATTGTTTTGTGCCTTGTGAACTGCAGCCCGATTTCTGCGCAAGCTGCGGCGCCAAACCCAGCGCAAGATATCACGGGAACCTGGCAAGGCACACTCCACGCTGGCCAGAATTTGCGCATTGTGCTCAAGATAAGCAAAGCAGATGGCGGAGGATACAAGGCGGAGAATTACAGCATCGATCAAGGTGGACAGCCGATCCCGGTGGACAAGATCACGCTGGACGGAAGCACCTTTAAGATGTCTGTGAAGGTGATTAACGGCTCCTACGAGGGCAAGCTCAGCGCGGACGGCAAATCGATCACCGGCAACTGGACGCAGGGCTCCCCTGTGCCTCTCAACTTCGAGCGTACCACGCCGGAAACGGAATGGGCCATCCCCAAGCCTCCGCCGCCCATTCCGCCCATGGCCGCCGACGCCAATCCAAGCTTCGAGGTTGCTACTATCAAGCCCAGCAAGCCCGACGATCAGCGCAAGGCGTTCATCGTTCGAGGAAATGAATTCCATATCATCAACCAGCCTCTTACACAGATGATCTCGTTTGCCTTCGACGTGCAGGCCAAGCAGGTCATCGGCCTTCCCGATTGGGCTGAATCCGATAAGTTCGACATCGATGGCAAACCCGACGGCGAAGGCGCGCCCAACGGGAAGCAGTGGAAGATCATGATCCAGAAACTGCTTGCCGACCGCTTTGGGCTCAAGTTTCACAAAGATAAAAAGGAGCTTTCTGTCTACGTATTGAGCGTCTCCAAAACTGGAGAGAAGATGACCAAGAACGATAGCTCGCCGAACGGCCTTCCCGGCCTCTTCTTTCAGGGATTGGGCAAACTCAATGTGCGCAACGCACTTATGTCCGACTTTACCGGCCTCATGCAGAGTGCGGTGCTTGACCGCCCCGTGGTAGATCAGACCGGACTCACCGGCAGATTCGACTTCAGTCTCAATTGGACTCCCGACGACTCGCAGTTCGGCGGAATGGGCGCCAAAGTTCCACCGCCCACAGACACCGTCGATGCGCCGCCCAATCTTTATACCGCCATCCAGGAGCAGATCGGTCTTAAGCTTGAGGCTACCAGAGCCCCGGCCGATGTTATGGTCATCGACAATGTTCAGAAGCCTTCTTCGAACTAAATCCGTACGAATGACAATTTGGGACTTTGACTTTGGTCGAAGCGTAGAGACGCTTTCGACGGGGAACTATCAACGCCCATGACCCTTCCCGCTGAGTTGTGCCGCAGGAATCGCATGTGGGTGCCCCCGGCCGGGCGGCGTAATAGGCATTCCGGGAGCAATGGAACAGATATGGGAATCTTCCCATATCCGCACAATGACAAAAGAAAAACAGGCACCTTTCCTGGTTCCTCGAGGGAGCGAATGAACAAGCTACCTCACGGGTTCAAGCAAATTCGGGTAGGATGCAGAGGACGCAGTGTACAAAGGCGAGGTCGAATTCAGATGGACAATTGTCGATTCCTCGTCCCTTGCGAATCGATCAACAGCCCCACAACTGGTCATTGGCTATTCTGAACGGTCAACGTCGGCCTTCCGCATGGTTAACTGTATCCACGGTAGGAATTGGCCAACCGAATTGCTTTTGCATTTGTCCATGTGGTTTTCCTTAGAGCGTTCTATCTTTTAGGGGTGTAAGCCCAAACCGTCGAATCCGCGAGGCTGATGTTTGCTCGTTTTCAGCCAAAACTTTCCATAAACGACGAAAAACGGGAGCTTTTTGACGTCAAACGCGGTCAATTCTGGGCTAATGGACATGAATTCTCCATCCCGAGCATCCTAAACGGGAAAGTTCTCTGTGCCAGAGAGATCGGCGATCTGGGCTTCCCCCCCATATTTCCGCTGGATCGCCCCTTCGAACCGAATTCCGCGCTGTGTAATCGAAATCACTGACTCCCCCCGACTTGTTAGCACTCTCCGTAAGTTCACAACTTTTTACAATTTGTTGCGTCGTTATGACATATCGCAGAGTTTACTCGCTTATTCTTCAATCCAATGGAACTGGGCCCACTCTCGGAAAGAACACTCATGTTGAAGTTTCTAGTTCGACGTTGGTCCGAGCGCCCGCGCATGCTGGTGTTCATGCTGGGAGTGATGCTGCCTGCGTTCGCGCTCGTCGTCTACAGTGTGTGGGAACTGAGGCAGCTACAGCGCGACAAGGCGATCGAGGCCGTCTTTCAACGAGACTTTCAAGAGTTCTTGGCTATCGCCGAAAAGCAGATTGATACGCGCGCTTATGAGATGGCCGAGAAAGCCAGGTCGAGTTTTCCCGATGCGAACCAGGGCGACCAACTCCAGGCTTTCCTGGCATCACACAGAGATATTGCATATGCGTTTCTGTGGACGGGGAAAGGTCACCTTGAGAGCCAATCTCAGCCGGCTCGGATGAACGATCCTGAATTTGTTGAGGAAGGCAAGAGGTTCTTATCCATGACGGGACAGTGGTTTGATATGGGCTCCAACGAAGAGATCGCCAGACTGAAGAAGACGAAGGCGACCGAAGGGCGGAACGTCTTCTTTGAGGGCGATGAGTTGATGCCCAGGGGTGACACATTGCAGTACCTGTCTTATGTGGTTTTCATCCCACGCGGCGCGACCGCCGAGCATCCCGCCCTGGCAGGGTTTGTCTACGATACCGACTATCTGAGGGACAAGTTCTTTCCCCAAGCACTGGACGAAGTGCTGCCAAATCAGGACCGAAGAGATACATCCCATCCTCAAACAACGATCATGGTGCGGACCTCGAGGGTGCACACACCTTTCGCGTCGTCGGCTTGCTGGGATGGAGGTTTGCCTGAAGTAGAGCGTAAGTTTGACGGTGTCTTCCCTGGATTGATCCTGGGAGCTAAACTGCGCGGAACTACGATCGCCAACATCAGCAATCACTTTGTGCATACGACCTTCCTGGGTTTCGGAGCGCTCTCGCTGCTGATGGGCGGAGGAATGCTACTCGCCTATCGGAACGTCGCGCGCGAACTTGCATTGGCGAAATTGAAGTCCGATTTTGTCTCGAACGTCTCGCATGAGCTGAGAACCCCACTGGCGCTCATCCGGCTTTACGCAGAGACGCTGGAACTGGGACGCATCTCCAGCCCGGGAAAACATCAGGAATATTACGAGATCATCCGCAAAGAGAGTGAGCGATTGACTTCTCTGATCAACAATATTCTGGACTTCTCGCGCATCGAGTCAGGCAAGAAAGAATACAGTTTCCGTGAAACCGATGTGGCTGACCTGGTGCGGAGCACGCTGGAGTCTTATCGTTTTGAAATCGAGCAGAACGGGTTCCAGTTCGAAGAGAAGATCGATAACGATGTACCACAACTGTGGATGGATCGCGAAGCGATTGCGCGCTCGCTGCTAAATCTGGTCAACAACGCGGTGAAGTATTCAGGGACAGAAAAATATCTTGGCGTTCATCTGTACAGGCACAATGGCAGCGTTCACCTCGAGGTCGTCGATCACGGAATCGGCATTCCCGCGAAAGAGCAGGTAAAAATCTTTGAGAAGTTCTATCGAGTGGGCGATCCAGTTGTGCATAACACCAAGGGAAGCGGGCTGGGGCTGTCTCTGGTGCGCCACATTGTGCAGGCGCACGGAGGTAAAGTTGCGGTTGAGAGCGAGCCCGGCCAAGGCAGCAAGTTCATCATTAGTTTACCGGTAAAGACCGCAGAGATTCAGCAGGCGAAAAGGATGTCGGCATGAGACAGCAAGGGAAGGCAAAGATAATGGAAGTCCCAAGGCCAGCGAGAATTCTTGTGGTGGAGGATGAGCCCATGATGGTGGCTGGGCTACGAGACAATTTCGAGTTTGAAGGCTACGAAGTGATCACGGCGACCGATGGGATCGAAGGCCTGCGGCGAGCGCTGGACGAGTCTCCCGACCTTGTGGTGCTGGATGTGATGATGCCCAAGATGAGCGGACTGGAGGTATGCAAGCAGTTGCACGCTAAACGCAGTTCCATCCCGATTATCATGCTGACTGCCCGCGGCCAGGAACTAGACAAGGTGGTGGGCCTGGAACTCGGCGCGGACGATTATGTGACCAAGCCGTTCTCCATCCGCGAGTTGCTGTCGCGAGTGAAGGCGGTCTTACGGCGCACGGCAGTCGTACCCAAAGATAAGGATCAACATTCCTTTGGCAACGTGGAGGTCGATCTGCGTCGTCGTCGAGTGCTCAGGTCAGGCAAGGCTCTCGAGGTGTCCTCCACGGAGTTCGAGCTGTTGAAGTATTTCATCTGTCATTCCGGCGAGACGCTGAGTCGTGATCGTCTTCTGGAAGATGTCTGGGGATACGAGAATTACCCAACAACCCGGACGGTGGATACGCACCTGGTACGTCTGCGCCAAAAACTAGAGCCCGATCCCGAGCAACCACAGTACTTCCTCACCGTGCATGGAACCGGTTATCGGTTCGTCGGTTAGAGTACAACCAGAATCGAAAAGGGATAGATGATGAGCAACGGGAGAGCACTACCACGAAGTGAAGCCAAGTTGCGAACCAACGGCGAACTCCGAGATTACAACATGCGTCAATCCTCGATCATCTCGTCAATGGCGCCTCCGCTATCGAGTGTGTCACTGCAGGACGAGGTGGATTCACTCAAGCGAGAGAGACTCGATCTCCACGCCCAGCTTTTCGAGGCCGCACAGATCCAGCGCAAACTAAGCGGCCCGCATCAGCTGCGCCACGGCGATTTACAGTTCGCAAGCGAGGTCTTTGCGGCGCGCTTTCTCTCCGGAGATTTCACGACATACTCGCATTACGGATCCAAGGTTCTACTGGTGCACGGAGACATTGCCGGTAAAGGCGTAGCGGCTGGAATGTGGTTCACCAATCTGGCGGGACTTTTGCAAAGTTACGGCGGTCCAGATTCTGACCCGGCAAAGATCGCCTCGGAGATCAATCGCCACCTCTGCTATCTGCGGCCAGTTGCGCCGTTCGTAACGGCATTTTTTGCGCGGATTGACTGCCATCGTGGAGAACTGACCTACTGCAATGCCGGCCATTTCCCGCCGATATTGCTTCGCGCCAATGGACTGGTTGAGTTGCTCGACAGAGGTGGCCCACTGTTGGGTGCTCTCGAAGGTGCGGAGTTCGACTCGGGCGAATTGACCCTCGAACCAGGCGACACTCTGGTCACTTACTCCGATGGTGTACTCGAATGCCGCAACGCTTCCGACGAAGAGTTCGGGTTGGAGCGGATGCTGGAGGTTTTGCGACAGGTAGAGTCGCCATCCGCTCACGCCACGCTCATGATGCTCCTAGCCACCGTACAGGACTTCGCGAACGGTAGTCCGCTTTGCGACGACGTCAGTTTGACGGTGATTCATCGCGACGCGAAATGCACCGACATCCGCAATTACTTGCCGGATGATCCGGTTGAGTGGCAGATAAGCAGGTTAGATGATCTTTTGGAAGATGGCTCATAGGCGGACGGAGACTCCATTCCGATAGGAGAAAGAGAACACCTCCATCACGCCAATCGGGTCATCTCAATAATCGGAGCACTGCGTAGACTAGGCTGCACGTTGGTCTAAGAATCCCGCTCACCTACCTTACTATCGATAGGATACTGAGCGCCACAAGCATCCATTTCGGCCCCTGCGTATTCACCGACAAACGGCCAGATCGACGGCATCGCCCTCGTCGCCACCCTCGAATGCGAGCAAGCCCGCGAGCGCAACCGCCAATTTTCGTCGAATCAGAGCTCAAGACTGCCCGCCAGATCCAGAGCGTCGTGGTCCGCGAAGAAACCCCATCCGTTCCCGGCTTCGCCATCAGCAGCCTCTACGGGGCCGCCAGAGAGGTCGGCGGCGGGTTGTTCCAGGTCATTCCCGGCAACTCCGGCGATGTCCTCATCCTCCTTGCCGAGCTCAGCGGCAAGGGCCTGAAGGCCGCCATGATGCCCCCCAGCCGATGTTGGCTCTCCAATCCCTATCCATGGAGTTCCTGGTGCAGATGACTCTCCCAGGTTGCTTCAAAATAAGGGGGGCACGAGTTCTAGTAGTGCCGCCAAGCAGGTGCAGGCTATGGAACAAAGCCATTCAGGCGGTGTTATTGGAAAGCTGATCATGTGTCTGGCAACCGGATTTCCCCTTGAGCAGCGCCCAAGGTTGTACGATGTTCACAACGCCCGTCATGGAGGACAGGAATGCCCTACCGCCTCAACGACATCACAAGGACGCTTGTCTTGGTGAGTATTCTCGGTTTCATCCCACCTCTCCTCGCGCAACAGCAGCAGTCGCGCACCCGCGATGAGTTGGCACGAATCGCTAAACAGACAGCGGTCGAACAGGAACTAGAATCGATCGCAATTATCGATCGTAAGGTCATGATTCCCATGCGCGATGGCAAGCGCATGGCGGGCGATGTCTATCGCCCAAAAGACTCTTCGATGAAGTACCCTACGGTGTTTGTCCGGACTCCATATAATTTTAATTATTGGGATGTGTCTCTAGGTGCCCCCCGCGATATGAGTGCCGAGCTCGAGGCGGTCAAGAGGGGGTATGCGTATGTCGAGGTCAATGAACGTGGTCACTTTTTTTCGGAAGGGAACTACGACATCCTTGGCCCCCCCATCACCGACGGTAATGACGAATTCTCATGGATATCGGCGCAGCCGTGGTCAAACGGCAAGGTAGGGACCATTGGCTGCTCTTCGACCGCCGAATGGCAACTTGCTGTGACCGCTCAGGGAAACCCCGCAGACGCCGCATTTATACCCATGGGTTTTGGCGCAGGTGTGGGTCGTGTCGGTCCTTATTATGAGCAAGGGAATTGGTACCGCGGCGGTGCCGTTCAGATGCTGTTCATCGCCTGGCTCTATGGGGAGCAGAACCAGGTGAGGCCGATGCTTCCTCCGGACACATCGCAGGAAGATCTGATCCGTGTGTCCAAATCGTTCGACTTCGCGGATCATTTTCCGGCTGTCGATTGGTCTAAAGCGTTATGGCACCTTCCCGAAATGGACATTATCAAGGCCGTTGACGGCCCCAAGGGGATTTTCGCGGATCCCATGCCTGTCGCTACCGGCGGTGCCATGATACGACGGGCCCCCAACGATCCGGCCTGGTACAAGGGCGGTCTTTGGAACGACAGTATGAAAATCAACGTTCCTGGATTCTGGTTTATGTCTTGGTACGACGTATCGATTGGACCAAACTTGGCAGCGTATAACTTCGTTCGCAAGACGGCGAAACCGGACATTGCCAACGAACAGTACGCGGTCATTTCGCCCACGGGCCACTGTGCCTATACTCGCGGTATTTCAAGCGCGGATTTGATAGTAGGCGAACGCAATATGGGCGATGCCGAACTGGACACTGACAAGCTCACCTACGGTTGGTTCGACCACTTCCTCAAAGGGGAAGATAATCACGTGCTGGAAACAATGCCCAAGATTCGTTACTACGTCATGGGAAAGAACAAATGGGAGACGGCAAACACATGGCCCCCGGAAGGCGCAAAACCAATGACCTTCTATCTTTCCGGTGACGGCAAGGCCAACAGTCTTTACGGCGATGGTCTGCTTTCTCCGACTCCGCAAACCAAGGAAGGCATAGACCATTTCAGTTACGATCCTCAGAACCCCGTACCAACGCACGGTGGAAATGTCTGTTGTGAAGGAAATGCCGTGACTCCAGGTGCTTTGGACCAACGTACGATGGAGACGCGTAACGATATTCTTGTTTATACGACAGCCCCGTTTAAAGAAGGTGTCGAGCTAAGCGGGCCTGTCAACGTCACTCTCTATGTTTCGTCGGACGCAAAAGACACGGACTTCACGATCCGGCTGGTCGACGTGGATAGTGACGGAGCTGCATACAATCTGGATGACAATATTCAGCGCATGCGGTATCGCGATGGATATGAAAAGCCGTCGGTCTGGATGCAGACAGGTTCCGTCTATAAAGTCACATTCCAGCCAATGCAAACCAGTGACTTTATTGCAGCGGGGCATTCACTTCGTATAGAAGTTTCAAGCAGTAACTTTCCGCGATTCGATCGAAACCTTAACACCGGTGGTAATAACTACGATGAGGAAAAGAGTGTCGTAGCGCACAATGCAGTTCATCACTCATCACAGTATCCTTCTCAAATTACAGTCACAGTTGTGCCAGATCCCCATCCAATGTAAGTATTTGTGCGTTGTATTTGCAACTTAGTCTGATGGGTTTCATTGCATCCTGCGCATGCGAGATAAGCACTTACAGGCTCACAATCGAATCACCAAGATCGGAGGCTGGCCGTGGGGTAATGCGTCTGGCCCAGAGCACTTCCGATGGCTTCCAGGACACCTCGAGCAATTTGGTGAAATTCTGAGGGAGCACTGGGCGGCTGAAATAATATCCTTGCGCTTCGTCACATTGATGAGCCTGAAGAAATGCCAACTCTTCCTGTGTTTCCACTCCCTCCGCAACGACCCGTAGCTTCAGGCTCCGGCCCATGCTGATCATCGCGACAACGATAGTCGTCTCCTTGGGGGTAGCGGTGATCTGCCGGACAAAGGACTGGTCAATCTTGAGAGCATCAATTGAGAACTTTCGAAGATAGCTCAGGCTTGAATACCCAGTGCCGAAGTCGTCCACAGCGAGTTGTATGCCTTTTGCCCTCAAAGCCTTGAGGATGGCCTCCGTGGACTCGGCTCGTTTCATCAGAACACTTTCAGTGAGCTCCAGTTCGAGCGATCCTGGGTCCATGCCTGTATCCTTCAGGATCGTGAATACGCCTTCAAGAAAGTTCTCATCCCGAAACTCTATAGCTGAAATGTTTACTGCCATGGTTTTGAGGGACAGGCCCGCATCAGCCCAGGCCCTGGCTTGCCTGCACGCTTCCCGGAGGACCCAGCGGCCGATCGGCAAAATAAGGCCGCAGTCTTCCGCTATGGGAATAAACTGGTCTGGAGAGAGGGGCCCTCGGGTGGGATGGGTCCAACGTATCAATGCTTCCGCGCCGGTAATCTCTCCTGTTATCAGATTGATCTTCGGTTGATAGTGCAGAGCAAATTCCTGGCGCTGGATGGCCCGCCTCAGACTCTCTTCGATGGACTGGCGCTCCACAGCACGGACATTCATCGCGGGCTCGAAGAACTGATAGCTCTGCCGCCCCTTTTCCTTTGCCTGATACATCGCAGTGTCGGCATTCTTAATGAGCGTCTCCGCGTCGAGAGCGTCGTCGGGATAGACGCTTACGCCGATACTTGTAGTGACGTGGAGATCGTCGTCGTCGATGGAATGAGCCTCCGCTACCGCCTCCAGCATTCTTATTGCCGTAAGGGAAGCTTCTTGCGTTTGTTCCAGTTCTGAAAGAAGCACGATGAATTCATCGCCTCCTTGTCTGCTTACCGTATCCGAGAAGCGCACGCAGTTCTGAAGGCGGCTTGCGATGGATTGGAGAAGTTTGTCACCGATCGGATGTCCCAAAGAATCGTTGATATGCTTGAAACCATCCAAATCCATAAACAGCAGGGCGACCTTTTTTCCGTGACGCGACGCCAAGGCTATCGCGTGGCCAATCCGATCGTTCAAGAGCATTCGATTAGGCAAACCGGTCAGAAAGTCATGCTCGGCCGAGTGCGCTATTTGCATGGCCATAGCCCTAGCCACACTCACATCGCGAAAAACTATCACAGCTCCAGTAGCCTGTCCTCCACGGTCGTGGATGGTTGCGACGGAATCTTCGATTGGAATCTCAAATCCGTCGCGCCGGATGAGGATACAGTTCGCGGGTACACCTAGGGGACGATTTTGCTCAATTGTCAATTGCATCGGATTGGGGACAATTTCGCGGCTCGTGGCGTCCAGGACCACAAAGATTTCCGTAGCCGGTCTTCCGCCCGCCTCCGCCAAAGTCCAGCCCGTCATTCTTTCCGCGACGAGATTGAGAAAGGTGATATTTCCGGAGCTGTCCGTGCTTGCAACCGCGTCGGCAATGCAGTTGAGTGTAACCTCGGCGCGTTCTTTTTCAACGAACAATGCCTCTTCCATGATCTTGCGCTCAATAGCATAGCGCAGAGCACGGAGCAATCCGCGAGTGTCGATTTGCCCTTTTAAGAGATAGTCTTGAGCGCCTTCCTGCAATGCTTGTGCAGCCATGGATTCATCGTCCAGGCCCGTCAGCACAACCAAGGGCACGCGGGGCGCGGCGGCGTGGGCACGACGTACCGCTCCCAGACCTTGTACATCAGGCAACCCAAGATCGAGCAATATGATATCGACCACGGCTGCCGAAAGATGATTCTCTGCCTTACTCATGCACTCGACATGGATCAGCTCGGTATTGTGCAAGCCCTGCTCGTTGAACATCTCGCGAAGCAAGCGCGCATCTCCAGGATTGTCTTCGATCAGGAGAAGTACCTTAATCGTCTTGTTGCTCATCGGGCTCGCCTTTGCTGGGCAACTTGACCTTCGTCAGCCAAAAATCATTGACGCTCTTAACAACAGCTTCGAACTCGTCCAATCGCACGGGCTTGATCAAGTAGCAGTTCGCTTGGAGTTGATAGCTTTTGAGAATATCGGCTTCTGCATCAGATGTCGTCAAGATCACGGTGGGGATCGTTTTCAGGTTGCCATCTTCTTTGATGTGAGCCAAAACCTCGCGACCATCCATCCTTGGCAGGTTTAAATCCAGCAAGATGAGATCCGGGCGAGGAGCATGAACATGGGGCCCCTCATGCCGCAGAAAGGCCATTGCCTCCACACCGTCGTTCGCTACATGGATGTGGATGGTCCTGTTGGCCTCACGGAAGGCCTCTTTTGTCAGCCTGACATCACCGGGACTGTCTTCGACCAAGAGAACCTGTATGGGCATACCATCTCCTCCGATGAGATTCATATTTTCGTCTCACTTCCTTCTAAGGAAAAGCGAAATGTGGAACCTTGCCCTGGTTTTGATTCGACAGAGATGCTGCCTCCGTGCCGTTCGGCAATCTTCTTGCAAATAGCCAATCCTATGCCGGTGCCGTCGAACTCTTCCCGCCTGTGCAAGCGCTGGAACATACCGAAGATCTTTTCGAAGTATTGAGATTCAATTCCTAATCCGTTGTCCTGCACCGAAAATATCCATTTCTTGCCGCCATTCCGGGCGACGGAAATGTGTACTCGAGGATCGTCCGGTCGTCGGTACTTGATGGCATTTCCGACGAGGTTCTGAAACAACTGAACCAGCTGTATCTCGTCCGCCAGGACCGTGGGCAGGGGGTCATGCGTCGCGAACACCCCACTTTCTTCAAAAGCACCGCGCAGATTTAAAAGGGCCTGCTGCAATGCTTCTTCACTGGAGGTACTGAGCAGATCCCTGCCTTTTGTTCCGACCCGCGAATAGATCAGCAGGTCCTGAATCAACCGTTGCATCCGCCTGGCGCCGTCCACGGCGAAGGCGATAAACTCATCCGCGTCAGAATCCAGCTTACCCTTGTAGCGTCTGGACAAGAGCTGCGTATAGCTAGCGACCATCCTCAGCGGCTCTTGCAAATCGTGCGATGCGATGTACGCAAATTGTCCCAGTTCCTCGTTCGAGCGGTTTAATTCTTCAATCTTCTGGACAAGTTGAGTTTCGGCCCTTTTGCGCGTAGTGATATCGCGGATGGCCGCCGTCACCAGGATTCCCTCCGCGCTTTCGAGCGGGCTCAGCATGATCTCGATCGGAAACTCACTTCCATCTTTCCGACGCCCATTCAGCTCAATTCCGGTGCCGATCTGCTGGGCCAACGCATCTTCCGCGGACCGAAGAGCGTCGGCTATCAGCCTCTCGGCGAAGCCTTCCGGAATGATGTCCTTGACCTTCTGTCCTAAGAGTTCATCACGACTGTAGCCGAATTGTTTCTCGGCCTGCACATTCAACAGGACGATTTCTCCGCTCTGGCTCACTACGACCATGGCGTCCGGAGCTGCCTCCAGAAGCCCACGATACCTGGCCTCCATTTGGAGGAGGTGCTTTTCAGCATTCTTTCGCACGCTTATATCGCGGATTGCTGCTGTTACCAGGACCCCTTCCGCGCTTGACAGTGGGCTCAGCATGATCTCAATCGGGAAATGGCTTCCATCCTTCCTTCGCCCGCTCAACTCAATCCCAGTACCGATCTGCTGCGCCAGGGCTTCAGCCGCCGTCCGTGTTTCGTCCGCTACCAGGCGTTCCGCGAAGCCCTCAGGAATGATGTTCTTCACCTGCTGTCCTACAAGGACATCGCGGCTGTACCCGAATTGTTTCTCTGCCTGAACATTTAACAGGACAATCTCTCCGCCCTGGTTGACCACCACCATCGCATCTGGAGCTGCCTCCAGCAGTCCGCGATACCTGGCCTCCATTTGCACCAAGTGCCTTTCGGCACTTTTGCGCACGCTGATATTGCGAATGGCTGCTGTTACCAGGACGCCTTCCGCGCTTTCGAGTGGGCTCAGCATCATCTCGATCGGAAACTCACTTCCGTCTTTTCTGCGCCCGTTCAATTCAATCCCGGTACCGATTTGCTGCGCTAACGCTTCAGCAGCAGTCCGGGTTCCGTCCGCGATCAGCCGCTCCGAGAAACCTTCCCTTATGATGTTCTTGACCTGTTGTCCGAGAAGTTCATCCCGGCTGTAGCCGAACTGTTTCTCCGCCTGAACATTGAGCAGGACGATCTCTCCGCTTTGGTTTACTACGACCATCGCATCTGGAGCCGCCTCGAGAAGTCCGCGATACCGGACATCTGACTCTGTTTTTTCGTGAAGAGCGCGGTTACTCACAGGCAGCCCTTTCCCTGGATCCATCCAATAGCGCCAGCAAGCGCATCAACCTCATTGGAATTTGCCGGGTTGAAGTACGAACGCATGCGTTGACGCGACATAGGCGAGCCTGTTGATATACGCCCGTTGAACTTCGCTGGCCAGAACTGATCTTCCGACGTATTCAACATAGGCGGACGGCACCTACCTTGCCGAATATCTTGGAAAACACCACGATTGAGTCATATTTGAGGAACGACTTGTGAACTACTTTGGTCCAACGCGACACCTTTTAGGCTGTGTTGAGGTTCAGACAAATCGGGCCCGTCTATTAGAACGCGCCGCACTCCGTGGGGGATTGAAGAGTTTTGAACAGAATGAGTTTTTCTCAAATAAACCATCTTGCAGAACAACGTTGAGTAAAGACTTATGAACCCGAATGCGTCCCTTATAATTAGCATCACCCTGCTTTCTAAAGCGGTTGAAAGAGAAGCTCACGCGAAAACGGGTGGTACCAATCATTGCGGCGAGGGTCTCTTGGGTGATTGAAGGAATTAAAGTCTCCGGTTCCCAAGATGCATCATACTTGGTCATCAGCAATAGGGTTCAAGCCAAACGGCTTTCGGTAGGGTTAAAAGCTGATCGACCAGATCAGCTTGGGTTCTCAGGCCGTGAACCAGCATAAACTTCAGGAAGAAATCGGAGAATACATGTTCCTCGTCAGGCACACGGAGCATTTCAGCCTCGTCTATCTTCAGGGTCACGCAAGGTGTAATCGCAGTAGCCGTCGCCAGATGAAGGGCATTGGCCCCTGTGACTGACTCTTCACCAACGAAGTCACCGGCCGAGAGCAGTGACACTGTCGCTCCTTTGCCCATCTTTGACCCGACAGTAAGCTTGGCTCTGCCAGTCTGCAAATAAAAGACGCAATCAGCCGGGCTTCCCTGTAAGAAAAACGCACTCTTTGATTCATAACAGACGATCCGTCACCCAAGCTGGCGCTTGCAAGATGAGTTGCTGAATCAAATGCTGTCTTCTTTAAAGCGTTCATGTTGAAAAGCCGCTTCCTAAATACCGCTCAGTCCATACCTTTGAAGAGATGTTAGCGATTACGAGAAAACGTAGAAATCTGAACGTCTGCCGATGCCTGGCTACCGGTCCTTCTCTTCGATATGGCCAATTTTCGCCCGCACTCCACAAAAGCAAATCGCCGGGGCTTCGCTTAAATTGCAAGCAACTGCGGCTCGATCCCCGGCTTCCCGGCTGCCATAGCTTGATGATGAAATCAAAGACGCCCGACGTTTAAATTTCTACGTTGTCACATGAGCGTTGACAAGAGATGACTCCACTCACGCGTAAGCCAGTATTACACGAACCGAGATGCACAATCTGTATCATTTAGCTCTACAGTTCAATTTATTCGACTAGACAATAGTTTTTTGCGGCTTTTGGGTTCACCACTCTGAATTGGCCCCACCTGTAGCCCACAAGCTGTATATCCTGATCCGGGCATGTCCGCCCGGGGGGATGGACGAATTGGAGAACAGTAGATCCAAAATGAAACTTTTCGAACAGATCAGGCGGGAGTACGAGGGTAGTGACCAAAGCCCCGTGATGTCATGCGGCAGGCTTGAGGATAGTTCGGTAGAGGGTGGGAACGGGCGATGCCGAAGCGAGCGACGATCTCGGCAACTTGGTTGTCGGCTGTTTTGAGTAACGCACGAATAGTCCTGACCTCTTTGGCAGAGAGTTTGGGAGGACGGCCACCGTTGCGTCTGCGGGCGCGTACGGCCGTAAGTCCGGCAACGGTTCTTTCGCGGATCAGGTTGCGTTCGAATTGGCCAGGGCGGCGAACAGGAACTGGGAACGCCGGCCAAGGCTGGAAACGTGCATCGGCCTGCGGGCGGCAACTGATCTCGCGTGCGTACGCTTTGATAAGCGCAGGTTGAGCAAAGTGAGGATTAGCCACTTCGATTGCGTTCTTGTTGAGGTGACTGAGGGCCCTCGCGTCGATTTCGCTGAGTTCGAATGGCTAGTCATTCCGACCGGAAGGGAGCAAGACAGACAGGCAGGCCCCTGATCGGGAAGGAACGGTCGTGCTGCGGACGCGAAGGATGCCACCGTGCTCGTGGACGATGGTGGAACATAGCCAGAGTCCGATGCCGGATCCCTTTAGATCCTTGGTAGTAAAAAAAGCATCGAAGATTCTCGCGATGTTTTCCTGGGGGATCCCGATTCCATGATCTGCGATCATTATGCGAACCGCGCGCTGGCCCGGGCCGTGCCAAAACCTGGTGTCCGATGTCCTGATTCGGATTTCTCCGTCGGGAAATGAGGCTTCGATCGCGTTACGAATCAGATTGGAAAACACCTGTCGCAACTGGGCCGGAAAGCCCTGGATCGGAAGCGACGAGTTCCATTCGGTACGAATCCTCAAACGCTTTTCGGCCAGCGCACGGTTGTTGAGCGCCATCACGTCTCCAATTACTTCGCTGATGCGGATCGCGGTCGGCTTTGACGTCTCGCGGTTGAAAGAAAGGATTTGCTTTGTAATGCGCGCAACGCGCCCTAATTCATTCGTTGCGGTCTCCAGAAACCCCGCTGTGACTTCCGGTTTGTCGAGTGCTCCTTTCATCAAGTAAAGCAGGTTTGTCAGCGATTCAAGCGGGTTGTTGATTTCATGAGCAATGGTATGCGAGATTCGACCGGTCGCAGCCAGGCGCTCACTAATGAGGACCGCTTCTTCGGCCAGCTTCTGCTTGGTCGTCTCGCTCACGATGAAAATACTTCCGTCGAGCACATCTTGGCTTGAGGCGATAGGGTCGAGGCTCAACCTGAAAAACCGACTTCCAGTTTTGAGCTCGATCACCCCGGTGTCTTCAGGGATCGCTGTTCGCGAGCCAAAACACTGTTGCAAAAGATCGCGGAGTAAATTGTTTTCGATTTCACCGTAGGTCTTGCCGAGCAGGGAAGTCATGGCGCGATTGCAGCGCTGGATGATACCGTTGTCGGCAACGATGGCAACACCTTCGCTGAGGGCATCGAATGTAGCCTGCCATTGTTGCGCGGCGAGCCGGGCCCTCGATTCTGCACTATGAAGGCGGACGAGAGATCGGACGGTAGCCACCAGCACAACGGAGTCGGCGGGTTGAATCAGGTACGCATCCGCACCGCTCTCCAACGCAAAGAGTTTGCTTTCGTTGTTGAGGAAGGCCGCAGATAACTGGAGAACTGGGATGTGCCTGGTTTGCGAATTGGCCTTGATTCGGCGACAGACTTCATAGCCCAGAATGTCGGGCAATTTTACATCCAGAACAATGACCGTCGGCAAGCTTCTTGACAGCTCGAGGGCTTCTTTGCCAGTGGCTGCTTCTACAACCTGAAATCCGGCTCGCGAAAGGGCGTGCACGGTAGTATACCGATTTGCCTCTCGGTCATCGACAACAAGCACAGTGATTGCTTCGGTCGTCACTTTCCTATTCCAGTGAGTGTTAACAGCTCACGCAGTCTTTCCGGGCCGAATTCGCTGCTGAAGTTCGCCTTGGGAAAGATAAACGCTCCCATGCTGGCCAAATCGTCGGTCTCTCTTGCCGAAAGGTCTTTTGAACTGTGAACGATCACCGGGGGACAAGTTCTGATCGGGTCGCGATTCAATTCTCGAAGTACTTCGAATCCTGTCAGGCCGGGCATGGCGAGATCGAGAAAAATCCCATTCAGATGATGACTCTTGATCATGTTCAGGGCATCCCGGCCATCATGGGCTTCAACGATGTTATAACCCAACTTACTCAGCGCGTCTCCGAGTAAATAGCGGCTCACTTCGTCGTCATCGGCCAGCAGGATGGTGCTGACAATTCGTCCCTCAAGCAACGCGTGCAGGGTGCTGGTTAACTTGAACGGCGCAACGGGCTTGGCAAGGAAGGCGTCTGCACCTGCCGTGAGCGCCACCTCTGGTTCGTCAGTCACGCTGATGACAAGAATGGGACCTTTGAACCCGGCTTCCTTTAGTTCCCGAATGTAGGCGAGTTCATCCTGTCCGTCTATGAAGCGATCCAGTGAAACGACATCCGGAGTGAGGTTTCTCATGATGGCGCGCGCTTCCGGAATGTTGAGCGCGAACATCAGATTGTAGTTGCTTGACTTCAGCGAAGCCTCGTGAACGAAGCTTGTCTCCTGATTATCTTCGACGAACAGAATCGTTGGACCAGCTCCGTTCGATGCGCGAAGTTGCGCAACCGGCTCCGGTCCGGAGTGGCCCAGCC
The DNA here is from genome assembly GCA_036519195.1 of Occallatibacter sp. GTDB lineage: Bacteria > Acidobacteriota > Terriglobia > Terriglobales > Acidobacteriaceae > Telmatobacter. Next base: position 19,453 of record DATDLS010000006.1, on the reverse strand, counting down.
GAATGGGAATCGTCACATGAAATGTGGATCCGATCCCGACTTCACTCTTAACGCGGATCGTTCCGCCAAGCAACTCTGCCAGGCGCTTCGAGAGGGGCAGGCCGAGGCCTGTCCCTTTCACTTTGGCTTGCATTTCGCTTTCAATCTGGACAAACTCATCGAAGATTCTGTCCTGGTCTTCGGGTGCGATACCGATGCCGGTATCCTCGACGCTGAAGACAATGGATCCTCGACCGTCTGATTGAGCGCTCAGTCGCACATATCCCCGGCGCGTAAACTTGAGCGCATTGGAAATCAGGTTGCGCAATATCTGCGACACTTTACCCTCATCCGTATGCAACGGGGGAAGATCTTGATCCGCATTGAATACCAGCTCGAGACTATTGCCGGTGAGCAGCGGGCGGAGCATTCCGCGCAAAGCGCCGAAGAGGTCCTGGACTTCGAAGTGTCTCGCTTTGACATCGATCTTGCCAGACTCAACCTTTGCCAGGTCGAGGAGATCGTTGACCAGCTCGGTGAGTTCCTCGGCTGATTTGCGAATATAACTGACCTGCTTTTCCTGATCGTTTGAAAGATCCCCGTCAGCGCGGTTCAACAGGAGCTGGCAGAGGGAAGCGATGGAATTAAGCGGTGTCCGGAACTCATGCGAAAGGTTCGACATGAAACTGCTCTTGAGGCCGGAGACGCGGCGCAGGTCATCGGCGTTCTGGTCCAGTTCCGCATAGAGGGCGACTACGCCGCGATTGGTGTCCTCCAGCTCCTGGTTGAGTTCGGCAAGCTGATCCTGCTTCTCGCGCAACTCGGCCAGGGTGCGGAGCAATTCCTGATTCTGCCGCTCCAATTCATCAAAGGGATCGGCGGTGTCGCTGCGGGCCAATTCGACGGCAATTTGTCTTGCCCTGGTCATATCGATTTGCGGGGCGGTGGGGAGCATCGCCTTGCCAACCTGGACGCGTGTTCCGGCAGCCGACGACGAGATGTCGAAATTGTCCATCAGGCGCCGGGTGCCGATGATGCCCTTGCCAAGACCGGTGCGGGAAACATATCTTCCGTCGAGAATGTCGGAAAGGTTCGTGATGCCCGGACCGGAGTCGGTGACTAGAATTTCGAAGAGCTGAGGACGGCTATCGCGAACCAGAAATTCAACCGTCCCCTCGGTCGCGTAACGGAACGCGTTGCGCGCCAGTTCGCTGGTCGCCGTCGCCAACCGGATCTGTTCCTGGCGCTCGAATCCAAGAAGGGCCGCAATGTCGCGCGCCCGTTGCCGCGCTTGCACAACGTGCCGCTCCTGACGGAGCCGGACGGTAAAAATTGGAAGAGCGTCGTTCATAGGCCTCAAGTTAGATGCGAGAAACTATGATAGTCGCGTCGTCCCGTTTTCTGGCGAAATCCCGGAACAGAACTCCGGCCAAAAGCGCAGGATGACGCGATGAAAGTCCCGGATAGCTCCCTAAATTCCATTTCGTTCCGACTCCATCAGAATGCATGATCAGAGAACACCCGTTTTCCCAAGGGTAGGTGAACTGTTGAATTCTGCCAATTGAGTGCCCCACCGTTCCATTCATCGAAACCAGGCTTCTTGTTTTCCCGTGCGTGCAGATTGCTGCCGCGATGTTTCCCGCTCCAGCATAGTTCAAGACGTGCTTTTCATGCACTATTTCAGCCACCGAGACCGCCGCGCCCCGGGTTTTGGCGAGTGCGCTATGCACTTCGCTCAGAATTCTCTCTGGCGTGTGCTGAACGTGCGCCCTGAAAACACGAATTGCCTCCTGCGAAGCCTCTGAGGCGATCGGACCGTGGCCCAACCCGTCGGCAACGATGTACAAGGTCCGATCCGGGCTGCGGTGCACTTCCCAGGCATCGCCGCACTGGGTTTCGCCGTGGACAGGAAGACAAATCGAGCCCAGGTCATTGGGATCGGTGACACTTTCCTGCTGATTTGCTTTTGCGAAGATACGCGCGAAGAGCGCGGTTCCGTTGCTCCCAGTGGAAAAAACCTGAAATATTCCGGCGAGCCTGGCCATCGCGCCCAGGCCATTGCCGGGAGTTCCCGCCGTCGAGTAGCCGTCCGTCATTGAGACCGCTATATTCTCAATGCCCCTGCCTTTATCCAGCGCCAGAACGTCAATGCCGGCGCTCTCCCCATGCCGCCAGGGGGAGAGGACAATCTCTCCCTCTCCGCCATGGTTCTCAATGTTGCGCGCAGCCTCAGTGACCACGATGCCAAGCTGACCGAGCGGCAACTCGTCAAACGCGAGAGAGTCGGCAAGGGAGATGGCTTGCCGGCGAGCATTGCCGGTCTGGCTTGAATCCGAGGATTTGATTGGTATTGCGCGACCAATGAGTCCCATTATCTCCATCTGATGGCAGTAATCGTCGTGCCGATGCCCGGCTTTGAATCGATCTCAAAGTCGTGCATCAACCGTTTGCTGCCGCCCAATCCGAGCCCCAAACCCGAACCGCTGGTAAAACCGTCTTTCAAGGCCAGGTCCAAATCTGGGATGCCCGGCCCCTGGTCGGAAAAGCGCAGGCGAATGCCGCGCCGCGTGCCATTCTCAGCGAGCGACAACTCCAAAGACCCACCACCACCGTGCTCGAGCGTATTGCGGCCCAGTTCGCTGGCCGCGGTGACGATCTTCGTTTGATCCACCAGGCTGAACTTGAGCTCAAGGGTCCAGGCTCGAACTCTCTGCCTTACCATCACAACATCGGAAGAGCTCGCGATGGGCACTGTCTCAGTCTTCAGTACCGTACCCATTATCATCGTCGCTCTCCTCGTGGATGCCCACGGTTTCGCGGAGATACTCCATGCCGGATTCCACGTTGAGAGCCGTGCGGATGCCCGGCAAGGACATTCCGAGTTCAACCAGTGTGATAGCTACAGCGGGCTGCATGCCAACCACCACCGTCTCCGCGTCGAGCACCCTGGCCATGGACGCGATGTTCGCCAGGGTACGGCCGATGAACGAGTCGACAATCTCAAGCGACGAGATGTCGATCAGGACACCCTTCGCGTTTACATTGGAGATCCGCTCCGTCAGGTCGTCCTGGAGCGTGAGCGCCAGCTTGTCGTGCATGTCGACCTGGATGGTGACGAGCAGGTAGTTGCCCATCCTTAATATGGGAATCCGATCCATTACGCACCCCGCGCAGTGGTTTGGGCTGCGCCATTCGATTTGTCAATACGCACTACCTTCCGGCCGCTCCGCTCAAGCGCCAACTTGAAAGCATCAGACAGCTTCGATTTGGTGATTACATCCTCCAGATTGATGCCCAGATGCACGATGGTTTGCGCGATCTGCGGACGAATTCCGCTCAGAATGCATTCAGCGCCCATCAGGCGCGCCGCGGTGATGGTCTTGAGAAGATGCTGTGCCACGAGGGTATCCACAGTCGGCACGCCGGTGATATCAATAATCGCGAACCGCGAATTTGTCTGTACGATGGCTTGCAGCAGCGACTCCATCACGACCTGGGTGCGAGCGCTGTCCAGCGTGCCAATCAGCGGTAAAGCCACGATTCCATCCCAGAGCGTAACCACCGGCGTGGAGAGCTCGAGCATTTCCTCCTGTTGGCGGGCAATGACCTGATCGCGCCCATGGATATAGCTATCCGTCGTGTGAAGCGCAAGGTTGTCGATGAAGTCATTAATGGCGGTAACGTCTGCGAGCAGATCGTCTGCTCCACGGCCTTTATCCCTGCGGACCAGCGAAAAGAGGGAAGGCTTCAGAGAGAGGACAAAGAGCGCCGTCTCAGACGGCGTGAACCCCTGTACTGCGCGCGATACGGAAAGACTTCCCAGAATCGACTTCAACGGCTGCCAGACCGATTGATTGAGATCGCCCAGATTGGACCCGGAAGGTGCGTCCGCAATTGCGGACAGCATCTCTCCTGCCTGAGCCTCCAACTCGCGGTCATTGATGAGATCGCGCCTCTGTACGGCAGACTTTAGATTCTCGAGCCAGTCTTTCAGCACTGACACGCGATTTATTTGAATCGCATTCAAAATATCACTCATTTGCGCTCCCAATCGTGAATTCAGCCAACGGTGTAACGCTATTATAGTCAATCGATTGGTTCAAGACAGCCCGGTAGCTGACATGTTCGAGTCAGCAGGCTTCGTGTGGAAAGGTGTGTTTCTACAGTCACGCCAAAAGCGCCGAGACCAGAATCCGGCATCTGAGAGGCAAATTGAGGGGTTCCGGCGGTTTACCGTGAGCCGCTCAAACCCTGGTTTTGGTATTCCCAGGGTGCATGGCAGGCTCCAACCGGGATTCTGTAGGTTGGGCGACAAGCCTCCCAGAACGCGGTCAAGCGTCGACATCGCCCATCAGTGAATGACTTGGCCTGTCCGCAGTGATTAAGCAGTCGGACTCCAAAAACCTGATTTCCCGTGCAGTACAGAAGTAATTTCCGAACACACCCTGGAATTCAACGTCGCCGATATTGCCGTTCGGCTTTCCGCGGGCCGGGGAGAAGTACAGAAAGATTTCCCGCCCTGAAGCCGGTCCCAGGTTCCCCCGGAGCCGGCCTCTGTATCCGATCGCGCTCACCTCAACGGAGGCTGATCACCGAGATGTACTGCGTCCCGGGCTGAAACTTCGCCGTATCTCCCACGTACAGCAGCCCATGAACGAGATCGATGGTCGAGAAAATCGGATTCGTCCCCACCGGGATTACTTTCGACGTAAGGGTATTCGTCGTACCGTCGATCACATAGACGTTACTATTTGCATCCAGCAGGTAAACTTGACGCGTGATCGGATCCACAGTGATGCCCTCGAGCAGCATAGGAATTCCAGTAATGAATGCGATGTCCGTATTGGTCTTCCCGTTCAGCACATCCACCTGCCCCAATTGGTCGCTGATATAAATGATGTTGCGGAGCGGGTCAACGGTTGCGTAAGCACTCCCATTCCCCTGCAGCGGCACGGTCGTGACGGCATTCGTGGTGGCGTTCACCACTTCCACTGCTCCTGGCGTTCCTTCGACCGGCAGGTAAATGAGATTCGTCGCCGGGTTGATGGTGATATAGGAGCCCAGCCCATTACCGTTCCCAGTAGGGGTAGCAATATCCTTAATCAGCGCACCGGTTGTTCCGTCGTTGACCCAGATGTTGCCGGATTGGTCGAGCGTATAAACACGATTCGTGACCGGGTTATAAGTAACTGAGTACCCGTGGGAGATCGGGAACTGACCCACGACGGTATTCCCCGTCAAATCGACGAGATACAATCCTGTGAGGTAATCAAGGACATAGAGCTTGCGGGTCACTGGATTGATGGCAATGCCCGACAACTGATCTTGTCCAATGTTGAAGGTGGTGATGGGCGTGTTGGTCTTCTGGTTCACCACTTCCACGCCGTTGCCGGCAATGTAGAAAAGCTGCGTAAATGGATTGACGGCAATGGTAAAGGGAAGTCCCAGAGAGCCTTCCTGTGCGGGGATGGTGGCAGTAACTGTCTGAGCAACGGCAGTTATACCGGTAAATAGGAACAACACTGCACACGCAGCAGCATATGCTACCTTTCGAACCATGGAAGATCGTTTCACGAAGTAAGCCTCAGAGGGATTTAAGGACAGTCATCCTCCTGGTTATCAGATTCATGCCACCGCAACATCGTTGCTCTCGGCATATTTAATATTCTCTGGCCAGTAAAAACATCTGAATAACGAGTGAGGAGATGATCCAAAGGGAACAAGTTGCAATCATCGTGTGTCTTCAACTTCAAAGAAGCCAAATGAACGGTTGGCCGGCAACTCATCTCCAATCCTTTTCCCGGCTTTCCCATGGTCCCTGGCAGACTCCAACCGAGGTTCTGTACGTTTGGGCAATCCAACCGGAACACGCAGGTACCTTCTCGATTCGCTCGCTCCGGCAAACGATAGACATAAAAATCCCAAGCCGACCTTGGGGGATCGGCATGGGATTTCTTGTTCAACGGAAGGTTGCGGCAGCTTAGTGATCGTGGGGAGCTTGGCGGACAGAGACGATCGTTCCGTCCTGTTTCGCCATCACGTAATTCCCATCGACCTGGCGCCACTCATTTCCTGCTGGCGGACGGCGAAGATGGTTCTGCTTATAATCGACCTTATCGCCTCTGTTCCAGTCTTCCTGATGAATCTTTGCGCCCGTCTTCCATTCGTTGTGCTGCTTGTAAGTGTGGTTGTCGGGATGATCCTGGGCCACGGCAGGCATGCTTGCCAGAGCCATAGCCAGGATCGGTAGTGCGAATGCTGCTCGAATCATTTTCATGAGTGCTCCTGGGAATTGGATTCCGCTTTGGAGGGAATCGTGGTAGGGACGATATTGGTAGGGTCTTGCACGCCATTGCGTCTTCAGCAAGCTGAAATCAAATTTACGTGATCTGCTGAGTGCAGACTGGTCAATATTGCACACAGTTCGTGGTTGCTCCAATTCAATTTGGACGATTCCCGTCTCTCCGAGGACTGTCCGCTCGCTCTAACCGCCTCAATCTATCCGATGCCACTGCCCGCCGGGAGCTCTTCACCCGACTCGGACGAAGGGCCGGTAAGATTCTAGTCCTCACCGAAGGGCTCATCATCTACATCAGCGCTGCTCAGGTGCGCGCCCTCGCAGAGGAATTTGCACTGCGGCTCACACGAGGAGGGGCTTGGCTTCCGCGATTGGCTGGCTCGACTGTAGTCATTGTATTCGTCCCTGCACTTGTCATGGAACGGTCAAAAGACTGATCTGTTAGTGTGCGCATTGGCCCGCTAGGCACGATTTCAAATCGACGGAGTAGATTGCTTTACTCGCCCTTGACACCCCCCCGGGCCTATCTCACCCAGCTGCTCATCAACCTGCCCGCTGCCACCATGAGCCAACTTTAAGCCTGGCTGCCTGAGTAACGGAAGAAGAAGCAAGCTGAACCTATGGCCTGCATTTAGAGCGTGGGCACTTCGTTGTGTTCACCTTCGTATCGCCTCTCCCCGCCTTCACTGTTTTTGATGTGCGGGCTCTGCCGAGGCTGCGGGAGCAGTTGCTGAAACGCTGCCGATGTGTGTCGTATCGCCAGAGTAGAGGGCACGGACTTGCCCGGTGCCGCTCCCCGGCAGTGTAACGATCGCGGCCGTCGCCTGCGAAGTTTGTGCGACGGACGAAAGCCATTCAAACATGGTTGTCACATTTTCGTCCCCAGGATAGTAGCTATCTGTGGCCGTCGTAAGGAGGTCAGAAATTCCATCTCCATTGAAATCCGCGACCGCCACTTCTCCCTCCTCGGCCCCGCCGGGGACCGGAAAAACAGGCCCTGTTAGAAATGTTCCGTCGCCCTTACCCAGCAGAATGCCTATTTCGGCGTCAAACGGATTTTCCAGAACCAGGTCGGGGATCCCATCGCCATTGAGATCGCCTGTCGCTACTTGAATGGGATCTGCATATTTGTCACCCACGGCCCCCGGCACCTCCAGGGATGTAAACGTCGTATTGCCGTTTCCCAATAGCAGGTCCAAATCTTGACTGTTGTAGCAATTGGTCACCGCAATGTCAGGAGACCCGTCACCATTGAAATCCGCTACTGCGATTCCACTGTCTTCGTCGCATGGGAGGTCCAGGCTGCTGGTTACAAACGTCCCGTCGCCGTTGCCGGACAAAATGGATAAGGTCGGCTGAAGGGCGAACACTTCTGAGATTAAGGTGAATACGGCGACGTCCGGGATGCCATCTCCGTTGAAGTCGGCCACGATCGCTTCGCTGCTTTCCCCTCCCAGATTGGGGGATGGAATGGTACGAAAACCTCCTTCGCCATTGCCAAGCAGGACTGCTGTGCTGCCGTCGTTGTAGTTCGTCATCAGCAGATCCGGATTGCCATCCCCGTTGAAATCGGCCGAAACGATCGAGGATGCGCCGTAAAATGAGAAAACATCGACTGACGGTTGGGCGATGAAGGTCCCATCGCCGCGGCCAAGAAGTACTAAGACAGTTGTTGGCCCGTCGTCTTGCAACACTGCGATATCCGGAATTCCGTCACCGTTAAAATCCGCTACTGTAAGATCCCCGACAATAGCGCTGATGGTAGATTTCTGGGTGAACGTACCGTCAGGGTTTCCAAGCAGAATCATCAACTCCACTGTCGAATCGGACTCAAATACGACCACGGCCGCGTCGAGGATGCCGTCGCCGTTGAAATCGGCAACCTTCAACAAATACTGCGGCCAGCCGACGTCGATTGAGGTTGGCCGCGACACAAAGAATTGTGAGTTCGATGGTCCCAAAGGTGCGCTTGCCAGTTCGATGCCAGAGTTTGTCGCATCAGCAAAGAATACGTCCCCGCTAGCGGCCAGAGGACCGTAAGCTGTTACAGTTGCGGAGTAGTTGGCTGGATCAACTGAGAGAGTAGTTCTTGTGGCGATCTCTCCCGTTACGGTTAGACTTTGCCGCGTCGATTCGCAGCCGGCATGGGTATTGGTACCCTGATAAATCGCTTGAAATTCCAGCGATCCGAGCGGAGGCCTGAACTTCATCGTGGCAACGCCGTTCGCATTAAGTTGAACCTGACCCACGATAGTCTTGCCGGGATGAGCGGACGTGGTGCTATAAAAACTCACGAGTCCGACAGGCAGAGGATTTCCGGCATCGAGCACGTTGGCTGAAAGCGTGACAACGGTTCCGCGTGTTACTTGCTGTGCGGGCGAAATGCTCAGTTCAATGGTGGAAATCGGCCGCAACCTACCGAGGGTAGTCAGGTGCAAGGGGGGAGATACGCTCCAATTGAATTCAGTGTTCCCACTATAGTAAGCGGTGAGGCTGATATTACTGCCGATGGGCAGAGCCGTGGTCGAGAAGACCGCTCTTCCATCGGCGATCGGAACAACCCCGAGCGCATTCGGGCCGTTTGAGAATGTGATCGTGCCGGTGACTTGGTCTCCGCCCACAACAGATGAAGAAACGGTAGCCACCAACCGCATCGCCTCGCCGGGAGCAATCGGGGTAGGAGACGCTTCAAGGATGGTGGTGGTCGCGGCCTTCGGCCCTTCAGCGAGCATAGAGGTGGAAGCTGGCAACACAAGGCAGGAAACAGCTACTACTAGGTGCAAGCAGTGATATGTCATGTGACCCCCGATCAGAATATTCTTGGCTTTATAGCAGAATTTACGGGTAAAAGAGAGGACAACAGATGAATCTGCTGCGAGGAAAAGTACAAGAGCAATCGTCGGGCCCGCTGCGCGGAGAAATGCCGCAAGTGCGTCTGGATTTCCAGCGTCCCGGCTGCTACGAGGTATGAATCTTGTTATCAGAGATGAGAAATAACTGATCTTCCACTGTTTCGATCAATCTGCAGTTATCAGGCAACAAGTCGATCGAACAGGGAACACCAGCTATTCAAGTACACCTTAATGCCATCTTGAATAAAGTGCAAGCCTTCGTCGGGCTTATTTATGAGGACGTGCGGATGCACGCATTTGAAAACGACAAGTTGGAGATCGCGATCACAGCGGCGCCACATGGCGGCATCAAGGCTCGCTGTTCGAACTGCAGGCAACCATCGACAGGTTATGAGTCGATTCCGAGGACAATCCTGGGCCAGCAGTCTTCGGAAACTAACTGCCACTAACTCGCTCGCCCGATCCTCGATTGGATTGCTGAAAGTTCTGCATTCTCCCCATCTTCGAACCGCTTCATGGAGGCATTCTTTCCGGAGATCGCGAATGGAGCTTTAGAAGCCGTATTGGGCCGGCCCGAAGCACTTCAGCTGTGGTATCTAGTCGGAAGGGCTCGTGATTGATTTACAGAAGGTTTATATTGTCACGAAACTTTAGACGTGGATCTGTGCTAAGCTTTGCTCACAAGTCCAGCCATCGATTCGCGACCCGCATTCCTTTTCTAACTGCTGGAGACGCCTCGGGTTTTCCGAGAAACTTCTTTTGAACATGAAGTCCGCGTGTCTGTCTTGAATCTCGTTCCATTGACGCAGACTACGCGCGCAAAGGAGAGAATCCCCCATGATCTCCCTCCGTTCCTCTATCTGCTCGACGGCTCGAGCGGCTGCCTTTCCTTTGGTTTTCAGAAATCTGCGCAAGCGCAACTGCTTACCTGCTTCCTGCGGAGTTCTGGCTTTGATGCTGGGCGGAGCCTCGGTCGGCGTTCAAGCGCAGACCGGGAACTTCGGGACAGTGAACGTGGGGAGCACGAGCCCGACTCCGCTCTCCGTGCTCCTTACTTTCAACACGGCGGAGACGCTGGGCTCAACGGCGGTGGTGACCCAGGTCGCCACGGGTCGGGACTTTGCCGATGCCGGCACCGGAACCTGCAAGGCGGGAACGGCCTATACTGCCGGCGAAAGCTGCACGGTTGAGGTGAATTTCACGCCCAAGTTTCCAGGGACGCGGTACGGCGTTGCGGAACTGCTCGACGGCTTAGGGAACGTTCTGGCAACCGGATATGTTCAAGGCATTGGGATGGGTCCGCAGGCCAACTTCCTGCCTGCAAGCCAGAGCATTATCGCGGACTCTGCCAACAACGGACTGACTGCTTCCACGGGGGTCGCAGTGGACGGCAGCGGCAACGTCTATATTGCCGATGGCCGGGTGCTGAAGGAGACGCTTTCCGCGGGCGGCTACACCCAGAGCATTGTCGCAAACGGCCTGTTTTTTCCCGAAGGGGTCGCGGTGGACGGTAGCGGCAACGTCTATATTGTCGATAACGGCAGCCGGATTGTGTTCAAGGAGACCCTCTCGGCGGCCGGCTACACCCAGAGCGTTGTCGAAAACGCTGCCAACAACGGCCTGGTTTCTCCCTATGGGGTCGCGGTGGACGGTAGCGGCAACGTCTATATTACCGATGTCGGTAATGGCCAAGTGTTGAAGGAGACGCTTTCGGCGGAAGGCTACACCCAGAGCGTTGTCGCAAACGCTGTCAACAACGGCCTGGTATCGCCCTATGGGGTCGCGGTGGACGGCAGCGGCAACGTCTATATTGCCAATGATTACTTTGACGCTGTCCTTCTTGTTAACAATGGCCAGGTGTTGAAGGAGACGGTTTCGGCGGGCGGCTACACCCAAAGCATTGTCGCAAACGCTGACGGCAACCCCCAGCAAGTTCCCGAGGCGGTCGCGGTGGACGCAAACGGCAACGTCTATATTGCCGAGGGCTACGACGACACTAATCTTCGCATGAACAATAGCCGGGTAGTGAAGGAGACCCTCTCGGCGGGCGGCTACATCGAAAGCACTATCGCAGACAACATTGCCAACCACGGCCTGGATAGTCCCAGTGGGGTTGCGGTGGACAGTAGCGGCAACGTCTATATTGCCAATTATTCCAGTGCGCAGGTATTGGAAGAAGACTTCACCGATCGGCCAAGCATCACCATGACCGCCGCCGATAACCCGAAGGCGTTGACGGTGGAAAATGTTGGCAATGCCGCTCTCACATTCCGATTGCCGGAGACGGGCGACAATCCGAGCGTGCCCGCCAGTTTCGCCTGGGATCCTTCCTCCACCTGCAAGCAGACCACAGCAAGCTCATCGGCGGCCTTTGAACTTGCCACAGGGGCAAGCTGCACAATGGCGTTTGACTTCAAGCCGACGGCGACCGGCACCATCAGAGGGCTCGCGGAGTTGACAGATAACAACCTGAATGTGACCGGCGCCGAGCAGGCGATCCGACTGACAGGCATGCAGAACTCACAGACGATCACCTTCCCGCCTCGTGGATACCCGGTATATTACGGTGCCGCTCCAATCACGCTGAGCGCAACCGGCGGAGCTTCCGGCAACCCGGTCATTTTCAGCATTGTTTCCGGCCCAGGGTCTCTAAGCGGACCAAACAACAGCATCCTCAACTTCACCGGGTGGGGCACCATCTATGTCGCAGCCAACCAGGCCGGCAACATAAATTACACGGCTGCGCCGCAGGTGACGCAGAGTTTCGAGGTTTTGTTTGCGAACCCCGCGGCGTTGACTTCTCCTGCGCCTGGAAGTGTCCTGACCGGTTCCAGTGCGACATTCACATGGTCGCCGGGTGTCGGACCAACAGAGTACATGCTCTTGCTGGGCAGCACCGGGGTGAGGTCCAGCAACCTCTATAACTCAGGTCAGACACCATACAATTCGGTGAACGTAACCGGCCTTCCAATCAACGGAGAGACGATCTATGCACGGCTGTATTCGTTCATCGGCGGAGCCTGGAACACTCTCGACTACACCTATGCGGCAGCATCGCAGGCCACGCTTACCTCTCCGGCTCCAAGTTCAACGTTGACGGGCAGCAACGTAACATTCACCTGGTCGGCCGGGACCGGTGTCGCGATGTACTATCTGTTCCTGGGCAGCAATGGGGTGGGGTCCAACAACCTTTATTCCTCGGGATACACAACTCACAAATCCGTGAACGTGACCGGGCTTCCGGTGAACCGAGGGACGGTTTATGCACGGCTCTATTCGTACCTCGGCGGATCCTGGCACTATCTCGACTACACCTACACGGCAGAGTAGGGAATGCATCGGTCTTTGTCTGCCACTCGGGGTGAACGAAGGCCCATGTCCTGGGCGCCTGGGAGCGAGTCGGTCGGTATTGTTTCAGACAATTTCCCCGACTCGCTCATCCCTTTGGGTCGTGTTCCTGCCACAAGTCTGCGTTCCGGGTGAATCACCGTCCGACCGTACACGAACTGATTTCCGGCTCTCCCCGGTCGTCTGACTGGCCCCGGCTGGGGCTTTCGAACCATCGACGACCATACGACCGGAGCCGGAGATTGAACAATGTCTCGGGCACGACTCCGTTGGTCTGCTAAGACAAGTGCTTCGCCGCATGAAGAAATCATGGCGTCGGTGAGAAAATTACCCCTAGATTCATGGAATACGCCTGCTGCGGCTCTTTTCCGACCACGGTGATCCCTCGCGAAAATGTCTCAAGCAGGGGACGGGCACGGTCCACTGCTTGATCGGCCCCAGCCGCAATGATCCATAGCCGACCGTCCTCGGCATCGCTTACCCGGCCAAACACCCGCGCCCCCACAAAATCGATGCCGCGGTTCGCGTGCTCCAGAGTGAGCCGCTCGCCGAAGGCCATGCTGATGGTGCCGCACAAAATGTGAAGTACGCCGGGTGAGAGCACATCAATTAGCCTGTGGACGCCAAAAAGCACCTCGTCATAAGCGGTGTCGTCCAGGAACATGGTGATTACTGCGTCGGAGCCAAGTTCGGCCTCAGCCGGGGTCGCCGCAGCGATGGCGCCTTCGTGGATGAGCGGCTTGGTACGTTCTTCGCTCCGGTTCCACACCGACAATTCGTGTCCGGCAGCGAGCAACCGCAGTGCCATCGGTGTCCCCATGTTGCCTAGTCCCAGAAATCCGATCCTCATGGCAGTTCCTGTAATCGGGGCCGCTATTCACTTTCTCGCGAGCGACTCGAATTCTAACAAACTCCGCCGGGAATTCCCCTGGCCTTAAGCCCGGGGATGAAAGGCGGAATTTTATCAGCACTTGATTGAGGTTTGGCCGTATTCGGATCATAGATGCCTCTGTCTTCTCAAACTGCGCGTATCGTGGTGCTTACCGGACTTTCCAAGTTCACCTCTTGACGGTTGGACAAATGGAAGCGGCGAAGGTGTGGAACAGGTGCCGGGACTGGCAGCAGTCGATGATCGAAGAGCGCACCAAGTGGCCGGACCAGGAAATGCTTCAGAAGCTGACCAAAGGCAGATTTAGCCTGCATTCTCAGTCGGTGGAGAGGGTCTGCCATGCGTTTCTGGCCAACGTGAAGACAACCTTACAAGTGCGGAAACAGGGGCACTTTCTGCCAGCGTGAGGCTTTTCATGGAAGTTGTTCACCAGTCGATCTTTTCTATGTGGCGTTGCCGTATATTGAAGCCTCATCTCGTCTAAACGGATGGTGGTGCAATCTCCTCGGCAAATCAGTTCTGTGATCATTAGCCGAGGGAGTGCGCGATTATTCTTCTTGACAAGCATGCTTCCCCTGTTTACTCTATGCTTGATTCGAATAGGCCTATGATGAAAACAGCTCCTCGAGATCTTTTTCCCGGTGCACTCGAGATGATGGTTCTCGAGTCGCTTCGCCCCCAGCCGGCTCAAGGATATGCACTGGTACAGCACATCCAGCAGCGATCCAACAACCTGCTGCAGGTGGAAGAGGGTTCGCTTTATCCGGCGCTTCAGAGGCTGCTCAAAGTAAAGCTGGTCAAGGCCGAGTGGGGCGTCTCGTCCGCCAATCGGCGAATAAGAACCTGCCAGATCGCGGCTTCAGGCCTTCGCCATCGGGAGCAACAGATTTCAAGCTTCGAGCGCATGTTCGATGGCATCGCGCTTGTTCTCAGTCCTGGCAAGTCTCCCGCCAATTAAGAGGAGTTTCCATGAACTGGATATTGGGCATCTTCTGCCGCCGTAAACTCTTTGACGCTCTCTCGGAAGAGATGCGCCTGCATATCGAAGAGCGTGCAGAGCAGTTGATGGGCGAAGGCATGAGCCCAGAGGAAGCGGCCCGAGAGGCCCGCAAGGCATTCGGCAACCGGACACTGCTTGAGGAGCGCAGCCGCGAGGTGTGGCAGTGGCCTACACTCGAATCGCTTTGGGCCGACGTGCGGTTTGCAATGCGGCAACTGCGGCACTCACCAGGGTTCGCTTTCGCGGCGATTGTGACGCTGGCGTTGGCGATCGGGGCGAACGCGGTGGTGTTTGGCGTGATGAATGCCTTTGTGATCCAGCCGCTGAACGTGGCGAGGGCGGGGAGCCTCTATTCGCTGCAGCATGGAAGCGACACGGGAAGCCAGCAGTCGTATCCGGATTATGTAGATCTGCGCGACCGCAACCACACGTTTGACAGCGTGGTGGCCTATAACATCGTGCAGGCGGGGCTGGACACCGGGCAGAATCCGTCGAGCGTGTGGGTGATTGCTGCGAGCGGCAACTACTTTGATGCGCTTGGCCTGAAGCCGACCCTGGGGAGGCTTTTTCACGCCGAAGACGAGCACGGGCCCAACAGCGCACCCTATGTAGTGCTGAGCTTCGCATTCTGGCACACGCATTTTCACGATGACCGCGGAATCGTGGGGCGGCTGGTGCGCCTGGATGGGCATCCGTTCACTGTGCTGGGGGTAGGTCCCAAGGACTTTCACGGGACGCTCTTGTTTTTCAATCCGGACGTGATTGTACCGATGATGGAAGATCCGTTGCTTGCGGGCGGGGGCGACGATCTGAATGCGCGCGGGGAGCGGTCGATTTTCGAGGTAATGGGATATCTGAAGCCGGGGGTAACGCCGGCGCAAGCGGTCGCGGATCTGAATTCGATTGGGACGTATCTCGAAAAGACGTATCCCAAGGACGAAGCCAAAATGACGTTTGTGCTGACGCGTCCGAGTTTATACGGGGACTATCTGGGCAAGCCGGTGAAGGCGTTCATGGCGGGGCTGATGCTGCTGACGGGCCTTATCCTGCTGGCGGCGTGTGCCAACCTGGGAAGCCTGTTTGCGGCGCGTGCGGCGGACCGGTCGAAAGAGGTGGCGCTGCGGCTGGCGCTGGGATCGACGCGGAAACGGATTCTGCGAAGCCTGCTGACCGAAGCGATGATCATTTCGGTGGCAGGGGGCGGGATTGGACTGCTGGGGAGTGTGGCGCTCCTGCGCGCCTTGAGTGCATGGCAGCCGTTTCCGCAGTGGCCACTCCGTCTGGCGGTGAATCCGGACGCGAAGGTGTACGCAGTGGCGGTGGGGCTGGCGCTGTTGAGCGGGATGCTCTTCGGGGCGGTTCCAGTGCGCCAGGTGCTCCGCTCGAGTCCGTACGAGGTGGTAAAAGCGGGGACAGGAACCAGCGCGCGGAAGCGGATGAATGTGCGAGACATTCTGCTCGTGGTGCAGATTGCGATCTGCGGGGTGCTGGTGACCTCGTCGCTCGTTGCGGTGCGTGGGTTGGTGCGGTCGCTCGACGCGCGGTTCGGGTTCGCCAAGAATACGATGGTGGCGCAGACGGACTTGAGCATGGCGGGGTACAGCCAGGAGCGGGTGCCGGCGATGCAGAAGCGGATGATCGAGGCGATGCAAGCGCTGCCGGGAGTGGAGACGGCGGCACTGGCCGACTCGCTGCCCCTGGGAACGGGGAGCAACGACGCAATCGTCTTCAAGGACACGACGGCAGATTTGCGACCGGCGAATGCAGCGGCGGATGCGGTGATGTTCAGCGTCTCTGCCGAGTATTTCCGGACGGCGGGCACCGAGCTCTTGGCGGGAAGGGAGTTCACGTGGCACGACGACGAGAAGTCGCCTCGGGTTGCAGTGGTGAACGTGGAGTTTGCGCGCCAGCTCTTTGGGTCGCCGGGGAATGCAATGGGACACATGTTCAAGAGGAAGGATGGGACGCGGGTCGAGGTGGTGGGGATTGCGGAGAACGGGAAATACAATAGCCTGACCGAAAATCCGACGCCGGCGCTTTTCCT
Source organism: Occallatibacter sp. (assembly GCA_036519195.1). Classification (GTDB taxonomy): domain Bacteria; phylum Acidobacteriota; class Terriglobia; order Terriglobales; family Acidobacteriaceae; genus Telmatobacter. The sequence continues at coordinate 3,043 of DATDLS010000006.1, read as the reverse complement.
GCCCATCCAGCAATCGCCCACGACGTCGAGCATTCTGGTGGTGAGGGCAAAGGCGGGGCCGGAGATCCTTGCGCCGGAGATGCGGAGCGCGTTGCGACAACTGGATGCTGGGCTGCCGGTTCTCGTGGAAACGCGGGACAAGCCGATGGGGGTGATGATGTTTGGACCGAAGATGGCGACGGTGTCTCTGGGCGTGCTGGGGCTTATGGGGGCGATGCTGTCGATTACCGGCATCTTTGGATTGGCGGCCTACTCGGTGAGCAAGCGTTTCAAGGAATTGGGAATTCGCGTTGCATTGGGCGCGCAACGCAAGGAAGTATTGCAGGTAGCATTAGGGCATGCATTGAGGCTGCTGGCAATCGGCTCTGCGGCCGGACTCGGCCTGGGAATCCTGGCGACACGCGTTTTGGCCTTCATCGTGTACCAGGCAACGCCTCGCGATCCGGCTGTCCTGGCCGGGGTGGTCTTGACAATGGCCGTACTGGGTCTCGTGGCCACATGGATTCCGGCGCACCGTGCGCTGTCGGTCGATCCTTTGGTCCTGTTGCGCGAGGAGTGATCAGCCTAATTGCACGGTTGGGCGCTGAGTGCAGTTATCCATCATTCGTGCTTTGTGCAAGCCATGCACGCTCATGCTTATCAAGGCTCTCGCTGATATAGCCGATACTCTGGCGAGGTATCCATCTGAGCAACTTCGTCGACGATAGCTCGAAAATATCCGAAGCTGGCAATCGGCCCGCTGGCCTGCCCATTCAGCCAGGAGACATACTTTCTCGTGCACCCTAGTAGGAATGCACGCTCAATATCTTCGATCGGAACTTGATCGGCAAAGAGAGCCTGGGCCAGCTTTTCGTCGGCCAGCGCAAAAGTGAGGCGAACGCACCTTCGGGTTTCCAAGAGCGTCCGAACGCGTTTTATGTAATTGTCAGCGTTTTCGGTGTTCCCGGTAGGAGCCGGCATCACATAAGGCCAGAATGCATCGCAGATCTGCACCGCGCCGCGAGTATGCTGGTTGGCCGCGATTCTCACCTCGCACACGCCTCGTTATCGATACTGGCAAGGGTCTGATTGTGTCCGGCAGCGGAATACGCTCGGACAAAAGGCGTTTGAATCAGATGCACGGTTCGCTTGCTACCAAGCTGGCCCCGTGCAAAAGGGGTCGAAGCGCTGGCATACGCTGAACAGTGCGCGGAACGGCTATGCACTCCGCGCCGAACGTCGTATCCGGGACATGCGGCACAAGGGCACCCGCCAGGTGATCGACTTCTGCCAGGCGAACGAAGTATCGAATCTCTGTATTGGGGATCCAGATGGGTACGAAATACGCCATCTGGTAGAAAACATAACCAGCGGATGTCCCAGTGGTAGTATGGCAAGAACATCGAATACCTCGACTAGGAAAGTGAACACGCCGGCATTTCGAGCTTCAGCGGATCGGAACGGGGAACGAGTTCCCGCTGTCGGAAATGCGGCCATCAGAACAAACCTCGAGGCCGGAACTTGGTCTCGAAGGCTTGTGGATTTGGCGGCCATCGCGATCTGGATGGCAGCATCAACATGCACGAAATCGCGTTTCAAAACAAAGCGAAGTTCTCCGTCGCGAAAGATGTCACGTATCTACGGCCCGGCACTTGCTGTTGGAAGTACCTGAATCGTAGTAGCCGCCCGGACACGGGCCGCCGGAAGCGTTTCGGCCCGCTACCAGCGGCGTTGTCTGAAGTTGGCATAGAGCTAATCACCGATTCCGTTCGGACGCAGTAAGGCGCAGGCCATATCGATGCAATGCACTTTAGAAGCCCTCTCCCTTGAGGGAGAGGGGAGTGTCACTACGCTAATTTCCTTTCGATGTATTCTTGGGAAACATACGCTCGAACACCTTTTCGATGTATCCGTTTCCGTCGAATGCATCGCTGGGGAGCACGCCGATATACCGAATGGTCCCGTTGCTGTCGAGCACAACTCCGAGAGGATAGTCGACCACACCGAAGATCTGCGCGGTCTGCGCGGGAACCTCGAGCGTCAGTGTGCCCGCCAGTTCTTTCTCGTTCTCTGCGTGCAGCAATTTGCCAGCGTCCTGCGCGTCGGCGGGCGAATCTTCCGAGTAGAGCAGTGCGTAGACATGGATTGGCGCATCTCTGTTGACGATGGCGAACTTCACCATGGTCTTCACCATGGTCTTCACCAGTCCCCGGCACTCGATGCACCAGTCGGAAAAGAGCACGAGCACGGTGGCAGCGCCAAAGTTGGGATCGATCTGGGCCTTGGCGCGGGTCGATTGTAGCGTTCGTGTCGGTTGCACATCCGGCAAATGCGCGCCCAGCAACTGGTACTGTGCCCGCAAGTGATGGATCTCCTGCTCGTCTTCGGCGGAAATTGCGGTCAGTTTCTCAAGTGCCGTATCCACGTCGGCTGAGGCTGCCGCCGCGGCGTCGGAATTGCCAGCATAGCGATTGAGAAACGCCAGCTCCATTGCGGACGCATAGAGGGCGCCCGTTGAGATGGTGGTATCGCCGCTCGTTGCCTTGAACGGTCCCGGCTGGCTTAACGCCTGCACAATGGCGGCGTGCTCCTCGCCGGCCAACGTGAGCGCTTCCGGACTCCCCGCGTGCTCAAGCGTGTCTTTCATGTACCGGACGGTATAGGCAACCTCAGCGTCGTACGGCTGGCTCCGCATCAACTCGCGAGTGGTGGCCAGCGCAAGGTCCAGCGCGTTGATGTGAGCCAGCGCCCCCACGCTGATCGCATAGGCCTGGGTTCGATGCCCGTGCTGGCCTTCCCGGTACCTACCGACCTCGAGGCTACGACCGCCAGGTATTCTTTCCGGCTGGAAGAGAACTTCCAACCCCGGAGCGACTACAAGGCAGATATTCAGGCCGTCAGGAAGCCCGCACAGGTCTTCGTTTTCGTTGGCGGCCAGGACGAATTGTATCTCCCGGAGAAGTTCGCGGAGGTCTTCGATCAAGGGCGCAGCGATATTCCTGTGACGATTGTCCCGGGAATGGGTCATTCCGACATGATTACGAAACCTGAAGCTATCACTGTC
>DATDLS010000005.1:0-2721 GCA_036519195.1 Occallatibacter sp. | reverse complement strand
ACATTTTCCGCGATTTCAGGTAAGTAAGGATGTGGAGGTCGAACACATCCTTTATGGGTACGTCTACGTCGATTGTTTCTCCCGCTGTCAAGCCTGCCCAACCCCAACCTCTCAGCCAACAACGACGGAAGTTGAACCGTCTGACGGCGAATTATGCCGAACAGGTGCAAAAGGCGCTGGCCTTGCGCGAAGTGATGAAAGGCTCGGTGTACCGGCTGCAAACCCGCTGCGGCTGCCCCAGCTGCCACTGCGCGCAACCGGACGGTGGCCGCCACTCGGCCATGGTCCTGAGCTGGACACAAGGTGGGCGCAGCCATCTCCGCGCCCTGTTGCCGGCTGACGTGGAACGGAGCGAGCGGCTCACCAGCAATTACAAGCAGCTGCGGCGGGTGCGCAGGACCCTGGTGCGTCTGCATCAGGACGCCGTCGCGGCCCTCGATCAGCTGGAGCGGCTGCTGTTGGTGCCGCCGCCGGCTGCGCTGGGTCCGCCCCGCCCCGCCCGCCTCGCCGGGGAAAAGAAAAAATGAGCAACCTCTGCTAACCAGCACCGACCATGAGTCCGGCGCTTACACCCGAAGCTCGGAATCTGCTGCCGCTGGCAGCTGATGGTGTTCTGCCGCCTCCGCCTCCTGTGCTGCCGCCCAAACCGGGTCGTAACCAGGCTTGCTATTGCGGGAGTGGAAAAAAGTTCAAGCAGTGCTGCATGGAACGCGATGCCGCGTTACGCCGCCAGCAACGCGTCCAGGCCCAGCCCGAATGGCTGCTCAGCTCCGATCGCAAACTCCACCAATTCCTGCGCTATGGATGGAAAGTCTTTGATCTGCCCGGGCTGCTGGGGTCGCTGCGCGACGGCCGTCGTGACCCCACCATCTCCACCTTCCACGTAGTCAACAGCCTCTTCTTTGCCGCCGTGTTGCGCATTCCCAGCCTCAATGCCCTGGAAGGCTATCTGAAAGAGGGCGATTTCCAAAAGTTGATCGGGTTGACCGCCCAGCCCGGCGAGAAAGCCTTCAGCGCCGATACCATCTCCGACATGCTCGACCTGTGCGATGTCGACAGTGCGCGAAACGCCCTGGCCGAGCTGATTCGTATCGCCGAGCGTAACAAGGTGTTCCGCGACGGCTCCTACGGCGGCAAGCGCTGTGTGGCCATCGACGCCTGGGAGCCGCACTCCTCCTATGAGCGGCACTGCCCGGGCTGCCTGACCCGCCAGCTCAAGGGCCCTGATGGGGGCAAGCGCACCCAGTATTACCACCGTTACGTGGTGGCCATGCTGCTCGGGACCGATCTCGATATCATCCTCGCCGCCGAGCCGGTGCTCAGCGAAGAAGCGCTGCGCGATGGCGAGGCCGACCACCAGGGACACGAAGGAGAACTCACAGCCGCCTATCGCCTTCTTGATCGCCTGCATAATACCTACGGCCGTTTCATCGAGATCGTCATCACCGATGCGCTCTACGCCAACGGCCCCTGGATGACCAGACTCGAACAATACGGCTACGGCGGGATCATCAGCCTGCAGAAAGAAAACAACGAGCCACTCAAGGAAGCCATCGATCTGTGCAGGCGCGGCGAATGCCAGCGCCAGAAGCATGAAGACCCCGACAACCGGGAACGAGTGGACTTCTCAGACGTCGACGACATCCAGACCCTGAGCACCTACGCAGGAAAGGTTCGTGTGATCCAGGCCGAGATCACCCGTTTCAGCCCGCCGGCATCCGATCCCTCCAAACCTTCCAAACCCCCCAGAACTTCCACCTGGTGTTTTGCCTTGACAGGTTGTGCCCGCCGTCTGTCACGGCCCACCGCGCTGAAAGCGATGCGCTCCCGCTGGCATATCGAGAACACCGCCTTCCACCAGTGGGGAAGTTACTGGAACCTCGAACATGTCTATCGGCACACCCCAGCCGCCTTGCACGCACTGTTCCTGATCTGGATGCTGGCCTTCAATCTCCTGCAATTGTTCTTCTACTGCCGGCTCGGACGGGAGCGCAAGCCTGTGCAGCCGCGCGATGTCTGCGATACCCTTCGCCACATCGTCCAGGTCATGCTCCGCGAACTGGCCGCCTTGCCGGCTCCCATCCCCTGGCAAGTCCCGCTCCAGGATAGTGGCTGAAATCCCGTCGGAGCGCGCCACCCGAAGGGCGGTCGCGAGGGCTCCGATCCCTCCCCTTAACCAGCCCGCCACTACCTGACAGGGAGACTGTTACCTCACTCGACAACTGGTACCGGACGCTCAAAGCGACCGATCCTCCATGCCCGGACTCGGCATATGCCCTTGCTACCGGACCCAGGCGTCCTGCCGTCCGCCGAATGGAGCGGAGCCCCTGGCGCTATGCAGAGAGAGTGGCGTAGCCACCAAAACCTGTGCGATACTTTGGGAGCACGTCCCACTCCTGGCCGGGATGGCGGAACTGGCAGACGCAGCGGACTCAAAATCCGCCGATCGCAAGGTCGTGGGGGTTCGACCCCCCCTCCCGGCACCAAAATAAATAGATAAGAATCAATAAATTAGATTCGAATCCTCCCTTGATGGCCTTCCCGCCTTTAGCCTCCACGCGTGCCTGGTGCATGTTTTGGTGCATGTTGCTGTCCTCAACGCGTTCCTACTATGCGGTCTACCACTGACGGCGTGTGTTGGGGGGAAAGGTGGGCGTAGCGAACAGCTTGGCTCATCGTCTTATGTCCGGCGGCCTCCATGATCTCGCGGGCCGTCGCCCC
>DATDLS010000004.1:0-3987 GCA_036519195.1 Occallatibacter sp. | reverse complement strand
GTTCGCGGGTCAGATGAACACGCTGCAAATTGAACATCCTCCCCTCCCCTCCCTGACCCGGCGTAGCCGGAACCAAAAAGGGCAGAACTTCAAAAGTTGGAGACTTCTTCAAAGTCAACTCAGAGCTTGATGAACAGCGATGATCGTGCATAGATCGAATAATATTCTGCCAAGAACGTGCGGAATTCAAATGGACAAGGTAGTAAAGGAAGGAGATTCCTGCCATCACGGCTATGGGGCGATCTCGGTGGGCTCCTTTTGCTGCCCCCCCTCGTTCAGGGTTCACTCGGCAGCTGATCCGGGCGTGACCCCGCCGTTCGGTTTACTGCACAGACTTGGTTTCCAAATGCAAGAACTCGGTTTTCGTTCGGGCGACGAAATCATAGCAACAAGGCGAGCTTCGCTCGCCGCGCCCGCTCTACATCCCGGCCCTGAAGGACGGGGCTTTCCGCGCTATTTGGGTAAACCTGTAGTCCGACTGCATCCGCATCAAGACAACATCCCGGTTGAATTTGGCAGCGATATAGTTGTACTGGCAAACAAGCCCGCCGTGCTCCATTTGCCCAGCATGCCCTCGGTGCTGGATTGGCAAAGAAAGCCGTGGGCAGTTGAGGTGAAGAACCTGGGGCGCGGCGTGGTCGCGATTGTCGGCAAAGCTCAGTTCAGTGCCCAAGTCAACGTCGATCGAACGTTGCAGATTCAATCGTGCAACGACGTTCGCTCTAGAGCGGGTGACCGGCCTGACTTAGAGGGCAGAAGCAGAGGCACAGGCTGGGGTGGGGATGCTGGGGATGGGATTCGGCCGGCCAACCGGCCGAGCGGGCTGGCAAAGCAAATCGATTGGCGCGATTTCAGAAGGTAACGAATTCTGCCGGTCTTCTCCTCGGTAACCCGGGCTCAAAATCCGATGTATATAATTGAGTATAATATAGTTAACTATTCAGTAGGACGGCGGGAGATTGCTCACCTCTTCGGCGCTTTGCAGAAGTGACCCATTTGTGCTCGTCAGAAGTGACTTGGGCTAGGAACGGCACGGCATCATCCCACGCCGTAGGCGTGGCAGCGTGGTTCCGCATATCTATGGAAGGGGAAGCAAGAAGCGAGAAGCGAGAAGAGTATAGATAATGCAGTATCATCCCGCGCCATTGGCGCGGTTGGCTCTTGTCTTTAGCGTCATCCAACGCCGTAGGCGTGGCAGCGTGGTTCCACACATCTGTGGAAAGGGAAGCAAGAGGCGGGAAGAGTATAGATAATGCAGTATCATCCCGCGCCGTGGGCGCGGTTGGCTTTTGTCTTTAGCGTCATCCGACGCCGCAGGCGTGGCTGCGGCGTCGGATTGTGCATTGAAGATCAACGTGGGCGGAGTTGCTCGAGCCTTAGCCGTAAGTATTGGAAATACTTTTCTGCGATTTTCGATTCGAGTACTTCTTCGATGACCGGCAAGAAGTAGGCCAGAGAGCGCACGGTGTTCAGCGGTGGAGCATCGCTAGCCCGGATCAGCCGGCGAGTGGCGGCGAGCACGAGAGCGTCCTCAACCTTGCTCAGGGGAACGCCGCGTTGATAGAGCTGGCCGGCCAGCAAACGGTCTGGCCGGCGCAGATTGCCGCAGGTTCCCGGTGTGTTGCGGTAGGCCTGGAGAACTTTCTGTATGTACTGTTCGCGACTTGATCGTACTGTGTCCATGCTCACCTCCTCAACCTTTCGGTTCGCGCAGGTCTATGCCGTCGATGCGGATGGTATGGCAGTAATGACGGACTCTGCTTAACATCGCATCGACCATAGTACGGTTGCCCAGGAAGTTGCCCCATTCTCCATAGTCCAAGTTCGTTGTAATGACTGTGGAGTGGCGGTGATAGCGCTCTTCCATCAGCTTGAAGAAGATGTTCGACTGTTCAGGCTTAAGCGTAAGATAGCCTAGCTCGTCAACGAGGAGCACATCAAGCCGGCCGAGGCGGTTCAGTAACTGGCGCGAAGAGCGATCAGCCAGCGAGGCATACATGTCATCGAACAAGTCCTGAGCGCGGATGAACTGACAGCGATAGCCATTCTCCAACGCCTTTAACAGCAGTCCCGTCGCCAGCCCTGTTTTGCCTACGCCGGCTCCTCCGACCAGCACCAGGTTCTCGGCCTTGGCGACGAAGTCCAACTCGGCCAAGGTGTGGATCTGTTTTCGGTTGACTCCTGGTTGGCGTTCGAAGGGGAAGGTACTTAGCGACCAGCACTCGGGTAGGTTAGCGCGTTTGATTCTCCAGCCCAGAGCTGTTTCCTGTCGATGGTGCCACTGGGCGCGCAGCAGTCGCGTCACGAACTCGGTGTAAGATACATCATCCTTTTCGGCTATTTTCAGCTGCTCGCCGTAGATCGTCTGGATGCGATTGAGGTGAAGGCTATTCAGCAGTTGGTCCATCTCGTCGTTTCGTTGCATATCATTCTCCAGGGTTGTCGTTGGGGTTGTTGTTCAACAGGAAGTAATCGCGTGCTATCTTGCGTAGGACCATACGTTCGACACGGTCCAGTTCGTAAAGCCTGTAATGGGAAGCTTCACTGATGGCGGCCAGCAGCGGATCCCTGGGATACTCGCGGATGATGCGCAGCAGTTGGCGCAGGGCAAGAACGGTCGACTTGCGGCCGTGTTTCTTGAGAGCGCCGACATAGTCGGTGATTTCAGGCACCGCCTTGAGGATGAGCGCTTCCTCCGGATGCGGGTCGGGCCGCTTGCTGCTCCGGCTACGCTCGCGGCGGTGTTCAGCCAGCAGGATGTGCCGATTCTCCGCTTCGGCCACGCGCTCGTGCGTAACAAGGTGGCGGGCATCGAGTTGGATCTCGACCTTATCTTTGCTTTCACGCACCTCGACACGACGGCCAAGCCAGTCAACAGGAACCGAGTAGCGATTGCTGTTGAGCGCGACATAGCCTTCCACGTCCACCATGCGTTCATGCAGCCGATAGACCTCCGGAACCCACGCAGGGAGTGGAGTGAGATGCTGCTGCTCCATCACGAACAGCTCCCGCGGTACCGCGTGCAGATGCTTCTTGTACGTTGCGTTGACGCGATCGCACCAGGCACGTGCCTGCTGGTTCAGATCCTGCCAGTTGGAAAAGGTGCGGCCCGGCAGGAAGTTGCGCTCTATGAACCAGAAGGGCCTCTCCACGCGTGCCGAACGATTCGCATCGCCCAGCTCATGAGCTACGAAACGAGTGCCGTAACGCTCGGCAAACGCCGCCATCTCCGTCACCGGAACCATCTGTCGGCCGGTGCCGCGCAGCACTACTACGTGCGTGTTATCGATCATCAGCCGTTTCGTCGAACCACCGAAATAGCGCAGCGCCTCGGTCAGAAAAACCTTGCAGTCGAAACGCTGGAAGGTTGGATACAACTGGAAGAACAGCATGTGCGAGTAACACAGCACTGCCGAGGCAGTCTGTACCTTGCGCCGCTTGCCGCCCAGTTCAACCTCATGTGGAGACGTGTCGTGCTGAATTTCTTCGCCGGGGAGGAAGCAATAGCGTCCCGCCGCCACCTTCGGCACTTGACCGATGCCATTGCGCCGGCAGAAGGAGGTCAGCGCCTGATAACTCAGAGTCACTCCGCTGGCTTGCAACTCCTCCCACACGCGCACCAGGTTGCCCTTGCAGCTTACATGTAACTCCAGGATCTGCTGACGGTAGGGTTCGTATTTCTCCTTGCGCGGCAGGCTCGGCACCTCCGAGCTGCCCGAACGCAGGACTTCGCGTACCGTCAACCGGCTCACCTTCAACACCCGCGCTATCTCGTACTTGCTTACCTTCTTCGCATTCAACTCCAGAATCGCCGCTCGTTCGCTTTGACTCAACATCCTCTCCTCCTTGTTCTGGTTTGTCTTTCGATTGATGTGGGAGCTTGGCCTCAAGACGGCCCAACTCTTTAAGCGCATCCCGGATCTTCGCCTGCGTCTGCTCGCACTGCGGCAGATCCAGTTCCACCGTGACCCCGCAAAGACGTCGGTT
>DATDLS010000003.1:0-6998 GCA_036519195.1 Occallatibacter sp. | reverse complement strand
GGATGCAAGGCGCTGCTGGACCGGATCAGCGAAAAGGCCAAAAGCGAATCGTCCGGCCCGCTGCGCGGGGAAATGCCGGAAGTGGTTGCTGCCAGCGGAAGCACCGGCACAATCCTGCCAAAATTGCCCCCACCCTTCGTACTCAAACAAAAACTGGTGGAATGCGGCGAAGTACCGCTGTCCAGGTGGGCCAAATTAGGTGAGCGAAGTGGGCCACGCCGGAGTAGCGAACTCATCGAGGAGCTGGCGCGTTCCTTTGGCGATTTGACAGAAACCGCGCAACAGGTTTTGCGCAACGAGCTCAAGAATCGCGGAATGGCGGCCCCAGGCACGAAGGCCAAGGCTGGCTCGAGTCCGGATTGCGGGCCAAGTGCGCCGGAAGGGGGCCGCTGGGCCAGTGCGGTTGATCCGGATGCTGGTGCTGGCTCGGATGGGGAAAGCGATTCGCCGGATGGGAGCGCGGGACCGATTGAGTTCACCTGGAAGACCGTGCTGTGTGAGTGCGACGCGGAAGAACAGGCTTTGGCGATCTGCCAGGCGCTGAGGCGGGCGGGAATCGAGAACTGGTATCAGGCACCGGGGAGAGGCTGGAGCACGGGCGGTCCCCGGGTGATGGTTGCGGCGGATCAACTGGAGCAAGCCCGGCAGATTGCATCTCAACCAATTCCAGAGGAAATTCTCGAAGACTTGCGTGTCGTGGCGCCGGAGTACGTAGCGCCACCCTGTCCGGCATGCCAGGCTGCTGACCCGGTTCTGGAGAGTGCGGAGCCGTCGAATAACTGGCTTTGCGAGGCCTGCGGGCACCAGTGGAGCGATCCGTGGGGTGGGGAGGATAGGGAAGTGGCCCGAGGAGGCCGGCAAGGCGCCTAGAAAACGGAAAGAGCCGCCCGGCAACAGGGCAGCTCCTTCCTCAGGGAGAATAGCTCTAACGGAGGCAAAACCATCAGAACTTTCTGGCTGCATAGTAGGGGCGGGGAAAGGGAGTGTCAAGGATAAATCTAAGCAGAAATAAAGACTTTATATTCAATTAGTTGCAAACCGTTTATTGCGGAAAGGCCTGTGCAAATCTTCGATGTCTGTTCGCCCGTGATAGACCGTGTTTTACCGCTATTTGCTGGACTTTCTTAGGGTTAATGCCTAGTTTTCAACAGGATTTAACGGCTCCATTAACGCTTTGGGTTCGGGCTGTCCACCACGGCTACGGATTCGGCTAGATCTTCGCGGAGATCGATCCGGATGAATTCCTCTTCGTAGACCGAGGAAACCGGTTTGCCGCGGGCCATGCGGTAAAGGGCGCGGCCGCCGCCCAGGAAAAAGCCGAGCAGGATGGCAGCGCTGGCTCCGATGATCACCAGGCCGGCGATGCCAAGCAGCAGGCGGCTTGTCTTGGAGACGTCGGATTCGCCTCCGGGCTGGGGAATGGAAATGAGATTGGCCTCGTAGTGGACCATGGCGAGCAGCTTGTGGCTCTCGTCCGGGATGGCGTCGCCGCTGAGGATGGCAACCAGAGGGCCGCTGCGGCGGACTTCGAGCGAAGCTGGATCGGAATCCTGAAGCGGCTTGGGCCACGCCGGTTGGGCCTGTGCGCCGGCTTTGAGATACGCGCGGATTTTGGACTCCTGCGCAGCGGCCATCTGCGGAGTGGGGTAGTCGATGATGGTGAGCGTGGCCACGCCCGAGCGCAGGGAGTAGTTTGAGGTTACGGCTTCGGCGCCGCGATCGAAGCCGACCAGATCAGGATCCAGTACGCCGCCCGCGCCCCGATAGCCCGCCGGGCCCAGGGCGTAGTGGGTGGTTTGGCCGTCGAGCGAGCTCTGGGGAAGATTGCTGAGGATGGGAGGCGCGAGGGCGCGTGAGCCGTCAGGGCTGGGCAAGCGGCTGGCCACCTCCCGCAGCTCGGAGCCGGACATGGGCTCGATGTGGGAGAAGTTCGCATCCACGACCGTATCACCCACCCAGAACAGGACGCGATTGTGGTTCGAGGCTGCCCCGGCGCCGATGTCTTCCTTAGGCCAGCCGTTCTGCCGGTAGAAGGAATATGCTCCATAGGAGCCGCTCGCGTCGCGGAAGCGCAGGGCGCGCAGGCTGAGGGTTTCGCCATTGCGCTTGTAGTTGGCCAGCTGGGCTTGGGTGAAGTCGTATTCCTTGAGCGCGGCGGCGTTGTCGGGATCGACCTGGGTGGCATCAACAATCATTTTGGGCGGGTTGGTCTCGACCCAGCCGTCAAAGGTATCGGGCAACAGCGCACCGGCGGGAGCAGATTTTGCCTCCGGCTGCGCCGGACCGGCTTGTTTGGCCGGCGTGGGCTGCGCCTCGATTGCAACTCGAGCCCCGAGCAGCGCGACGGAACAAGCCAACATCGACATCCAACGCATCAAGAGAAAATCTCCGGTATTCAGGGTACACGGTCGGGCGCTGAACCTACTTTCGCCTCACCTTCTGTTGGACACTGGAAGTCGAGGAAAGGTTCCTGGGCGCTTCGCCTTCGGCCATCCTCTACACTTAGGTCTGGATCGGAAGTCCGTGGCCCGGGCTATAGCGGCCGCAACGGGAGAGCAGATTTGGCGAAGTATCGCAAGTCGGGTAACACCATTGCGCCCAGCCGGGAAGCGCTGCCGCTGGTGGCCATTGTCGGCCGCCCCAACGTGGGCAAGTCCACCCTCTTCAATCGCATCACCAAGAGCCGCCGTTCGATTGTGGGTGACGAGCCGGGCATCACCCGCGACCGCATCTACGGCGAGTACGAATGGGCAGGCCGTCAGTTCCGGCTGGTGGATACCGGGGGCATTGTTCCTGACGATCCCGAGCTGATTCCGACCGAGATTTATGCCCAGGCCAAGGTTGCCCTGTTTGAGGCCGATGCACTGGTGCTGGTGGTGGATGCGCGGACCGAACTGGCGAGCCCGGATTACGATCTGGTGAAGCTGCTCATCCGTGGGGGCAAGCCCGTGTTTCTGGCGGTGAACAAGGTGGAAGGCGATGCGATGGCCGCCGAGGCGGAAAACTTCCGCCGCCTGGGCTTGCGCAACGTGTACCCGATCAGTTCCGAGCACGGTCTGGGCATTGGCGATCTGCTCGACGCCATCGCCGAAGCTCTGCCATTGGCTGCCAAGGCCGAAGGCGAAGCGGAGGTGGCAGCGGGCGAAGATGCTTTCCCGGAGGCCGACACCAGGGAGCTGGACGAAACGACGGAGGAGCTGGTCGGAGATCCTGATTTCGATTCCCGAGGCGACTCAGAAGATGACGCGGCGGACGGCAAGTCTCTCGATCGCAGCCACGGCGAGTTTGAGCTGCACGAGACCGCGGTGGCCATCATCGGCCGGCCCAACGTGGGCAAGTCGACGCTGCTCAATGCCCTTACCGGCACCTCGCGCGCCATTGTTTCGCCGATCGCCGGAACCACGCGTGACGCGGTGGACGAAGTGGTGGAGTTTGAAGGAACGCAATTCCGCTTTGTGGACACGGCGGGCATCCGCCGCAAGGGCAAGACGCACGAGATGGCAGAGAAGCTGTCGGTGATCATGGCCCGCCGGCATCTGGAAGCTGCCGACGTCGCGCTGCTGGTGATCGATGCGACCGAGGGAGTGACGGGAGCCGACGCTACGATTGGCGGCTATGCCCACGAGTCTGGGCGCTCGGTGATCATTGTGGTGAACAAATGGGATGCGGTCACGACCGGACGCACGGACGGCAAGCCGCCCGCCGACCGCGAGATCTTTGAGCAGCAGCTGCGCCGCGTGCTCAAGTACCTGGCCTATGCACCGGTGATTTTTGTCTCGGCGCTCGAAGCAACGGGCAAGGCCAGCAAGGAAGAGTCCCGCAAGGCTATGACGCGGCTGCTCAACGAGACCAAATTAATTGCCTCGGAGCGGCGCAAGCGCGTGACCACCGGACAGATGAACCGCTTCCTCGAGAAGGTCGACTTCCAGCGCGCAACCGTCCCGATGTCGAAGCGGATCCGGATTTTTTACATGACGCAGGCGGCAGTGGCGCCGCCGACGTTCATCCTGTTCACGGATCGTGACATCAAGCTGCACTTCAGCTTCGAGCGATTCCTGGAGAACCAAATTCGCGAAGCTTTCGGGTTCAAAGGCACGCCGATCTGGTTCAAGGTCCGGGCAAGGAATGCGAGCAAGAAGAATTAGGCAAATGGGGTTGAGAAGCAACCGTGCGTCCATGTGCGCCTTACGTCTGCCCCGGCTTGGTGGCTGAAGATGGTCGCGCGCTTGTCACGCGACTTGACAGACAAGCGACGAAGGCCCGGAATCTTCCAGGATCTTCCGGGATCTTGACAACCGATCATGGCCATCGGCATCGACATTCACAACAAAAACGCCATGACCCTTCTTTTGGACCGCAAAGGCTGCGGACATCCTCGAAAGAGTCACCCGTCAACGGAAAGCCTTGCATCAACGGCTCCGTGTGGCGGACGCCTCTAGGGGTGAGGTTGCGGGGAGGGGACGGCGGGAGACGGATCTTGGTTGTGCTGCTCGGGGCTGGGCTCGCCTGATTTTGGCTGGTCCTGATTCGGCTCGTCGAGGTGGGTGATGTGGACGGTGGCCTGGGTTTCGGGAACGGTGCCGTCGTTGAGCTGGACCTGCGTGGGCTTGCCGAAGGTGAGCAGGTGGGGTGAGGCGACGCCGCGGGCGGGGATGAAGACGAGCTGGGTGACGGTATTGGTGGTCGAGCGGATGGTGAGCGGGACCTGGGCGGACGCGTAGCCGTTGTTGGCCAGGTTGACGGTGACGAGCCAGGTGCCGACCTTTTCAGGCACGGGGAAGACACTGGCGATGGACAGGTCAGGCAGGCCCTTGTCGGCGTTGACCCAGTCGGCGAAAAACCAGGAGAGGGAGCGGGGGGCAGTGGACGGTGCGGTAATTCCCGGCAGATCCGGACTGGACTGACTGGCTGGGGGTTCGGCCGGGGGCTCGTCGGGAGTGGGTTGGTCCGGATTCGACGTGAGGGGGGCGGCCTTGGCTGAACTGGACTCTCCAGAAACGGATTGGCCTGAACTGGGCTGGCCGGAGCCAATTGGGCTGGCTGCGGGCTGGCTGGCAGCAGACTGGGCTGAAGTGGACTGGAGCGAACCGGGCTGGCCGGGGCTGGCTTGCTGGAGGAGCTTTTCCAGCTGGCTGGGACTGGGTTGGCTGGGGCTGGCTTGACTGGAACTGGTTTGGGTGGGATTAACGCCCGGCACCGAGGCGCTGTTTGGGGCATTGGCGGGGATCAGGTCAGCGGTGGGATCGTAGGCGCGGAGGGCGGCGGAGAGGGCGGGGTCGCCGAGGGCAGCGCGCAGCATCCAAAAGACATAAGCGGCTTTGGTGCGGTAGTAGAGGGGAGAGATGGCCTGGTCGAGGGGCTGGCCGGGGCTTTCCCCGGGGCTGGCCGGCTCGGCCAGGGCCAGAGCCGGGCGGGCGGACTCGAGGGTGCCGAGAGCCTGTTCCTGGCCGTGTTGCTTTTCAGTCCAAAGAGTCCCCATGAAGGTTGCCAGGCCCTCGCTGAGCCAGGCGCGCGGCGACTGGATCCATGCATGGGTGAGGGCGTGGGCGAGAATGGCGGTCAGCTGGTCCTGACTGGAGGGGCGGATGGCGGCCACGAGCAGGGAGCCGGCTTCCCAGGGGGCATCCTGGGCGTCGGGCAGGTCGAGCACGGTGAGAGGGGAGCGGGGATGGCTGCCGAGCCAGGTCTCGAGAAAGGGTGTAACGGCGGAGGTGGCCTCTGTCCAGGACCGGAGGGCGGACTCGTCGTCGGCAAGCAGCCAGAGGTTGGTGTTTGCGGTCGTTTTGGCTGTGCGGATGGCGAGGA
Organism: Occallatibacter sp.; assembly: GCA_036519195.1. Lineage (GTDB taxonomy): Bacteria > Acidobacteriota > Terriglobia > Terriglobales > Acidobacteriaceae > Telmatobacter. The sequence goes on along the minus strand of DATDLS010000003.1, from coordinate 1,193 downwards.
AGAGGCTGGGGGTTTCGAAACCGAGGGTCTGTTCGCCGCTGTCGGCGGTTGCCGCGCCGTCGATCTCGCCGTCGGCGCCTCCGGTATCGGTGACCGAGAGCGGGACGGGATGACCGTTGATGAGGGCGACGGCGGGCGCGCGGCCATGGGGGAACTCAACGGCGAGGCGGAGGCGAAAACGGGTGCCGGCGAGGCGGAGTTTCTGCTGGCCGATTTCGTCGAAGAGACGGGCGCCGTCGCCGAGGATGACGGGGGCGGCGGAGACGGGGTACCAGACGACGTTGCCGAAGCCGCGCAGGCCGGTAAAGTCAAGGGAGATCTGATCCCAGTCGGAGTGGAGGGCGACGTCGTCGGGGGTTCCGATGGCGAGCAGGCGCTGGGCGTTGGCGGGAATGGAGCCGGAGTAGGTTGCGTCAAGCTCGATGGTTGCGCCGGGAGCCAGGGGCCGGGCGAGGGTGACGGCGGCTTCGTGGATCTGGCCGGTGTGGTCGGAATCGGAGTTGAGGACAGCGACGGGGAAGGTCACGTCCCTGGGCTGGCTGCCGGGTAGGCTGAGACGGATGCGCTCCCAGTTGAGGGTGGAGGAGATTTCGAGTGGAATGTGGACCAGGGGCTTGAGGCCGTCATTGCGCACCGTGAGCAGAGCGCGGGCGGCGATGTGGTGATCGTCGGGGCGCAGGTGAACCTGGAGATCGAGGCTGGTGAAGGTGACGGCCTGGCGCTCGTCGTCATCCGCAGTGGGGGTGTCGGCCAGTTTGGCTGCGGTGGCGAGGCCGGGATCGGCCTGGGTTGTGGTTTGGCCGTTTTCATCGGTAGAGCGGGAGAAGATGACTTTGCCGCTGGGCGGCTGGGGCTGGGTGGTGGGTTGTGCAGGCGGCGGTGTGGGGGTGCTCTGGGCGAAGGTGGGCACGGCAGTTGAGCCGGCGACGGCCAGCAGGAGAACGCTGGCGAGAGAAAACTTCATCAGAGCCTCCGAGAAACCCCGCCCTTTAGGACAGGGCTGGATAGGAGCGGGTATTTAAGCAACCCGTTCGTGTTTGAAGTTGTAAGCGTAGCCATCGTTCTGCTGGATAATCGAGCAGTGCCTGTGGCCAATGCCTTGCACGGTGCCCTTGGCGGTCTGGATGTTGAAGCTTCCGGTTGCCCTGATAGCAACACGCCCAACATGGATGCCAACCTTCTTGCCTTTCGGT
>DATDLS010000002.1:0-25279 GCA_036519195.1 Occallatibacter sp. | reverse complement strand
GGTGATTTCCGTGAGGGCGGCAACGAACAGATTGCCGAAGTTGTGGCCCTGCAGCGCGTCGCCGCCGCGAAAGCGATGGGTGAACAGCTGGGCGAGCAGGTCTTCTTCTTCGCTGAGGGCAATCATGCAGTTGCGCAGGTCTCCGGGGGGCAGCATGTTGAAGCCTATGCGCAATCGGCCGGAGGAACCGCCGTCGTCGGTGACCGTGACAACGGCAGCCAGATCGGAGATCAATCCAGGCTGGGCCGAAGGCGTTGCCGGAGTGACATGCTCGCGGAGGCCACGCAGCAATGTGGACAGCCCGGTGCCTCCTCCAATAGCCACAACGCGCAACGAATCCGGCGGAGCGGAAGTTTCAGCCACGTTGAGCGAGCGGTTGGCAGCGGGTGCGATATCGGCGGTGAACAAGTTCAAAACAAGACCTGATGGAGTCAACAGAAACGGACTAAATCAAAGAAAACGATCGCATTCTGAAAAACCTTACGGGATTTCAGGATACAGCAACTCGGTGAAGCGGGGATCGTCTACCATGCTCTGAAAGTCGTTATCAGCACGCGCCTGGAGGCGATTTCTCGGGTTCAGCTCGATCGCTCGACTGAGATTGGATAGGCAGTCCTGGGTGCGGCCGGTGATGGCGTCGAGCAGGGCAAGGCCATAAAAGGCGTAGTCTGCGCCGGGATGACCGTTGAGAATGCCTTCAAACTGCTCACGCGCTTGCTCGTAAGAGCCGGTGTTGAGCTGGGAGATGGCGTAGTCGTAGTGCTCCTCGGGCGTAAGGAAGGTGAGGCGCTTGTTTTCCAGTTGCCGCTGGCAGGTGATGATGTACATCTTGCAGCGATCAAGCAGCTCGATGGGCGCGTTGGGCAAAAGCTTTTCGAAACCAACCTGGGCCTTTTCAAACTTGCCCTGCTGCAGCAGCTGCACGGCCGCCTGGTAATGCTGAAACGCTGGACCTGTATTCGTGCAGGTATGCGCTCCAGATTTGACTGAAGGAGTGGGTTCCTTTTTGCGATCGTGCGCCACTGCTCGGGCCTCTTGCATCATGAGTTTGCCGCCAGCTCCCATTCCCGTGCGTACCTTCCAGCAGCGTCCATGCCGGATTAAGATCTGCGCCAGAGGAGAACGCTGCTCAGGCCATCTTTATACGCATTCGCCCGCAGCACGTCAATGGGGCTGCTCGCGGGGGCAGGCAGATTTCAATCCTGTTCCTTCCCGAGTTTACGATACATAGCCGGATTTAACGAGGGGTCGTTGTACATCTTGAGCTGGCGATAGAGCTTGAAGCGGCGCTTCCCTGCGAGGGTTTCCGACCACAAGGCGTCGAGGCAATGAGCCAGGTCCTTCCGCTGCTCGGTCAGGATGGCGAGACGCTCTCGGTTGCGCTCGTCATGGCCTGGGGGCGCGTCCAGACGGCAGGTTTCTTCGCCGGTGTGATAGATCTTGAGCGCGAGAATGGAAAGCCGGTCGATGATCAGGCCGGGGGACTCAGAGTGCAGCGGCGCTTCCAGCCGGGGCAAACTGCGGGCATTGAGCCAGCCGAGCAGGACCTGGTCCAGCTGCTCGGCCAGATCATTGCGACGCTGGTTGGTAGAATCCACGCGGCGCTTCACCTCGGCCAGTTCCCTTTCGCTTGCGCCCGGTGTGCGGGCTTCGTCTTCAATGTGCCAGAGCTCGAAGTTGGCGCGGTGTTGGCAACTCACTAGGCTGAGCCAGTCGGATGGGGCCTCGTCGTTCGGGGCCGATGGGTCGTGCTGACCGGCAAAACGGTGCCAGTCGCGGATGCGCCGGTCGTGGAGATCGACAATCCCGATAGCCGAAAGCATGACGAACAGGTCTCCTTGATGCGCTGCGAGCGCTGGTGGATGCGGCGCAGGCGTTTGCGGGTGCAGCATCTATGGTAGAACTATCCTCACTAGGAGTCCAAGGGGACTGGGGGCAGGTTTAAGAGTTCGAGACGCAGACAGCAGGTATGGCCATCTTAGGCAGCGAGGGATTCGATGGGCAACGGCAGCGAGCGGTTCTTGTGTATCGCCAGTTATGAAAAGGGCCAGGACTTCATGCGCCAGTGTGCGGAGATGGGCGTGAGGCCCACGCTCCTGACAGTGGACAGGCTGCACGGCGCAGACTGGCCGCGCGAGGCGCTCGAAGACATTGTCACCATGCCGCCTCACCTGACCAGCGAGCAGATTCTGAACACCGTCTCCTGGATGGCACGCGCGAAGCGCTTCGACCGCGTTGTGGCGCTCGATGAATTCGACCTGGTGACCGCGGCCGAGATCCGCGAACACATGCGCATCCGCGGCATGGGCGTGACCGCGTCTGCCTACTTTCGCGACAAGCTGGCCATGCGCATTGCAGCCGAGGAGTCCGGGTTTCTGGTGCCGGATTTTTGCCGGGTGCTGAACTACGACGAGCTGCGCGCTTACATCGAACAGGTGCCCCCGCCGTGGCTGCTGAAGCCGCGGTCGGAGGCATCAGCATTGGGGATTCGCAGGCTTGAGGAGCCGGAGCAGTTGTGGCGCGCGCTGGATGAGCTGGGCGATCGGCAGAGCCGCTTCCTCATCGAGCAGTTCGTAGCCGGCGATATCTTCCACGTGGACTCGATTGTGAATGATGGCAAGGTGGTCTTCTCCGTGGCGCATCAATACGGGCGGCCGCCGATCGAGGTGATGCATGAGGGCGGCGTGTTCACGACGCGTACCGTGGATCGGTCCAGCAGCGACTGGGCCGCACTGACCGAGTTGAGTGGGCGCCTGACGCCGGCCTTGGGGATGTCGCGCGGGGTTACGCATGGGGAGTACATCAAGGCTCATGCGGACGGGCGGTTTTATTTTCTTGAGATCGCGGCCCGCGTGGGCGGGGCGTTTATCTCTGACCTGGTGCAAGCCTCGACGGGTGTGAATCTGTGGCGCGAGTGGGCGCGAGTGGAAGTGGCCAACCTGCGCGGAGAGAAATACGTGCTGCCGGAAAACTACCAAAGCTACGCGGGCAGCGTGTTGTGCCTGGCACAGACCGCAGAGCCGGACACCGCGCCCTTCGATGCGGCGGAAATCGTGTACCGCATGAAGAAGCACCATCACGCGGGATTGATTGTGCGGTCCGATGTTCCGGCGCGGGTGAAGGAACTGCTCGAGGAGTACAGCGAGGAGTTCGCGCGGCGGTTTTTGGCGTCGATGCCGGCGCCGGAGAAACCGACGGCGTGAAGGGCTGTCTGAACAGTACATTGGCGCGATGGGCTAAGGCGGCGTTCCAGTGAACGCGCCCGGCTCGGAAAGCGTGCCCTGTCCGGTTTGGAGGAAGGTGGCCCTCTGTCGAGAAATAAGCCACTCAGCTCCAAACGCTTCCGCTCTGCAGCGCTTGGACAAGCGTCTTACTCCCCGCTGGAGCGTTCGCGAGCCAGAAGCAGCGGATCAGTCAATTGGAAGACAAGCGTGGTGTTCGGTTCCAGCGTGACCTGGGAATGGCTTACCAGTAAATGAACGGTGATGGCGCCGGCACCGATGAGACTGCCGGTGAGTGCGCCGACCGGGCCACCGACGATGGCTCCGACCACTGCGCCGGAACCAACAGCGCTGCCGTATTCAATGCCGTCGCGCTTGGCGCGGGAGTCGGGCTTGATCGTGCCTTCAGCGGCGACATGGGCGCGGGAGCCGGCCGTGCCAGTGACTTCAGCATGCAGATGGTAACGGGCGCCGTTGGGCAGAATGACGGCATCGGGCTCGAGGCGCAAGGCGCCGGAGGCGCCGGCGTGGCCGGAGGAAACGGCAACGACTCGACCATCGATTTCAGCACCGGCGGGGATGACGACCCGGCCGCCTTGGATCACGTCTCTGGAGACGCGGGTGCGGAAGGGCTGGCCTCGTTCGACCTCCGAGGTGGAGAGCCGGTCGAGCAGGCTGACGTAAATGTTGGTGCCCTCCGCGAGTTCTCCGGGACGGAGCGGACGGGGATGAACGATGTCGCCATCGGGATCATGGGCGTAGGCGCGCTGATTAAGGCCCGGATCGCCGGATTCAGGAGGCGCCGCCTGCGCGACCCGCACGATGCCCCCGTCGGTACCGTCGCTGGCAGCTGGGCTGGCGGCGGACGGAAAACTGACGGAGGGGTCAATTGAGGACGGCTCAAACTGGTCTTGAGATTGACTGGGGGCCTGCGCCTGGTATTGCGCGGGGTCCTGTGAGCCGGGCGGCGGAGCGGCTGGCGGCACATAGGTCTCAGGCGCGACCGTTGGAGCAGGCGCGGCGTTCATGGGCGTTCCGGCAGGCGGCTTGTCCGCCGGAACGCTCGTGGTGATCTGATCGTCGGCGGGCGGATGGGACACACCCTGGTAGGGATTTGCCTGGCTTGCATCCTGCGCTAGAAGCGCAGAGGCAGCGGCGATAAACAATGTGCTTGCAAAAATCGATGGGGCGATTCGATTTGCCATGTGGGGAACTCCTTGGGCGGGCACAAATTCCCTTCCCGCTATAGACCCGGCGATTGCTGACGAGTTTCGCACATGCTCGTGAAAATTCGTCCAGCGCTTAGTCCGCCATGATTAAGATTAGCGCTAGGGCGGGAATCTGCGGCGATCCAAGCCTCGATTGTGCCTCGAACGGCACGAATCAAAGTTGTTAACTGCGGCGCACACAAAGCGCAGGCAACTCCGAGCGCCTGTGACCCGGGCGCCCGACGAGTTCGCGCTCCCTGGTTTGTTAGAATCCAAACGTTAGGTACACGCTTTTTGACCTGGACGGAGACGATTATTTCCCAAGTGCCGCAGCTTCTGAACACGATTCAAAGCGCGGCCGGCGAAACTCTGGCCGTGGATCGCCGTCCCAAATTGAATGACCGGCTACAGCACCGCATCATGAGGAGCGATATGACTGAGATAGTTGCCATTCGTGCCCGCGAAGTTCTTGACTCGCGCGGCAATCCGACCGTGGAAGCAGACGTGATTCTGGAAAGTGGCGCGCTCGGCCGCGCGATTGTGCCCTCGGGCGCCTCGACCGGCGAACATGAGGCAGTTGAACTGCGCGACGGTGACAAGTCGCACTACCTGGGCAAGGGCGTGCTGCAGGCGGTTGAGAATGTTGAAACGGTGATCGCGCCGGAGCTGGAGGGCATGGACGCCTCCAATCAAAGACTGATCGACCAGACCATGATTGCCCTGGACGGAACGGCGAACAAGTCCAAGTTGGGCGCGAACGCGATTCTGGCCGTATCGCTGGCCGCGGCGCGGGCCACGGCGCTGAGCTTGGAGATTCCGCTCTACCGCTACCTGGGCGGGGTCAATGCGAGCATCCTTCCCACGCCGATGTTGAACGTACTGAATGGCGGCGCGCATGCCGATTCGAACGTGGACTTTCAGGAGTTCATGATCATGCCGGTCGGCGCCGAGCGCTTCAGCGATGCGCTGCGCTGGGCTGCGGAGACCTTCCACACACTGAAGGGCGTGCTCAAGAAGAAGGGCTATAACACGGCCGTGGGCGACGAGGGGGGCTTTGCTCCTTCGCTCAAGTCAAATGATGAGGCCATCGAACTGATTCTCGAGGCCATCGTGGCAGCCGGCTACAAGCCCGGCGAGCAGATTGCGATTGCGCTCGACCCTGCCTCGAGCGAGTTCTACGACAAGGAAAAGAACAAGTACGTCTTCAAGAAGAGCGACAAGCGCGAGCTGACCAGCGGGGAGATGGTTCACTTCTGGGAAAACTGGAGCCGGCAGTATCCAATCGTCTCGCTCGAGGACGGGCTGGCGGAGGACGACTGGGATGGCTGGAAACTGCTGACCGACACGCTGGGCAGCCGCATTCAGCTGGTGGGCGACGATCTGTTTGTGACCAACGTGAAGCGCCTGCAGCGCGGCATTGAAGAGGGTGTGGCCAATTCGATCCTCATCAAGGTGAACCAGATTGGCACGCTCACCGAGACACTGGAAGCGATTGAGCTGGGACGGCGGTATGGTTACACGTCCGTGATGTCGCATCGCTCGGGCGAGAGCGAGGACACGTTCATCGCCGACCTGGCCGTGGCCACCAGCGTAGGGCAGATCAAGACCGGTTCGGTGAGCAGGACCGATCGGATCGCCAAGTACAACCAGCTGCTGCGCATTGAAGAGGAGTTGGGCCCGGGGGCAGTTTACCTGGGGCTGGAAAGCTTGAACTACAACTCCTAGCTATCAGATCAGAAGAAAAAACGATCGGAGCGGACTCGGGTCCATCCGGTCGTTTTTTTTGCAGCGGCTTGGCAGGCTCAGGATCGGGAACAGTTCATGAGGGCCGGCGGATTTCCTAAGGCCTTCGACTCGGATCCGATCAGCGAAGCTCCCGCGTGCCCGGCTCCGGCGGAACCATCGCGCGCCCGGGCCGAGCAACTGGCGATACCGAAGAGGGAGCACTGGAGCAGCGCGATGAGCAGGCAACGGCGCCCAGGGTTCGCTCAATGCGAAGGCCGGCTCTGGCACATGGCGAAAGCCTCAGAAGGCGATTGAATGATCCGGCCATTCGCCTCTGGCATCGCGACTCGGCGAAAAAATCCTCGATGGCATGGATGGCGACGAGCCTCTTGGCAATGACTCTTCCCAAGAGGCGAACGTTTGTGCTCATCCGCGCTCAAGGGGCCACATCCCATTCCCCCCTTATCGAAGGAGCCCGGCAGTTTATTCTTGGATGAGTGCTTCGATCAGTGAACCGGTCCAATCCATCGCCCCGTCAACCCGTCGAGTCCATTCATTCTGCCGAGGTATTTTCTTCGTGCCCATTGCCAAGCGTCCTCTCGTTCTGACCATCCTGGATGGATGGGGCTTCCGTGTTGAAGCAGCCGACAATGCCATCGCCCTGGCCAAAAAACCTACGTATGACAAACTGCTGCGCGAATACCCGAATACGCTGATCCAAGCCAGCGACCACTTTGTGGGCCTGCCCGATGGACAGATGGGCAACAGCGAGGTGGGGCACCTGAACATTGGCGCGGGGCGCGTAGTGCAAATGGATATTTCGCGGATTGACGCGCTGATTGCCGCCGATCAGTTCAAGCGGAATGCCTCGATTGCGCGTGCCATGACCCATGCGCGCGAGGGTGGCAGGCAGCTGCACCTGTTCGGGCTGGTTTCAGACGGCGGCGTTCACTCGCATCAGGAGCACCTCTACGCGCTGCTGCGGGCGGCGCGCGAATATGGGCTGACGCGGGTATTTGTGCACGCCTTCATGGATGGGCGCGACACCGGGCCCAACTCCGGCGCGGGTTTTATTGCGGCACTTGAAAAGAAGATGCGTGAGTACGGGGTGGGCAAAATTGCCAGCCTCAGCGGGCGCTATTACGCAATGGACCGCGACCAGCGCTGGGAGAGGGAGCGCAAGGCCTTCGAAGCGATGGTGGCGGGCAAGGCTGAGGGCGGCGCGTATCCGGACCCGGTGGCGCGCATCAAGGAGAGCTACAACAGCGGCGTCACGGATGAGTTCCTGATTCCCTTTGTGGTGGTCGATGGCGCAGGCAGGCCGGTAAGCCAGATTCGCGATGAAGATGTGTGCATCAACTTCAACTACCGCGCCGATCGCGCACGGCAGATTACGCGGGTGCTGGCTCGCGAAAGCGGCATTAACAAGCACGGAGGACGCGACTTGCCGGGGTGGGAAGCTCTGGACGAGGCGATTCCGCGCAGCGAGATTCCGAAAAATCTGCACTATACCTGCATGACGCAGTACGACAAGCTCTATGAACTGCCGCTGGTGATTCCGCCGGAGTCAATGGACAACATTCTGGCCAACGTGCTGGGGCAGCTCCAGCTGCGCAATCTTCGGGTGGCGGAGACAGAAAAGTTTGCCCACGTGACGTACTTCTTCAACGGCGGGATCGAGGTTCCTTTCCCCGGCGAAGAGCGCATTCTGTGCCCCTCGTTGAAAGTGGCTACCTATGATCTGGCACCGGAGATGAAGGCCGAATGCATCGGCGACACGATTGTGAAAGCCGTCAACGATACGGCGTTTGACCTGATTGTGGCGAACTTTGCCAATGCTGATATGGTGGGACACTCGGGGCGGCTGGAGCCGACCATTCGCGCCTGCGAACACGTGGACGCGCAACTGGGCCGCATCTATAAGGCCGTCAGGGAATGTAATGGCGCGTGGCTCATCACGGCCGACCACGGCAATGCGGAGCTGATGAAGGACCCGGTGACGGGCGGACCGCACACCGCGCATACGACCAATCCGGTGCCGATGATTTATGTGGCCGAAGATGCGCCGCATTATCGGCTGCGGCACGACGGATCGCTCAGGGATATTTCGCCGACGCTGCTCAATATCCTGGATCTGGGTCTTCCCACAGAAATGACGGGCGGAGATATGCGGACACCGATTGCAAAGTGACTCGGAGTTCACCTGCAACAAGTTAGGCGGCCTTGTCCCGGCGCCGCCTTCTCGCTGGCTCGAAGAATCGTTCTTTCAGGACCTCTGCATACAAAAGGGCCTCCCGTTTCGGGAGGCCCTGAGGATCTTTTGTGCTCTCGAGAAGGCTTTATCGCGGGCGGAGGGATTTGATGGCGTCGGGGAGCCGTTCTTCGATGAAGCGCGCTTGCTCGGCTGCGATCCCGCCCAGATAGGTCGGTACGGGCGTGGTGGTCAGCACCAGGACGAAGGCGACCACGGAGAACAGCACACCCGCCGTGGCTGCGGACATCAGCATGTGGTACATGTCAAAGATGTCCAGACCGAGCACTTTAAAGGCCACATTCTCGAGCGGCTTGATGTGGTGAAGAACCGCGAGGGCGAAGAGGAAAAAGAATACCGCCAGCGAAGTGAGAACGGCCAGCGACACGTCCAGGCTGCGATGGAACTTTTGCCGGGCGCGGCAATGGGGGCACTCGGTAAAGTGGAACTCGTAGTCCTTGCGCATCTCCGGGGAGATTCCGGAGATGTCATAGCGCCAGCTTGCCAGAATGGCGCCCACAACTCGTTCCGTGCATCGGGTACTCACCATAAATTTTCGACTCACCTTGCAAAGAATGTGCTCAACCGCTCAAATTTACGCGGCAAACGAGACAGGGTTCGGCCACTACACCTCAGATGCTGGATCTGTTCAAACCGGTGCATGTTTTCACGGCCCGGACTTGCTCATCTTGGTTCGTGCCCTGGCGGCTGAATCCCGCCAACTGGCGCATTCTTCAAGCCAAATTTACCCCTGTCACTCACTGCGGTACAGAGTGGGGCCTGTCTCTTACCATTGTAACTGATTGACTCAAAAATAAATAGACTCGAGAGCGTCGTCCTGGCTGGCGAGCAATAGTTTGTTGGCCAGGAGGCGGGCGCGGCCCATCAGGGCGCGCTCTGCGGTGACCCGCGCTAATTCCGGAAGATTATTACTTTCAGAGAGATGGGCCAGAATCACGTAGGCGGCCTGGCCGTCGTACTCGTTTTCGAGATAGGCGGCTGCAGTTTCGTTGGAGAGGTGACCAACGCGCGAAAGTACCCTTTGCTTGACGGACCAGGGGTAAGGGCCGTCGCGCAGCATTTCGAGGTCGTGATTGGACTCCAGAAGCAGGAGATCGACTCCTTTCAGCTGGCCTTTGACGTTGGGCGGAATGTAACCCAGATCGGTGGCCAAGGCCATGCGCACGCCTTCGGAGCGGAAGACGAAGCCGACCGGGTCGGCCGCGTCATGGGGGATGGTGAAGGGACTGACGGCCAGGTCGCCGATCTCGAAGGGCTGACCGGCCTGGAAGTATTCGACCGCGGGGAGCCAGGTGGGGTCTTCCTTGCGCGACGGGACGGGGTTGGCAGCGCCCGGGCCAGCGTCCGGGCCAGCGTCAGGGCCAGGAACCGTGCCAGAAGCAGGAGCCGTGCCAGGACCCGGCTCACGCTGCGCCTGTGGCTCGGAAGCCAGGGTTCCCGAAACCTCATTGTGCGAAGCGTCCGTTGCCGACACAGGCGCAGCATCCGACTCGTCGGATTCGGTTGAGGGATCAAACTGGGACGTTTCAGCTTCCGCCTGACGCTCTGCTGCCTGCCTGCGGCACTGCTCCACCCACTCGGCATGCGTCATCTGCCGGCGGGGGGTAAGCCAGCGCATCCAGGCGCGATGGGTGCCCTCGGTGATGTAGACGGGAATGCCGAGCTTGCGCGCCGTGACGGCCAGACCGCTGACGTGGTCGGTGTGCTCATGGGTGATGATGACCGCGTCCAGGGTCTCGGGGTCTTCCTCGGCCAGCCGCATGCGCCGGAACAGTTCGCGGCAGCTCAGGCCGGCGTCGACGAGGATGCGCGTGCGCCCGCCGGTGACGATGGTCGAGTTGCCTTTGGAGCCGGAGGCGAGAACAGTGAAGCGGACCATCTTTTGAGCATAGCGCGATCGCCGGTTGAATGCGCGTGGGTGAGTTAACTCCGCAGGGACTGGCTGCCTGTTCCCGGCGCCCTTCTTGAAGACCGCAGCCTCGAATCCTGTCGCGCGCCGCTGATTCTGCCGTATCCTGCACCCACAAGCTGCCCAGCATCGACGGTTTGCGCACAGCCTGGCGCGAAAAAATCCACCCGGAGGTTTCGCGATGACGATCATGCCCGGCCAGACCCCATCCCAGACCCCATCATGGATGACCCGATCAGATTTTTTGACGCCAGCATGGGCGGCCTGTCTGGCCGCGGGCGGAGTTTTCGCAGCCCTGTTGGGCTTTCAGTGCTGCGGAGGCTCTTCCAGGCAGGTGCAGGCGGCGGTGACGCGGGGCACGAACGAGCCAGCGGAGAGCAAAACGGTGGAGAGGACTACCGTCGAGAGCACGGCGGCTGAGAGCACTCCGGCAGGGTGGGATCGGCCGGCGGCAGCGCGGTATCTGGATGACCGCGAGCTCTACTGGCAGGGATGGGACCGGGCGCAGAAGGACCACGGCACGCTGTGCGTCTCCTGTCACACGCAGGCGCCTTATGGGCTGGCGCGGCCGGTGCTGGATCGCGAACAGGGCGCTCAGGCGCTGAACCCGGCCGAAAGCGTGATGCTGGCCAGCATTGAAAAGCGCGTGCGGATGTGGAAGCAAATTTCTCCGTTCTATAGCGATGCGGTTTCCGGCACGGGCAAGGAAGTGGAATCGCGCGATGCCGAATCGGTGTTGAACGCGTTGATCCTGTCAAGTTATGACGCGCGGCGGGGACACCTCAGCGCGGTGACGCGGGCCGCGTTCGACAACGCGTGGGCTCTGCAGTCGACCAGCGACACAACGGCCGGCGCGTGGGTGTGGCAGAACTTTCACTACACGCCGTGGGAGTCAACAGAGAGTGAATATCATGGCGCCTCGCTGATGGCAGTGGCGGTGGGCAAGGCGCCGGATCGTTATCGCGACAACGCCAGGATTGCCGGCAACCTGGCAGCGCTGACCGGCTACCTGCGCAGCCACTATGAAGCACAGCCGCTGCTGAACAAGATTGTGGCGCTGTGGGCTTCGCACTGGTTTCCGAACGTGATGACGGTCGCACAGCGTACGCAGTTGCTGGCGGACCTTTACCAGCGCCAGCGCAGTGACGGCGGCTGGAGCCTCACCGACCTGGGGACGTGGAAGCGCGTGGATCGGTCGCCGCTTGAGACGCGTCCGGATGGCTATGCCACGGGGCTGACGGTGCTGGTGCTCGAAGAGGCTGTGAGGAAAGATCCGCAGCTGAAGACGCAAGCCCAAGCACACAGTGCGCGCGGCATTGCGTGGCTGATCGCCAACCAGGACAAGAGGACCGGCGCGTGGCCGGCCTGGTCATTGAACAAGAGTCGCGACCCTGAAACCAACGTGGGCAAGTTTATGACGGACGCCGCTACGAGCTACGCGGTATTGGCGCTCGAAGCCAGGCAGTAGAGCAGCACCCGCCCCGGTCTGGAACCCGGCCGGCAAGGTGATTTGCCGGCCCCTCCGCTTCGGTTGCACTTCGACCATGGCGCCTGGCCTGGAAGGGTACGGTGCCTGACCTGCTTTCCTCACTCTGAAGGCTTTGGTCGTGACTCAAAAGTGCAATGGACCGGGCAATTTAGAGGTGGAATCATCATTCCAAACCACCAAGCAAACCGCCCGCAAGGCGCGACAACCTGATGCGCTGCTCAGGAATCGAGATGGGAACAAGATGAAGCAAGCCGGGTTCTTAATCTGCAGCGGTATTGGCTACCTGATTGGCCATTACATGGGCAACGGGGCATTGGCCGCTTATCTGTCGATTCTCGTCTCTTATCATCTTTACCTTGGCTTTCTCGTGATCATGGCGGAGAAGGAAACGGGCTTCTCCGTGCCCATCGTTCAGACGGTCGTGACCCACGCCGCCTGCCTGGCGGTCGTGGTTGGCATCGCCATGGGACGGCACACGATTCCGTTCTTCGCGGTGATCCGCCTGCTGGTTCCGGCCATTGCGCCGTTTGAAGTGACCTGGCTGTTCAGCGGCGGAAGGAAGAAGGCGGTAACAACAGAGGACCTTTTGACCAGGATCCTGCCCGCGGTGGGACTGGTTTCGACCGGACCTGCTGCGGCCAGGCCGGCAGCGGAAGCAGAGAATGGGGGCACACCGGCTGCGCATGGGAGCGAACCAGCTGCGGCGACCCCGATTACCTTTGGGTCGGCGACCTCTTCCCTGTTCGGCACCAGCACCGGCGAACAGTACGAGGAGTTTCTCAAGCTTCTGCATGAGGGCAAGCGGCCGTTCCGGAAGCCGGGGCAGGCGATCCGAGACGAGTACGAAGTGTGGCTGGCACATCGGGCCAAGCATCCGGTGGAGCCTTCCTCATGTCGGCAGCAGGTGTAGCGATAGCTGATCAACGGCGGGTTCGAGGTGGGTTGATTGGTCAGCCCGTACAGGCTCCTCCCCGCAACACAACCCTCACCCTGGCAACAAATAACAAGGACGTCGTGCCCATGGGATCCCCAGGGGGAATGCCATAAGTGTTTCTAAAATAAGCGACTTGAGCCAATTGCCTTCCTCTAAATCGAAGCATTCACCTGGATCAATCGCTAGGAATCGCCGTTGCCCGAAAGCCGGGTTTTCAAGGAGCAGGACGATCCGCTCACGTTGATCAGGATGCAGTCCACGGCCTCCGCTCCTCACCTCAGAAGCCAGGCAAAAAACACCGGCAAGAGGTGAATTTCGACCTGGGAAGAATTACCCGATCCGGGAAGAATTACGCGAACCTCAAGGAGAATTGGGGACTGATTTGGCTCGAGCGCCGAGCTCGAGTTGCGCCAATCTGGCGCGATCGTCGCCAATCTGCTTCCATTCAACTGCTTGGCGCAATCTGCGCGGAGGTTTCTGGTTTGGCACGACGCTTGCGATATATCCAGAACCTCGTAACCGCGCCCGGGACGTGGGAATGCGGCAGTGTGGAATCAACGGAGGATTTTCAATGAAAACAGGCACAGCATTTGTAACGACCCTATTCGCTTTGGCAAGCGTCCCTTTTTTGGCGCAGCAACCCCCCACGGCGACCCAACCGCCGCCGGCGCAGCAACCCCCCGCGGCGACCCAACCGCCGCCGAGTAGTCCGGCCGCGAGCCCGGCCTCACCCGCGGTAGAGATGAGTCCGGTAAGCGGCGAACTGGTAAGCAAGCTGGATTCAAAGACCGCCAAAGCTGGCGACAGTGTGGTGGTCCAGACCAAGACGTCGGTAAATACCGCCGACGGAACCACGATTCCCAAGGGGTCCAAGCTCGTGGGACATGTGATGGCGGTGCATCCGAGTGCGGGGGGCGAGAACTCCCAAGTGGCGCTCCAGTTTGACCACGTCGAGTTGAAGGGCGGCCAGAGCGTGCCAGTTCACTCGCAGATTCAGTCGATCTCCCCCGCAGGAGATGCGGCATCGACCAGCTCCGCCGCGATGGCGCCTTCAGCAGCCGGTTCTCCCAGCCCCGCCACGAGTGGAGCGAATGGCAGCGCCAAGGCGAGTGGCGCGTCGCAAGCCACGAGCGGCGATGCTGCGACCGCTCCCACGGCAAACGGTGCTCCTGCGCCCGGGACCATAGTAGCCAGAAACGGCAACATCGCCATCCGCACGACGTCGATTCCCGGTGTGCTCGTGGCGAATAATGCGCCGGGACAACAGGATCCAAGGATGGGTCAGGCTTCCGGCATCCTGCTTGGCGCCAAGCAGGATATCGAACTAGACGGCGGCACACAAATGGTGCTTGGCGTCTCCGGCGGAGGCGGAGGAGCGCAATGATCAGCCTCAATTGCGGAAAAGGGATTTTTCCTTGCCTGAGATTGAGAGAGTAGATACCTTGGCCGACATCCTGCTCTTGCTGGGTTAAGAGCAGGATATGTTTCCGGCCATTGGCGTTTGTCCGGACAACCTTTCATCTCGAAAGACCAGTTGTAAGTTTCGGCAACCTTGACTTCCCCCTGAAGCGGTTTAGTTCAAGAGCCGCTTCGGGACCTAAACCCCTGTGAAAATCGGGCCTCCTCAGTAAGTCACAGCCCGCCTTGACCAACGGGGGGAGGAAACGATGAGCCCGGATCGGCTTGGGCTTGCTCCTGCCAAGGTCAACACCCCCGGGTGCCACCCAGCGGATGCCCCGGAGCCAGTTGATCGAGCGGGAACCTGATGACGGAGGCGAGCGTATAGGATAGCGAGGTACTGTCCTATGCGTCGATTCATTCTTGCGGTGATGCCGGCCATCGTTCTCATGGCTGCAGTTTCGATTGCAGTCCCGAGCTGTGCGCAGAATTCGGACTTCAGCCTGAACGTGCATGCCAATTCGCATGCGACGGCGAAGGATATCGGGCTGCCAGAATATCCGGGAGCGACGCCGTTCAAGGACAAGGACAGCGATTCATCGTCGGCGGACCTGGGTTTTTTGCTGAACAGCTTTCACCTCAGCCTAAAGGCAGCGAGTTTTGTGACGACAGACTCGCCGGAGCATGTACTTGATTTTTACCGCAAGCCGCTGGCCAGGTTCGGCGAGGTACTGGAGTGCAGCCACGGCAAGCCGGTGGGCTCGTTGACCATCGCGAAGAGCGGGTTGACGTGCGGGGACCACAAGAGCGGAGGTATGACGGTGGACGGAAGTGACAGCGATCACGAGCTGCGGGCGGGGACGCCGGAGCAGTTCAGGATCGTGGGGGTTGAGCGCGCCGAAAACGGGAAGACGAAGTTTGGGCTGGTGGCACTGGTGCTTCCCAGGGAAAAGGGCGGGAACTAGGCGTCTTCCACAACCCTGGCGGAATCCACCGGCAACCGTGAAGAAGTGTTCGCCGAAGCTCTGGATGAGTGCACCGGTATCGGTCAAGACGAAGTCTCCGGCGGCCATAGAGCGGTCGCGACTCCCCGGAACCTGAGGGTCATCAGCACGGCAGTTTCCCCTCGAAACCAATCCCTGTCGCCAAACTGCCAACAGGTTAGAAGCTGTCGGGCAGGTTGGCGGGCAGTTCGATCGAGACCAGCGTTCCGCGGCCGGGATTACTGACAATTTCAAAGTGCGCCAGGTTGCCGTAAAGCACTTCGAGGCGCTCCTGCACATTCTTCATGCCGATGCCGGCCCCGGTGCGGCGCAGCGCCGTGGCAGGACGATTGCCCATGCCCACGCCATCGTCGGCCACCTCAATGAGCACGCGATTGCCTTCCAGTCGGCTGCGCAGGGTGACGGTGCCTCCGTTGAGGCGTGGCTCGAGGCCGTGCTTGATGCTGTTCTCAATGAGCGGCTGGAGCAGGATACTGGGCACCAGAACGTCGAGAGTGCGGGGATCGATTTCCTTTTCGACGCGCAGTTTGTCGGCGCCGAAGCGGACCACTTCAATGTCGAGATAATCGTCCGTGAAGCTGAGTTCGTCGCGCAGGGCAACGTAGGTGTCGTGGTCCTTGAGCAGGGCGCGCAGAATGTTGGCCAGCTTGACGGTCATCTGGCGGGCCATCTCCGGCTTCATGCGGACGAGCGAAGCGATGGAGTTGAGGGTATTGAACAGGAAGTGGGGATTGATCTGGCGCTGCAGGGCGTCGAGGCGCGCCTCGAGCAGCAGGCGCTTCTGCTCTTCGAGCTTGATCTCCAGACGCAGCGTATTCCAGACCTTTAACGCGATACCGACGTCGATGGGCGCCGAGAGCCAGACGAAAACCTGCACCCAAGTATGGCTGGCGAGCAGGGCAAAGAGGCGGTGGGGATAGGCGTGGGCCAGCCAGTCGCGGACCATTTCCATCACAGAAATGAGAAACAGCATCAGGAATTGGCGATCGACGCGCGGCTGCCGGAGGTTGCGGCGGACCCAGCGCCAGAGGCTGAGGTCGATGAAGGGCGTGAAAGACCAGATCTCTTCGGCCTCGACAAAGCGGCCGAGGATGCCGGAAGCCAGGGCCAGCGCGATGTTGAACGGCAGTGCCAGGTATTCGCGGTGATAGACCGCGGGCAGTGAAAGCACCACGCCGCCCAGCATGGCCCAGCGCGGGCCGAGCACGAGACCGAGCAGAACGACGGCGGCAAAGGAAATGTCTGCGGCCAGAAAGTTGGGCACCCAGAACCGAACCCATACGCCGAGCGTAAGCGGGACCAGGAAGAACGCCAAGAGCGCAATGGTTTGCTGCGCGGTACGGCGCTCGGCAAAGAACAGGCGGCGGAACGTGACCACGCGCGCCAGGATGCTGGCGACTGAAGCCACTACACCCAGCTTCACGAGCAGCGTTATCCAGATGATGCGGTCGGTCACTGTTTTCTCCCTGGTGCCATTGCTTGTCGGTGGTGCTTGTCGGATACCTGTTCAATGTATCGTAACGAGGGATTGGGGATTCGGGGACCCGGGACTGGGAACACGGGAGTTGGGGAGAGGGTGGCGGCGTGCTGGGCGCTTTCCCGACCCCAGACAGCTGCCGCATCCTCAGGTTCCGGATCGCTCATGGCTGCGCGGTAGAATGGAGCCATGGCATTTGAACGGGTGGAGAAGATTGCCGAGGCTGATTTTCCTACGCGGTGGGGCAGGTTTCGCATTTTTGGGTTTGAAGGTGTGCTGGCCGATCGGCGGGATTGCGAGCCTGCGGCCGAGCATGGCCGCGCGGTCGAGGGACTGGTGGCTTTGGTGATGGGCGACATTCACTCCGCGCCGCCGCTGGTGCGGATTCACTCCCAATGCCTGACCGGGGATGTGTTTGGCTCGCTGCGCTGCGACTGCCGCTTGCAGCTGGAGCTGGCGCTCGGAAAAATTGCCGATAGGGGTGCGGGAATCCTGTTGTACGAGCAGCAAGAGGGCCGCGGCATTGGCCTGATGGCCAAGCTGAAGGCCTACCAGTTGCAGGATCAAGGCATGGACACGGTGGAAGCCAACGTGGAGCTGGGCTATCGGGCCGACTGCCGCGCCTTTGAGCTGCCGGCCGAAGTGCTGAAGCTGCTGGGAGTGTCCGCGGTGCGGCTGATGACGAACAATCCGGAAAAGGTGGCTGCGTTAGAGAGCGGCGGCATCGCCGTGGTGGAGCGCATCTCGGCCGAAGTGGAGCCGCAGGAGACATTCGCCGGCTACCTGAAGACCAAGCACGAAAAGATGGGCCACATTACCGACCTGATCGCCAAGCAGTAGATTCGGGCCGGATCAACACGATTCGGTGCGCAGGGTCCTGAGCACCTTGGCGGTAGTGACCACCTGGCCGACATGGCGCTGCGTGTGGTCAGCCACGTGAATGAGCGCGCCGCCAATGGAGGTGGGCAGCTGCTTGCGGCCCACACCGCGAAAGGTGTTCAAGTCGGCGGTGGCGAGGCCGCGGATACGGTCGCCGGCGTTGCGGAACGAGGTTTCCACTTCGGCAAGCAATGCGCCGAGGGATTCTTCACCGGACTGCTCGGCTTTGAGGAGCGCGAGCTGCTCGGTCGAAATCTGGCCGCCCTCGGCGTAGGTAAGGATGCGGTCCGTAGAGCGGGCAATGTGGCGCAAATGAAAAGCGACCGACGGCAGGCCCAATGGCTGTGCCTCAACCTCTTCGTCGCTGAGGCCTTCAGTCCATTTGGTGAGGTCGTCGAGGGCCAGATCGAGGGCGTGCAGAACGGCGCGGCCGACGGCGGGAACTTCGGCGCGGGTGCCGCTGAGCCAGGGTTCGATATAGGGGGCGGAAGTGTTCAAGGCGAATCCTCTTTGCATTCCAGAATACTCGGCCTGGATCTATTCTCAACTCACTTTGGATTGAAGATGTGAATCATGTCGTCCTTAGGCAGGTCCTTCGTTGTTCCATCTGGCGAAGAGGAAATGGTGCGGGAGGAACTGGTGGGGAAGTTGGCGAAAATCCAGCTGGATCCAGCCGGCCGCGGGGGGCGCGCCTGGCGCGCGTCACCTGATGTGGCGCCAGGCTCAGAATGGAAATCATCGTGAAATCGATGGCTCGAGGGATCGATAGAAACGCCGCGGCGGCCCCTGCCGTGCGAAACAAGCCGGAGGGCGAATCGGCCTCTTTCAAGCCGCACTTTTCACCCGCACCACGGTGATCTTGTCGAAGCCTTCTTCAAACACCGGCGGCTTCAGTTTTTCCCCCATCTTGCGCATGATCTCTTCGCTTACGGAGCGGTCGCGCTTGGAGTTGCGCTCGAGACAGACTTCCAAGGGAACGTCGAAGAAGACCGCCTGCACTTCATAGCCGAAACTCTTGGCCATCTTGATCCACTGGCGGCGCTCGTGGATGGAGAGGTTGGTGGCGTCGACGTAGTTCCAGGGCATTCGGGCGATAAGCCGGGCCCGCAGCAGCGATCGGAGCGTGGAGAAAACCAGGCCCTGATAGCGCTGCTCTTCGACGTCATCGAAGAGGATATTGCGCAGCAGGTCACTGGAGAGTGGGGTGACGCCGCGGCGGCGGAACCAGGTGGTTTTACCCGAACCGGGCAGGCCAATGGCCAGCACCACGTAGCCTTTGGGGGCCTGGGGCGAGCGCACGGCTGCTTCGGGAGCGGGCGGAGGCACGCTGGGGGTCTCGGGCTGGGTTTCAAGCTCAAAGCGGCCAGTGCCGGCAGCCTCGCTCCACTGCTGGCGGGCGGGCCAGTCCCCTGGTGCCGGTCTTTCCCGGCGTTCCGATCTGTCCGGTCCGTCGGTGCGGGCCTGGATCTCGTTTCTCGATTGGCCGTCTCTGCCCTGGCCGTCCGGACGGGCAGCGCGCTCAGACCGGGGTTGGCGCGACGGGGACGCCGACTGGGATGGTTGAGCTGGGCGCTGAGCGGGTGGAGGCGCGGCTGACTTTGCCGCTGAGGGAACCTCGTCGGGATAGAAAGGCACAAGCGGAGCCGGTTGATTCGATGGGAGTTCCTGGCCGATTCTGCCTGTCTGTTCCGTGGTAATGGGCGCGCGTCTTGAACGTCTTCTCATGCAGCCTTCTACACCTTCAGTCGTGATACCCGAATACCATACTTGCCGCCGGCGCTGCAAATGGTGTGCACCCGGCCCCCCGGTACGGCCGGTTTGATCGCCGGAACGATCGGACTCTGCCTGAGGAAGTTTCTAAAGTTCAAGGGTGGGAATCCAAGAAATTTTGGACCGGATATTGCCTGGGGTCCGGTTGGGGAGAGGTGTTACCATCATGGGTTTGGTGGAATTCGATTTTGGACGCGCTCTAAACGCCGAACAAACTTTCATTTTTCAACCGCGATTCACCCGATCACCAAGGAGAAAAGGCAAATGGCAGTTAAGGTTGGTATCAATGGCTTCGGCCGTATTGGCCGCAACGTTTTTCGCGCCGCATTGGGCAATCCTGAAATTGAATTTGTTGCCGTGAATGACTTGACCAGCCCGGCCACGCTGGCACACCTGCTCAAGTACGACTCGATTCTGGGCAACCTGAAGAACGAAGTGACGGCCGGCGATGACTTCATCGCCGTGGACGGCAAGAAGATCAAGGTATATGCCGAGCGCGACCCCGCCAAGCTGCCCTGGGCAGAGACCGGCGCGCAGATTGTGGTCGAGTCGACCGGCTTCTTTACCGACGCCACCAAGGCCAAGGCTCACCTGGGCGCGACGGTGAAAAAAGTCATCATTTCCGCTCCGGCCACCAACGAAGACATCACCGTGGTGCTGGGCGTGAACCAGGACAAGTATGACGCGGCCAAGCACAACGTAATTTCCAACGCCAGCTGCACGACCAACTGCCTGGCACCGATCACGAAGGTGCTGATCGAGGAATTCGGCCTGGTGTCCGGGATCATGACCACCATTCATAGCTACACCAACGACCAGGTGATTCTGGATACGCCGCACAAGGACCTTCGCCGCGCACGAGCCGCTGCGCTGAGCATGATTCCCACCTCGACGGGCGCCGCCAAAGCGCTGAAGCTGGTGATTCCGGAGACAGCCGGCAAGCTGGATGGATTTGCGATCCGCGTCCCCACACCGAACGTATCGATCGTGGACCTAACGATCATCAGCGAGAAGACCACCAGCGCCGAAGCCGTGAATGCAGCGTTCAAGGCCGCCAGCGAAGGCAAGCTCAAGGGCATTCTGGGCGTTGAATCCAACGAGCTGGTCAGCTCGGACTTCAAGGGCAACAAGCTGTCGTCGATTGTGGACGCGCCGCTGACCAAAGTTGTGGGCCAGAGCGTGAAGGTGCTGAGCTGGTACGACAACGAATGGGGATATTCCAACCGTGTTGTAGACCTGATTGGGTTCCTGGCTTCCAAGGGACTCTAAACGACAGAAGAACAGGGAGCAGTGATCATTTTTTGAAGACTCGCCGGTGGCTGCTGCTCCCCTGATCTCTCCTGATCTGACCTTTGTTTTCTTTCATCTTGTCTCCTGTAGCTCGTAAAAATCCCATGCGGCAAAACATTAGTGGCGAATCTGCTTACGAGCCCACGATCGGGTTTTCCCGCGCGGTGCGCGTGGGGAACTCGGTTCATCTGTCGGGTACGGGTCCGGTGGGCGCCGACAACGAAGACGCAGCGGGACAGACGCGGCGCATCTTCGACCTTGCTCGTCAAGCTCTGGGCAAGGCGGGCGCTCGCCTCGACGATGTGGTGCGGACGCGCATGTACCTGACGCATCTCGAAGACTGGGAAGCGGTCGGTCGCGTGCATGCCGAATTCTTCCCGCAGAATCGTCCGGCGGCGACCATGGTGGTTGTGGCCGCGCTGCTCAATCCTAGCTGGCGCATCGAAATTGAAATGGACGCGGTGATCGAAGGCCCAGAAAAGTAGTCCCGTGTCGCTCGGTCTCTGACGCTCTAACCCTAAGCCCTCAAGAAAGGTCTTCGCACCATGTCCAAGCTCTCCATCCGCGATATTGAACTGACCAACAAGCACGTTTTCATCCGTGTGGATTTCAACGTACCGCTCTCGGAAGACGGCAAGGAAATCACCGACGACACACGTATTGTGGCTACGCTACCCACCATTGAGTATGCGCTCGGGCGCAAGGCCAAGGTGATCCTGGCTTCGCATCTGGGCCGGCCCAAGGGCAAGCCAGATCCGAAGTACTCGCTGCGGCCTGTCGTCGACCGGCTCCGCGAACTGCTGGACAAGAAAGAAAACGACTACTCGATCAACGTCGGATTTGCGCCCGATTGCGTTGGAGAAATTGCCAATGAGCTGGCGCGGCAGCTTGAATCGGGCCAGGTGCTGCTGCTCGAGAACCTGCGCTTTCACGCCGAGGAAGAAGCCAACGACGAGCAGTTCTCAAAGGCGCTCGCGTCACTGGCCGAGGTGTATGTCAACGATGCGTTCGGTTCCGCCCATCGGGCGCACGGGTCAACCGAAGGCATCACGCACTTTCTCAAACCGGCGGTTGCCGGGCTGCTGATGGAAAAGGAGATCACCTATCTGGGCAAAGCGCTGGAAGCGCCGGAGAAACCGTTTGTGGCAATTATCGGCGGCAGCAAGATCTCCGGCAAGATCGACGTGATCGACAACCTGCTCGACAAGGTGGATACGCTGGTGATCGTGGGCGGCATGGCGTATACGTTTCAGCGTGCCCTGGGCGTGACGACCGGCAAGAGCCTGGTGGAAGAGGACAAGATCGACATGGCCAAGGCGGCGCTCGGCAAAGCCAAGGCCAAGGGCGTGAAGTTGCTTCTGCCGGTAGACAATGTTCTGGCCGACAGCTTTCGGCCGGATGCAAAAACGCAGCCGTGGGACACGTCAAAGAACTTCCCGGCTGACTGGCAAGGGCTGGACATTGGACCGAAGTCGGTGGCGGCAATCGAGGACGTGGTCCGAACGGCCAGGACGATTGTATGGAACGGGCCGGCCGGGGTATTCGAGTTTCCGAAATTTGCGGTGGGCACCAACGCCATTGCCCAGGCAGTCGCGGCGAACCGGACAGCGATTTCCATTATTGGCGGAGGCGATTCGGTAAGCGCGATTAACCAGGCCGGGGTTGCCGACCAGATCACGCACATTTCGACCGGCGGCGGGGCTTCGCTGGAGTTTTTGGAAGGCAAGAAGCTGCCAGGGGTTGAGGCGCTGACGACGAAGTAGGCACATCGGAATCGAAATCCCATGTCGGCAGGTAAAATGTTCCTGGGCCGAGTTGTTTTTTTGATGAGCCAGGAGAATTCAAGTGCCCTATTACACACGCGTTTTATCGAAGCAGGAAGAGTTCCCTTCCGCCGAAGAGCTGGCGGAGGTGGTGCGTAGCGGACACCCGGATTACCGGCTGACGATTGAGTGCGGCGTCGAGGAGGACTGGGAGTCGCTGCTGCTTTCGAGTGTCGATGAGGTTGAGGTGGCCGTGCTTGAGCGGAACGCGGTGTATGACGGGTCGCCTGGGCAGGACGAAATTGCGGATTTTATCGAAGAACTCGAGGATTGCAAGCCGGAGAGCGGGGCCCGCTGGCTCGTGGATTACCTGGAGGACGTGAAGACGGTGTATGCGTTTCAGCATCTGCAGGGCGCGGACACCGAGGAAGGCGGCAACGTTTTGCATGCGCTGCGTTCGGCGCTATGGGAGCGCGGCGAGGCGATCATTCAGGCCGACAATGAGGGGTTCACGAATGAGGAGGGATTCCACATTGTGTGGCAGTTCTCCGACTCAGTTTCCGGGCCGTGGAATATGGGCGTCTATCGGGACGACCTTTGGCACCACTTTAAGATGGACCTGGGCGACCCGGACCATCGGGCAGCATTTCTCGCGGGCGAAGTGCCGGACGATTTAACAGCGGTGCTGGTGGCAGGCGCGAAGGAATGAAGGGCGCCAGGGCCGGGCATCCACGCTGTCCCGGGCGCGGCGCACGTTGTTCTCGAGCCGCTCGTTCTTGAGCCGCTCGCCTTTTGGCGACGAGGCTGGCCAGACGGTCCATTTTGTCTTCGGTGCCGTCAACGGCGATGGGCTTGACCCCGTCATAGACGGCCGACGTTTCAAAGAGCTGCCGAAAGGTGATCCTGGTTTGCCCGCCGAGTTGCCCGAAGAGCACGGTGAGACGAAAGTGCGGCTGCGAAACAGGATCGAGAACGATGCGCGCGGGCGCGTCGATTTCGACGAAGTCCGCCTCATTCTCGTAGTTGTTTCCATCGGGTCCGTCGATGGTGAAACGCCATGCGCCACCGGGCTTGATGTCGAATTGATGGAACCTGTAGGTTAAGCCGCGCGGGCCCCACCAGAGTTTCAGCTGCTCGGGGTCTGTCCAGCTTTCGAAGACCAGCGCATGGGGCGCATCGAAAACACGAGCAGTGACAGTTTCTCGCCGGATGGATTGGTCGATTCGTTTGACATCTTTCCTGGCCTCCTTTTGCTTTTTGGCTTTCATGATTTTCAGCTGTTCTCGCAGGCTGTCGGCGCCTTCCCGCTCGAATCTTCGCTAGGTCTCAATCCAGGGATTCATCTTGAACCGGGGGGCCTGAGGCACCGCCGGCACGGCCTTCGCTGCCGGGAGCGGCTGCGGGTGAAGAGGCCGGCGCGCCGAAGGTCACAGAGGTGGCCGGTGAGGGCAGATCCGCTGATACCGAGCCGCCGGGCCAGCTCGTTTGCCGGCGCTTCACCATGCTGGAGCCGAGCCAGGACGAGCGGGCAAGCGGGATGGGCGCGGGCGGAAAGGGTTCCGTCAAGGTTCCACCCTCACTCACACTACCGTTCACTGGAGTGTCGCCTCTGCGGAGCCTTCGTGGTGTTCTCTGGATCCGCGCCAGGCTGAGTTCAGCTTTTTTCTGACACCTCGTGCTCTTCACTGACTTACATTCAAACGATCCGACCGGAACGGTGGCCGATCGCCAATCGGACCTCTCGTATGGACATTGCATAGGAGTCGTGCTATTTTCCTTTCAATGGCCAAAGGAGCGACCGTGAATACCAATAAATCCGAAGTGCTGCAGGGAACACTGGACTTGATGATTTTGAAAACCCTCCACGCGCTGGGTCCCTTGCATGGATTCGGGATTGCACGGCGCATCGAGCAAGTGAGCGAGGATGTATTGACCTTGAATGAGGGCACTGTGTACACCTCTTTGCTGAGGCTGCAACAACAGGGATGGATTGATTCGAAATGGGGAACATCGGAGAACAACCGTAAGGCCAGGTTCTACTCGATTACCGGTCGCGGGCGAAAGCAACTTGCGGCCGAGACGGAAAATTGGGAGCGAATTTCCGGCGTGATCGGTCGCGTTTTGCGTTTGGAAGGGGGTAAGACAAGATGAATTCCTGGGCCCGCCGGCTGGTGTCGAGAGTTCGCCGTCTTTTCGGCCAGAAGAGGGCCGAATCCGAATTCGACCGTGAGATGCAGATTCACCTTCAACTGTTGACGGAGAAGTTTATTCGGCAGGGCATGGGTCCGGAAGATGCCAGGTCAGCCGCACGACGCCAGTTCGGCAACGCGACATTGCTGCGACAGCGCCACAGAGAATCGCGCACGTTTCTGTCTTTCTCTACTGCCTTCCAAGATGTCCGCCATGGTCTCCGCGTGCTGCGGAAAAGTCCTGGATTTACCGCGATTGCGGTTGCGTCGCTGGCGCTGGCGGTTGGCGCGAACACGGCCATCTTCTCGATTGCCAAGGAACTGCTTTACAACCGGCTGAACGTTTGGCATCCAGAACAGTTGCAGATCCTCGGCTGGAGCGGCGACAACCACATCGTGCATAGCTGGTCGAGTTCCTTCGATGGCGAGGCGCAGGGAATGAAGAGCGAGTGCTTCTCGTATCCGGTTTTTCTTCAGTTGCAGGCGCATAACCGCGTGATGCAGGGGATATTCGGCTTTAAAGACTTCAACGCGACATCGACGATTCGCGGCAATGAGCAGCCGACAACGACGGAACTGGTCTCCGGCAACTACTTCGCGGTTCTGGGGGTTCGGCCGCAGTTGGGACGAGCGATTCAGCCGAGCGACGTTGGCGCGGCCGGAACAGGCCCGGTTGCGGTAATCAGCGATGGGCTGTGGCAGCGGGAGTATGGACGGTCGCCGGCGGTCGTGGGACAGACCGTTACCATCG
>DATDLS010000001.1:0-7555 GCA_036519195.1 Occallatibacter sp. | reverse complement strand
GGCGATCGTCCGTTTGACCGGAATGTTCTGCTCGGCGAGTATCTCCTTCAATCGGGGAGGCGGGAACAGATGCAGCACCGCGTGCAGCATGAAGAGTGCGGCAAACAGAATTTGCAAGCCCCACAGAGCAATGTTCATTACTAAGACTCCTTGCTCTTCACTTCGCATGAAGACCTGCCAGGCAGGGCGCCGGCGAACTCCGCCGTGGTGACGACAGCCGCCTGCTTCGCGATAAGGTTGTCGAGCAGCATCGCATGCAGCTCGGCATGTGGGTCGGCGCAGCAATCTCGAACGACCACCAAGCGATAGTCCAGATCGCCGGCGTGGCGAACGGTCGACAGAACGACGCCGCTGGTGGCGACACCCGCAAGCACCAGCGTATCAATGCCGTTGGCGCGCAGCAGCGTCTCCAGGTCGGTCCCGACGAACGGGCTGATGCGGTGCTTGACCACGATCGCCTCCCCCTCTCGCGCCGCGGCGGCCGGGTGGATCGCGGCGCCTTCGGTCCGGGCCACCATCATCCCGTTCGCCTTCAGCCCGCTGAACAGGGCGTTGCGGGGGCTGACCTCGGGATGACCGGGCCGGAAGGCGACAACGACATGGATCACCATCATGCCCGCGTCCCGCGCCATGGCGAGCAGATCAGGCACGCAAGTGATCACGTCGGCGGACTGCGCGGCCGTCATGAATTTGGTCAGGGTGTTGACCTGACAGTCCATCACCAGCAGCGCAGCGCTCGCGGGATCGATGTGCGAAAGCTCAGGCATGGGTTTCTCCTCGCAGGCGATGCAATGCTGACAGCGACACCTTACAACTCTTCATGGGCATTCTTGCGCTCCTGACTTATCTCTATGAGAATCCAGCAGGGGCTTGCCTGGGGTATCTGATCCTGCAAATTTTGTGCCTGATCCTCCAGATATCGAGCCGCAATTCGCCATTCAAGCGCTCTTTTCTGGGAATATGTACTGAGGGAGACGTGCCATGTCATCCGAGCTCGCATCTTTGATCGAGGCAAACACGCGAATCGACGGTACTTTTCCTACTCCAATTCCTGGTTTGCATCTCTCTCGCTATTCCTCGCGGACGCAGCCGGGTCAGGGTGTAGTGCAGTGTCCAACTCTGGCCATCGTCGCCCAGGGAAGCAAGCAACTCAAGTTGGGTGACGAGGTTTTCACCTACGCCCCCGGCTTCTGTTTGGTGGTTTCACTCGATCTACCCGTCTCTGGAAGAGTCACGAGTGCCTCGAAAGCAAAGCCATTCCTCGGGATGCACATGGACCTCGACGTGAAACAAATTCCGTCGCTTCGGACCTCCGGCAAGCTCCAACGGGCGAAGAAGCCTGATCGCGGTGTTTTCCTCAGCAGAATGACGCCGGAATTACTCGATCCGGTACTCCGCTTGCTCAGGCTCCTCGGAAAGCCGGAGGACAGTGCTGTACTCGCACCTCTGTTGCATCGGGAGATTCTTTACCGCTTGTGGCGTGGCGAGCAAGGCGAACAACTTGAGCGAATGGCACAAGCAGATGGCAATGCCAGCGGCGTCGTGAAGGCAGTCAGCTGGTTGAAAGAGAACTTCGATAAGCCATTTTCGACAAAGCTTATCGCCCAGGAAGTGAACATGAGTCCTTCTGGGCTCCACCACCATTTCAAGACACTCACCAACATGACCCCCCTCCAATATCAAAAGCGCCTTCGCTTGCAGGAGGCTCGGCGGCTCATGTTGGTCGAGGCGATGGATGCGTCTGCTGCGGCATATCACGTTGGCTATGTCAGCCGCACCCAGTTCACCCGCGAATACAGCCGTCTCTTTGGAGCCCCGCCACTTCGGGATGTAGAGCAGATTCGGCAGCAACCTCAGCCAGCAGAATTGTAAGGGTGGATACGGATCGACGGCTTGCTGTCGATCCAGACATCGTTAGGGGCTGCTGCGAACAGGGAACTGAAATCAGTTTGGGACTGTAGGGGGAATCGGGCTGGCGGGATGGTGGGTGCATTACTCATCGCTGCCCACGATCATCGCCTATGTTTGCGGTCTGAGCAAGCGGCCTCAAACAGGGAACTGGAGTCGGTCTGGGACCGTAGAGGGAAGCGGGTCAACTTCCGAACTTATGTGGGCTATTGAGGCAAACGGCAGCTAAAATTCGATGCCTCGTCGATACTGCGAGTGCCGTTGTAGTGGCAATTCTTCTGCTGTGATTCTTTTCTGCAGTTGCGGACTTGAGGGCGCGATAGACGGTTATGGGATGGCGATAGGGCGGGGCCATTTTCTACTGATAAATTTTAAATTGACAAACCAATCCATGAAATTCGCCTTACCGTCTCGCGGTTTCGGAAGGAATTCTGCAATGGACACCCGGAAGTATTTCCTCGACTGGCTGCGGGTATTGGCTTTCGTAGCACTGATCTTCTTCCATGTAGGCATGCTCTACGTCAGCTGGCGCTACAACCTGAAGAGCCCACGTCTCTATCGGGCGATCGAGCCGTGGATGAGCGCGCTTAGCGCCTGGCGCCTGGTCCTGCTTTTCCTGATATCCGGAGTAGCTAGCCGCTTCCTGATCAACAAGCTAGGGCCGGGGGCGTTCGCCCGCGACCGCGTTCGGCGGCTGCTTCCGGTGATCCTCACCGGCATGTTCGTGGTGATCCCGCCGCAGACCTATGTGGTGCTCGTGAGTCGCGGCGGCCTGCACATGGATTACCCGACGTTCTGGTGGACACAGTACCTGCGCGCCAACCAGACCTTGGTCCGGCCCCTGGGCATGACCATGCCGACCTGGGACCACCTCTGGTTCCTGGTCTATCTCCTGATCTACACTCTGGCGGCGGCGGGCGCGATCTGGGCGGTGCGGCGGCTTGGCGCGCGCTACAGCCGCCGGCCGGTATCGCCGTGGCTGCTGATCTTCGCGCCACCCGTCTGGCTCGTGGCGACCAACCTCCTGATCCTAACCAAGGTGCCGATCACCGACGCGCTCGTCAATGACTGGGGCGCCCATCTGAAGTGGCTGGGGCTTTTCGTGACTGGCCTGCTGGCCGCTGCGGTCGTGTTGTTGGCGATCCAGTCGCGGGTAAACGACCCGGTCTGGAGCGCGGTCTCGGGGCTGTATGCCTGGCCGTAATGTGCGCTCTATGCGGCTTCGCGAAGGCGGCAGTGAACCGGCCGTCGCCACTGCTGTCGTACCTGAACGAGGCAGTGCTACCGATCTACGTGTTGCACCAGCCGATCCTGCTGGTTGCGGCTTTCTGGCTGTTCCCGCTGCACCTTCCCGTGCCGGTCGAGGTAATCCTGCTGACCGTGGTCACGGGCTTGGGCTCGCTCGTCATCTAGCAGACCTGCATTCGCCCGTTCAGGGTCAGCCGGTTCCTGTTCGGCCTTAGGCCAAAAGCCGCCTCGGTGCCCCGGCTTATTGCCGGAGTGCAGGCCGCCCCTTAGATTAAGTCGCTCACTCTTTCCAATCTGCACGGGAAACGTAGTTTTCGGTAAGTACGAATAATTGTGGCCCCTCTCAGCCGCAACCTCAGTTGGTGACAAATCTCCACCGAGTAACTCACTGAGCAGTCGGGGCACAAAACCTCCAGATTTCCGGGTTCTGGGTGGATATGTCTCGACTGGCGCAACGTGTGGCTCCGACGATTGACGCAGATGGAAAGGTCGATACAAAAAAGCAACGGTCGGCAAGGAGCGTCAGCCCTAGTTTGAGATCAGGGAGGAGCCCTGATGCCGAACGAAGAAAATATCCGCGATCTGCAGGCTCGCGGATTCGAGCCGTTGCTGATACATAGTACGGTCGTTGGGTTTTCCGTCAGAGCGCATCCTCCGAGTCGAATGGGAAGTCTTTCCACGGAGCATTTGTTATCCTTAACCCATGCAGGTCACGGTCACCATCCCGGACGAACTCGCCGCGCAGGTTCAGTCGCGCGGGCTGACGCCGCAGAGCTATGTCGAGCATCTGATTGCCGAACAGACTGCGACAGCAAAAGGGCCTGTGGCGCACAAACTCAGCCCGGAGGAATTTGAGGCTTCGCTGGATGGGTTGACGCGATACTCCGACAAGATTCCTGTCTTGCCGGCAGAGGCGTTCTCTCGCGAAAGCCTTTATCGGGATCATGATTGATGGCGAGGTCATCCCTCTACTTGGCCGACAGCAACATTCTGCTTCGTCTCTCGAAAGGTGATCACCCGGAATTCCCGTTGGTGCGCGGCGCAATCCGTGCTCTCACCCAGAAGGGCATGACCCCAGCCTATACGTTGCAGAACATGACCGAGTTCTGGAATGCTTCCACGCGCCCGAAAGAGCGGCGGCTAGACTATGCACCTTGCCGGTACTGGGGGGTAAGTTCACCGGATGGGGTCACGAAGCCAGCTCGGACAAGAAAATCCAATGCCTTCTCCTTGGAAGAGGTCACTTCCTTAGTGAGAGCATCTACCGCATCCAGCGTCTTTTTCAGATCCTGATCGCTCATCGGAATTCACCTCGCGGTTGGAATACCCGTCAGCCTGATTCCACCGACCTCCAGCTACATCGTCATAATAGCAATTCCAGGATCTCCCGGACATGCCGCTGCCCACCTTCGCGATCAACATGAATGACCTTATGAATGGCGGCGCGTATCTCGGCGTCTGCCTCGGCTGGCAAAAGTGATGCCGTCCCACGCGCATAAGCAGAGTGCGCAGCCGAACAGGGCTCCCTGTGCGCTGCTGGCATAGATGGTGGCCAGCGATCCGCGATGCCCGGTATTCATGGAGTCCAACAGGGTACGCGCTTCGGTCCCGTGAATCTCCCCGAGAATGATGCGGTCGGGCCGGTGACGAAGCGCCGTTTTGAGCAGGTCATCGAAGGTAACAGCTTTCCGATGCGTATCGGTCTGGGCTTCCTGGACCACATGCGGCTTGCGGATATGTAACTCGGCGGCATCTTCGATGATGAGGATTCGCTCCGATTCCGGGATGGCGTCGGCCATTACATTGAGCAAGATTGTCTTGCCGGTCGAGGTTCCACCGGAGATAAGGATATTGTCGCCTCGTCGGACAGCCTCTGTCAGAACACCTGCCGGTACAGCGGCGAACATCTGGCGTTCGATCAGATCGTGCATCGAGAAGTTCCGCGAGGTGAAGCGGCGGATGGTCAGCTGCGACTGCGGATGAACGATAGGAGGGATGGTCGAAGAAGGCAAAACTCCGAACGGCGGTCGTTTGCCGATTCATGAGGAGCGCTGGGAGGCAGCCGGGAAGTACGACGGCGTGGGGTGGCACACCTTCCGCACGCCTGCCGTTCGTGGCTGGACAATACTGGAGCGCCTGTCGGGGTGCAGCAGAATCTGATGCACCACGCACAGGTTTCGACGACGATAAACGTGTATGGGAACGCCTTGATGGGCGCCAAGCGTGAGGCGAACAGCTAGGTGGTCAGGATGGCATTGAGGAACGCATAACCATGAAAAGGCCCCTACAAACACAAAGAAACCGACCGGCACTTTTGGGGGCGTCTGACTGGGTGGTTTATTCTGGGTTGGCGTTTTCACTAAGTGGTTGCGGGGGCCGCAACGCTCTGAGGCGCAGAATCTCCTTTCGAGCGTGAGGTCTGCACCTAACCCTTTATTCGTAAATAACATAGATATTCCGCAACAATCGCTAATATAAAACCGATTCGGATTGCAGCTTCTGGGATAGCTGGGCAAAAGTTTGTGGACTGTGGTCAGCTGTCTCACCATCCAATCTCGGATGAAGCTGCTCGCGTTACCTGACTCGCTACGGCGACGCAGACTGTGGAAGAACTTTCCACTCGGTGTCCTGAACGGACACGTTGAAAGATCGTATAAAGGATTTTCAATTCGTGACGCGGTGCGTCACGAATTGGTATGAAGCCGACTCGGAAGACTTCTCCCGACCTGAGCTTCAGAGTAAAGTGCAGAGTTGCGGATCTGATTGCTCTGTTCAGTCGAACCGAAGGTAAAACGCTGGAGTTCAAGCGCGATTTATTGTCCCCGGAAGGCGCGCCGAAAGCCATTGTTCCGTTCGCCAATACCTCCGGGGGTGTTCTCGTCCTGGAACGTTTTAGGGCATCAGCTCTTTGGCGTTGGTTCCCAAAGGTCGCTGGATGACCACATCCGGATTGTGATTGCCAACCCCATTGAAGGGTTGATCGTGGGGTTGAAGTGCTTTATCAGACCCTGTATGTCAGTGATTCCAATCTCAAAGAGACGGCTTTTGCAGTGCCATTTCCAAAGGTCATTGGCTTATTTGGAGTTGAACCTAGAAAACGGAGATGTTGGATAAAATTCCTAGAAATCTTATTCGATGCTCGCTCCCAACGACATAGCAACGAAACCGTTGGACTTTCGTTGGATTTATGTTATTCTCTAGATGGAGGTTTCATCCCATGTCTACTTCTCTCTCTCGCTCTACCGCCCTCGCTCTGGTTCCAGGACCAGTCTGGAGTTCGTTCGAGCAGTTTCGCAAAGGAGGGAATGCGGCGCTTGAAGAGATTCCCGAGCATGGTGTAGCCACCCTTGTGGGAAGGGCCACCAGCTACCGCATCCTGCGCGATGCGGACTTTCAGCATCTCATTGGTCTGGCTGCGGACATCCATCGGCTGCGGCAAGGATTGAACGTCGTCATCCGGGCTGCTCAAGTCGTTGCTAAGCACCCGGATCAGGAACATATACAACTCTTGCTTCATTCTGCGGCGCTATTTGCCGGTTCTCCAGTTTTGCCAACCAGAGACGGGCATGACGCATTCGAGCTCACAGAGGAAGAGGTCAACGCGCAAGCCGCGGATGACTTCAACCTTGAGGATGCCACCATTCCGAGGCCCCGGTTTTGAGTATGGCATTGTTGCTTGGAGAGCTCGAACAGCAATTACGATCGATCTCGCATAGCGAGGAAGCGATCCAGGCTGTTCAGGCTTTTTCCAAAGGATTGGCTGGCACAAAGGCGCGTCTGGAAGTATGGAACGCTGCGAATGCGATTTTGCGCAAGCCGATCGAATATGGCGAAACCGCAGCCCTGGGATTCGACACTCCAGACGATCAGTTCACCGTATTGCAGGAAGACATTGTTCAAACCGAATCCGCGTATTTCTATGGAGAGCGCATTGCAGGAATGCCGAAGTTTGCGGTGCTGAATTCCTCCTGCGACCTTGTGCCCGGCAGAACAGCTCATGCTTCACTGCTTCGCATTCTTCCCATTCGGAGAGATGAGGAACGAGCTAAAGAGAAGCTGGGGACTCTTCTGAAATTCAGCCGGCGTGATTCCATGTACCTTCCTGTGCTGCCGGACGATTCCGAAGATGTCGTAGGCAATGTCATCTCTTTTGAAGGCATCTGCCAGATACGGTCAACGGATTTATTTCTGGCACGTCGGGTAGCTTCCCTGTCGGTGGTAGGTTGGCGCATTTTTGCTTCCTTTACTCGGACGGTATTGGCGCGCGCGAACTCCCGTGAAGTAGAGCTGCGAATGGCTGTTGAGACCTAATGAATCTCGAATTGGAGATCCCGGATAGAAATAAGATTTGGGGATCTGTTCTTGACCGTCTGGCCATGCCTCTGTCTCTATGATGCCC